>JAFVQW010000005.1 GCA_017504605.1 Clostridia bacterium
CTTTGCCGATACACAGAAGAAAGAATAAATGGTAATCAAATTCCAATTTGACGAGCTGAATAGGCGTTGAATGTTGGTGTGATTTTGGTGCAAATTTGATACAACACTTTATAGGGCGATACTCACGATATTCACGATATCACACGATATTTCACGTTATTCACGATATCAAACAGTGTTCTTAAAACTCGAAGAGATAAGAAAAACGGCACCCCAACGTGCTATCAAATGGCATTCACCTTTTACGGTGGGTGCCATTTTCCTTATCCCGCCTCGTAAGAGGCAAAGTTCGCAAAGCGTATTTACTTTTTGCCGTTTTTATGGTATAATCTAACTGATAGATAAACTTGAATTTGACGAACAGTCTAATAGACCTGGATGCTTTGATTAAGAAGGCGGTGATGATGTGTCAAAGAAGTATATGTTTGAGTTTGCCGGAACAAAGAAAGATTTTATTAACAACTTGAATCGATTTAGCCATAATGATTCATATTCAGGTGGAACTTTTTATTATTTTGACGATTACATCGTAGAGCTGATTGGTGACGAAATACACTTTGGCGTGGCAAGAGGCAATCACTCCGGTGGTTATTGGTTTGTACCAACAATCACCGAATTGAGCAACAAAATAGAATTCAGTGGAGAAATTCGATATATTGGACCTAACGACAACCGTAGCTTATCCAAGAAAGCTATCGATAGTGTAGGTGACTTCCTGTTATTTATTTTAATTTTGCCAATTGCCTTGATCATTCGGGTTTACATGTTCATTGAATGGATGGTAAGAAAAATCTTCAATCGCCCCAAGCCGAAAGGAAAGACTAACGAGGAGCGATTGCTTAATTTAATGGAGAATTATTTTGGCTGTGTTATCAAATGAACTCGCCGTAGTTACAAATATACACAGTCAAACCTTTGGTCGATACGATGTAACCGTTAGATAAATTTAAACTTGAAAAGAGGCCCTTATGAAAAAGCTATCTTGCTTAGCATTTCTTTTGATACTCACAATTTCTTGCCTTTCGGCATGCAATTTTTCACAAAACCTAACGGATAAATTGGAGGATTCCGCACAAGCTCCAATTAAGGTGGATGAAATGATGGGGCTCCTGTCGGAAAACCTAATAGACGACGCTAAATCCTTAATGCACCCAAATACATCCTCCGAGGGCTTGGATGACAGTTTCGTGCAAATGATCGCCTACCTCGCCGGTCGCGAGGTCCTCTCTATGGAGCTTGAAGGCATCAATGTCAGCACCTCAGTGGGCACATCGGGAAATACCAGGCAGGAGGATTTGTTCTATAAAGCAACCCTTTCCGACAACAACGTTATTTACATAAACGCCGTTTACATTGCAGATGATGCCGGTGCCGGATTTATCTCCTTTCAGCTGGTTCTTGGTGTAGTGTAAATTCCGGTTTGTCAAGCCGAATAGGCGCCGGATTTTACTTTTCCCGGGAATTATGCCACAACAACCCGCCACTGTCGGTTTACTTCTCCTCACTAAACCAACGGTAGGTGTACTTCTCTTACAATATCGGCTATACTGTATGCGAAGGGAGGCAAACATGAATCAAACGAAAATCGGCAGATTTATTGCCGAATGCAGAAAAAGGCAAGGCTTAACACAGATGCAGCTCGCAGACAGGCTCGGTATCACCGACAAGGCGGTATCGAAATGGGAAAGGGGCATAGCAATGCCCGACACCTCAATTATGCTCGAGCTCTGTGATATTCTTGGCATCAGCGTAAACGAATTACTTTGTGGGGAGAAAATCAGTATGGAAAACGAAAACGAGAAAAACAAACAGCTCATTCTTGATATGGCAAGGGAGAGAGAGCTTAAAAACAAAACTATATGGACTTCAATGTGGGTAATTATGACCGTAAGCATAATAGCCCTGATTTCAGGGCTCTTTATTTCCGCGTTCGTAATACCCGAGGGGGTGTGGCAGCTTGTAGCCATTCTCGCTATTTGCATTGTGTTTTTAATCCCCTGCTTCTACGCGCTAAAGCTCGAGGTCAGTGTGGGTGTATACAGGTGCAAGGAATGCGGTAACGAGCTCGTGCCCACCTATAAGCAGGCACTTAATGCAATGCATATGGGAACGACTCGGTACTTAAGGTGTCCGAAATGTAACAAGCGAACCTGGCATAAGAAGGTTATTAATAAGGAATAAAACAAATGAATGGGAGACGTCGCTATGGAAAGATACCCTGTTACCGACAAGGATATGGAGCTGATAAAGCTCGGGCTTCGGGCCTTAGAGGCCAACTTCGACGACGGAGTCTACAATCACACCGTCGGCTGTGCCCTGCTCTCTAAGAGCGGAAAAATCTATACGGGAGTGAACTGTGACGGTATTCACGGCTCCTGCGCGGAATATATCACTGTCGGCACCGCTATATCAAGCGGCGAGCGCGACTTCGATACCATAGTCGCCGTCCACGACAAGGCGCATAACTCGGTTATCCCTCCCTGCGGCAATTGCCGCCAGATGCTCTATGAGTACTGCCCCGATATTCTCGTAATACTAAACGACGAGAACGGCGAACTCGTAAAGGTCAGGGCAAAAGACCTGCTCCCGTTGGCCTACACACCGGTAATTTTCTAAAGGAAGCGGCGCCGTTGCTATATGCGGCGCCGATATTTTTTTAGGGGCTTGATTTTTGAAGCCTCCTATGCTATAATTAATACAAGCTGCTACCGAGTAGTGAATGTCTGAAGCATTCGTTTGCACGTCGTTAGGTCTTAGAAGACGTGTATGCGAGTGCTTGTTTTCTTAAAAGGAGCCCTTATGCTACGGAAAATAATTAAATATTTCAGCCTCGCCGATGCAATTATATGGTGCTCGTCGGTGGTGCTTATTTTGCTTTCATATTTTATCTTTCGCGGCAGTGATGCGCTTTCCCTCACCGCCTCTCTCATAGGTGTCACCGCCCTGCTCCTCTGTGCGAAGGGGCACCCCGCAGGTCAGGTGCTCGTCATCATATTCAGCTTTATTTACGCCGTGATTTCATATAGCTTCAGCTATTACGGCGAGATGCTGACATACCTCGGTATGAGTATGCCTATGGCGGTATTGGCTCTCATCTCCTGGATTAAAAACCCCTACGAGAAGGGGAAGGCCGAGGTCAGGGTCAACCGACTTCCCGTGCGGGAAATACCATTATTTCTCGCGCTTACCGTCGGTGTTACGGTAATATTCTACTTTATTCTCGCTTTTCTCGGCACGGCAAACCTCTTCCCGAGCACGCTCTCGGTCACGACGAGCTTCGCCGCCGTTTATCTCACCTTCAGAAGAAGTCCCTATTATGCCGTCGCATACGCCCTTAACGACCTCGTGCTTATTCTTCTCTGGAGCCTCGCGAGTATAGAAAATACCGAGTATCTCACGGTCGTTTTCTGCTTCGTTGCCTTCCTCGTCAACGACCTCTACGGCTTCATAAGCTGGCGCAAAATGGAAAAAAGGCAGTCGGGCGGGCATTAACACTATTTTTACCTTTTTTATATTGCATTTTTCCCCGCCGCGTGGTACAATCAATATATACAAAAAATTCGGAGATTTTTATGAAAACAAAGGGCGCGTATTTAATTTCGGTAAGGCCGTGGGTCTTCTGGTGCGAGCTACCCTTAGCTCTGCTCCTCACTCTTTGCATTTTACATAACGACGGCGTGACGAGCACTCCCTTCAAGCTATATCCGCTTATGATATTCACCGTGTGCGTAATGATTTTCGCCGTTTTATACTTTTTCCGTGCCGTCAGGCTCGGCCTTGACGAGCTTCGCTCTATCGGGCTCTTCTCCTCGCGGGAGCGGGTTATGGTAACCGAGGGCAAGACTCTCGTGCTTCGCCTCGAGGAGCGGCACAGAATTGTAGTCTCGCTCGTCGGAAACGACGGCGTAGCCCCCGGCTTCGACTGGCTTAAGTCGACAGGGGAGGCTCCGCGCGACATCTCACTCTTCCGCTCGCTCGCGTACGGCGGCAAGGGAGCGGTGGCGCGGGCTCTTCGTGTATTCGGTATCACCGAGAGCGATGCGAATGCGCTTATCGAGAGCGACTGCGGCATCGAGGGAGAATACGTAAGCGCACTCTCCCTTATGAAAAACGATGCGAGAGAGATACATATTAAAATAAATAAAACCGTCTAAACAAAAAGCGATGAGGAAAAGCCTCATCGCTTTTTATTCTTTATAAAAGCTTCTCAAAATCGGGAAAGCCAAAGGCGATATTCTCCGCCCTGTGCGCATCGCTCGAAAGAGTAAATTTACCGCCGCGGGATTTGATATAGTCAATAATATCACTCGCGGGATAGGGAGAGGTGCGATAGCCGCGGGAGACGGCGCCCGTATTAATCTCGAAGAGTGCGCCCGTCGGGATAAGCGCATCAACCGCCGCGCGATATGCCGCTACGTAGCGCGGGCTCGCGGTATCGAATAGCACACCGCCCTCGTTAAACTTCGTAATAAGGTCTATGTGACCTACTATATCGGGCGTAAATTTCTCGGGTATTTTCGAAACGAGCGAATAATACTCCTCGCAAAGTGCTATCATATCACCGCCAAAGTGCTCTTCGGCAAGTGCCGTTAAGCGGTCGGCCGACCAGTCGAGCGGATAATATTCACCGCCCCGCTCGATATAGTGCACCGAGCCTATGGTATAGTCGTAGCCGTCATCTACCTCGGTCGAGAAAATATCCCTCTCAACGCCTGCAAGAAGCCTGATTTTGTCGGCATACTTGCTCTTTAGGCGAGCCATCTCGGAAAGAAATATCGGCTCGTTCTCGAGCTTCACTGCGTAGGACTTATCAAACTCGGTATAGGAGTGAACCACTATTCCGAGCGTGTCAAGCCCCTTATCTATCGCCGAGATAACCATTTCCTCGGGCGTGCTTTTTCCGTCGCAAAACACCGAATGGGTGTGAAGGTCGGTATAGCTCATTTCGTCATTTTCTCCTGCTTTACCTTCTTATCGATAACGTGACGGGAGGCGAGCTCGCGGTGAATATCCTCAAGCGATATTCCCATCTGTATCATAAGCACGAGCACGTGGTAGGCGAGGTCGGCAATCTCGTAGACCGTCTCTGCCTTATCCTCTGCCTTCGCCGCTATAATTACCTCGGTGCTCTCCTCGCCGACCTTCTTCAAAATCTTGTCAAGTCCCTTCTCGAAGAGGTAGGTGGTATAAGAGCCCTCGGTCTTCTCGGTCTTTCTTCCCTCGATAAGCTTTACGAGTGCCGAGAGAGAAAACTCGTGCAGCTCCTCGCTCTGAAATACGGGGTTAAAGAAGCAGCTCTCCTCGCCCGTGTGGCAGGCGGGGCCGTCGGGCTCGACCACGACTATAAGAGCATCCTTGTCACAGTCGGCAGTAATCGATACGACGTGCTGATAGTTACCACTCGTTTCTCCCTTAAGCCAGAGCTGCTGTCTTGAGCGGCTGTAAAAGCAGGTAAGCCCGCGCTCCATAGTAATCTTAAGGCTCTCACGGTTCATATACGCGAGGGTCAGCACCTTCTTCGTAACCGCATCGGTCACTATCGCGGGAATGAGACCCGCCTCGTCAAATTTAAGCTCGTCTATATTAAGCATTTCTTCTCTCACTTTCTTTTATATTCTGACGGGAATTCCGGCCTCGGCAAGAAGCGCCTTAAGCTCGGATATCTTAACCTCGCCGAAATGGAAGATAGAGGCGGCAAGCCCCGCATCGACGTCGGGCAGCTCGCAAAAAAGCCTCACAAAATCCTCGGCAGAGCCTGCACCGCCCGAGGCAATTACGGGCACGTCGACCACCGCGGTCACCGCGCGGAGCATCTCTATATCGAAGCCGCGCCGAACTCCGTCGGTATCAATGGAGTTGAGAACTATCTCGCCCGCACCCATATCAACGCCGCGCCGTATCCACTCGATAGCATCAAGGCCCGTATCCTCTCTGCCCCCGCGTGCAAATACGCGGTAGGAGTCACCTACGCGCTTGGCATCAACCGAGAGCACGACGCACTGGTCACCGTAGCGCTTCGCCGCATCGTATATGAGGTTGGGATTTTTGATAGCTCCCGAGTTAACGCTCACCTTATCCGCGCCGCACTTAAGCACTCGGTCAAAGTCGTCGAGGCTGTTAATACCGCCGCCGACGGTAAGGGGTATAAATATCGTCGAGGCAACCTCGCGCAATACGTCGGTAAAGAGCGCGCGGCGCTCGTGCGAGGCGGTAATATCGTAAAACACAAGCTCGTCGGCACCGCACTCACTGTAATATCTTCCGAGCTCGACGGGCGAGGATACGTCCGAGAGACCCTCGAAGTTCACGCCCTTAACTACCCTGCCGTCACGAACGTCGAGGCAGGGGATTATTCTTTTAGTTATCATTTTGCTACCCTTATAGCCCTATCGAGTGCCACGGCACCCGTGTAGTAGGCCTTCCCTATTATCGCACCGTAAAGCCCCATATCCCTGAGGCTCGTCACGTCCTCAAGAGAGGACACGCCGCCCGAGGCGATAATGCTCATACGAAGCTCGCCCGAGAGCCTACGGTAAAGCTCGCGGTTAGCTCCCTGCATAGCGCCGTCGCGCGATATATCGGTGCATATTATGGTCTTAACGCCGAGCGCCTCAAGCTCACGGCAGAAGTCAAAGGCATCGAGCTCCGACCTCTCGGTCCAGCCCTTAATAGCCACCCTGCCGTCGCGTATATCAACGCCCACGGCAACCCCCTCGCCGAACTCGGAAAGAGCCGCGGTGAGAAAGGCTCTGTCGGTGACGGCGGCGGTGCCGAGGATTACCCTCTTAACGCCGACCTCAAAATAACGCCGTACGACCTCTATCGTGCGAATGCCGCCGCCGACCTCGACGAACATATCGGTCGCGCGGACTATTTTTCCTATCGTTTCTATGTTCGGTGTCTCTCCGCTCCTCGCGCCCTCAAGGTCGACGAGGTGCATATACTCCGCCCCCGCACGCTGAAAGTCGAGGGCGACCTCGACGGGATTGTCGCTATACACCGTCATCTCGTCGTAGTTACCCTTGTAGAGCCTGACGGCCTTCCCGCCGAAAAGGTCTATTGCCGGAAAAATCTTCATTTTGCCCCTCCCATCTCGCAAAAGGCGCGAAGAATATTAAGTCCTACCCTGCCGCTTTTCTCGGGGTGGAACTGACAGCCGAGGATATTCCCCTCACCAACCGCGGCAACTACTCTGCCGCCGTAATCGGTGTGCGCTATCGCCGAGGGGGTCCCCTGTGCCGAGAAGGAGTGAACGAAATATACGTGCTCGCCCTCGTTTACGTACTTGAAAAGTGGGCTCTTATTCTCGGGAAAGCTTAAGGAATTCCAGCCGATATGCGGAATTTTAAGTCCACGCTCGATAACCTCACTGATTGGTCGTATCTCTCCCTTTATAAGTCCGAGGCCGTCGTGTACGCCGTATTCGTAGCCGCGCTCGAGAAGCAGCTGCATACCGAGGCATATACCGAGAAGGGGCACGCCGCGCTCGGCACAGTCGCGTATCACCGAGATAAGGCCGGTATCGGCGAGCTTCGCCGCCGCGTCTCCGAAGGCGCCAACCCCCGGCAGAATTATTCTGTCCGCAGAGCGGATAACGGCGGGGTCAGAGGTAACACAGGCCTCCTCACCCACAGCGCGAAGAGAGCTTTCAAGAGAGAAAAGATTACCTACTCCGTAATCTATAATTGCCGTCATTAAATTACTCCTTTGGTCGAGGGGATACTGTCAGAGAAGCGCGTATCAAGCGCCACTGCCGCGCGAAGGCTCCTCGCCACCGACTTAAACGCGCCCTCAATTATGTGGTGTGCATTTCTGCCCGCGAGCTGTCTTACGTGAAGCGTAAGCTCGGCGCATCTTGCAAATGCCGCGAAAAACTCGCTGACAAGCTCGGTGTCAAACTCACCCACCCGCTCGCGCATAATATTAAACTCGTCGGCGTAATAGCCGCGACCCGAGATGTCCACGGCCGAGAGAATAAGCGCCTCGTCCATAGGGAGCGTGGTATCGGCATAGCGGGTAATTCCGACTCTGTCGCCGAGGGCCGAGAGAAAGGCCTTACCAAGGCAGATGCCTATATCCTCGGTCGTGTGGTGAGCATCAACCTCCATATCGCCCGCGCAGCGAAGCGTAAGGTCAAAGCCGCCGTGCCGCGCGAAGAGTGTGAGCATATGGTCGAGGAAGGGCGAGCCGCTCGATACGTCGGCAATTCCCCGCCCGTCAAGATTGATTTTAAGCTGTATATCGGTCTCCGCCGTTTTTCTGTTAATTTCAGCTACTCTCATTTCGTCATCTCCGATAAATTCTTAATTTTGTCAACTAATATTTGCATTTGCTTCTTACTGCCGACGGTAATTCTTACATAGTCGGATATTCTCGGCGAGTCGAAGTGGCGCACGAGTATCCCCTCACGCCGCAGTGCAAGGTAGAGCTCTTTTCCCGAAATCTTATCGCTCTTAACGAACAAAAAGTTCGCACGGGTGGGGGTCATTTCAAACCCAAGGGCCGAGAGCTCGCTCGCCGTCCACTCGCGGTTCTCTATGATTTTTTTGCAGTTACACTTAAAGTATTTTCTGTCGAGCAGTGCGCCAAGACCCGCCGCCGCCGTCATTCTGTTTACGTTGTAGGGGTTCGTGGAATACTTAATTCTCACAAGGTCCGGAATAAGCTCTGCCGAGCCGACACCGTATCCGAGACGGGCGCCCGCCATCGAGCGCGACTTCGAAAAGGTTCCCGTGACGAGAAGATTATCGTATTTTTTAATAAGGCTGACGGCACTCTCGGTGCCGAAGTCAACGTAGGCCTCGTCAACCACCACGACCCGCCCCGGGTCACTCGCGACTATGCGCTCAATCTCGGAGAGCGGAAGGGCTATTCCCGTCGGTGCGTTAGGATTTGCGATAAACACCGTGCCCCGCCGACCTATATAATCGTCGGGGGAAACGGTCAGGTCGTCCCCGAGAGGTATTTCGGTATAGGGCACGCCCGAGAGCGCGGCGAACACCCGATAGAAGCCGTAGGTTATATCGGGGAAAAGCGCCTCTCTATTTTCATCGCAGAAGGCCATAAACGCGAAGTTCAAAACCTCGTCGGAGCCGTTTGTCATTATAACCTCGTCGGCCGATACGCCGAGCTCCTCTGCCATAAGCGAGGTAAGCGCCGTGACGTTCGGGTCGGGATAGAGGTAGAGCCTCCGTGCCTCACGCGCGGCAAGCCTCTGTGCACAGCGCGAGGGCGGGAACGGGCTCTCGTTGGTATTAAGCTTGATATATTTACGCTCCCTCGGCTGCTCACCCGGGGTATAGGGCTTAAGAGCCGAGTATTTGTCGATTAAGAATTTGCTCATCGTCAGTCCTCAAATCTTATAACGGCGCTCCTCGCGTGCGCGGTGAGTCCCTCCTCGGTAGCGAAGAGCTCAACGTCGCGGCAAACTCGCTCGAGTGCCGATTTATCATAGTAGATATACTGTGTCTTCTTCACGAAGTCGTCAACCGAGAGAGGACTTGAGAAGCGTGCCGTGCCGCTCGTCGGGAGGGTGTGGTTCGTTCCCGCGAGATAGTCGCCGAGAGCCTCGGGACAGTTCTTACCGAGGAAGACCGAGCCCGCGTGCTTAACGAGGGGAAGATAGTCGAAGGGGTTATCAACGCATATCTCAAGGTGCTCGGGGGCTATTGCATTGGCAATCTTTATAGCATCGAGAATATTTTCGGCAATAATTATTTTTCCGTTATCGTCTATCGAGGCGCGTGCTATATCTGCGCGGGAGAGAAGCGGAATCTGCCGCTCAATCTCAAGCGCCACGGCATCGGCAAAGGCCTCGCTGTCGGTTACAAGGACGGCGCTCGCCATTCTGTCGTGCTCCGCCTGCGAGAGCAGGTCTGCGGCAATATCGCAAGGACGGTTAGTGCCGTCAGCAACCACCAAAATCTCGCTCGGACCCGCTATCATATCGATAGAGACCGCGCCGAACACCTGACGCTTCGCCTCGGCAACGTAGGCGTTACCCGGGCCGACTATCTTATCGACCCTCGGTATACTCTCGGTGCCGTATGCGAGCGCGGCTATCGCCTGTGCTCCGCCGACCTTATAAATCTCGTCAACCCCCGCGACCTCCGCCGCGGCAAGTATTACCGGGTTTACCCTGCCCGAGGCGTCGGGCGGCGTTACCATTACGACACGCTCGCAGCCCGCAATCTTGGCGGGGATAGCATCCATAAGCACGGTTGAGGGGTATGCCGCAGTGCCGCCGGGGACGTAAAGTCCCGCGCGCTCAATCGGTATAACCCTCTGCCCGACGACGGTGCCGTCGCCGCGCGCAAGCTCGAAGCCCGAGTTTTTTTGCTTCTCGTGGAAGGCGCTGATATTCTCCTTCGCACTCTTAAGCACGCGGATAAGCTCGGGGCTGACGGAGTCAAGCGCCGTGGCTATCTCCTCACGCGAGACGCGAAGCGAGGTGAGGGCGGCCTTATCAAATTTTTCCGCATAGTAGTAAAGTGCCGAGTCGCCCTCGCGCCTTACCCTATCTATAATTTCCGAAACGACACCCGAGACGTCTGTCTTCTTCTCCGAGACCGAGAAAATCTCCTCGCGCTCGGTAAGGGTATCTCTTATAATTCTTATCATTTTTTCTACTCCGTTTTATTTGCTTGTGCCGATTACGTCGCGAAGCTTGCCGCGCAGAAGGTCTATTCTCTCGCCGAGGAATTTGAAGCTCGCCTTGTTTGCAATCAGGCGCGCGCTTATTTCGGCGAAGCGCTCGACCACCTCGAGCTTATTCTCCTTAAGGGTCGTGCCCGTCTCCACAATATCCACGATAACGTCGGATAGGCCGAGAATGGGCGCAAGCTCTATCGAGCCGTTTAGGTGTATTATATCAATCTCCCGTCCGAGAGAGGCGTAATAGCTCTTCGCTATATTCGTGAACTTCGTGGCTACGGTAAGCGTGCGGCTCCTGTCGTCCTCATAGCCGCACTTAGCCGCTACCGCCATATGACATTTACCGACCTCAAGGTCGAGCAGCTCGTATACGTCCGGGGAATATTCAAGCAGTATATCGCGCCCCGCAACGCCGATGTCGGCAGCGCCGCGCTCGACGTATATAACTACGTCGGAGGGCTTCACCCAGAAGTAGCGAATTCCAAGCTCGCGGTTTTCAAAAATAAGCCGTCTGTTGTTCTCCTTGATTTCGGGGCAAGGATAGCCCGCCGCCTCGAACATAGCGTAAACACGCTCGCCGAGCCTGCCCTTAGGCAGTGCGATATTAAGCATTCTTTCCATATTATTCTCCGAGGCAGGACAGCTTTGAAATCTCGTCAAGATATACGGCAAAGCCGACTGCCCGCGATTTTCTGTTCATTTTTTTCATAAGCCTGTCGTACTGACCGCCCGACAGAACACCCGTAGGAATTCCGCTGACAAAGCCCTTGATTGCTATTCCGTTATAATAGCTCATATCGCTGAGAAGCGAAAAATCAAGTGAAATTCCCCGAACGCCGCCCGCCTCAAGTGATGTGAGGACACGCGAGAGGCTGTCTACGGCCGCCCGTATTCCGTCGTTTAGGCAAAACGCGGAAAGCTCGGGGAGCACGCGGCCGGGCTCGCCGTAAAGGGTGGCAAGGCGGGTAACGAGCGCCGTATTTTCGGGAGCAAGTCCCTCCTCCTCACACACGCTCTCAATTCCCCGCTCGTTCTTCGCCGCGAGGTAGGTATAAATACGTCCTCTGCCCTCCTCGCTGATATTAAAGGCCGAGAGCACGCCCGACACAATATCGAGGTGCGATATTTCAAGCACGTTATCGGGTGATATGGCGTCAAGGCTCATCTTCGCAAGAAGAATAACCTCGGCTATCTCGGTCTCACCAACCTCTCCCATACATTCAAGGCCGACCTGCATAAGCTCGCGGAAGGAGCGCGTACCGCGCGAGGGGCGGTATACGTTCTCGTTATAGTAGAGCTTCTTAATTCCCTCGCTGTCTCTATCGTTCTTAATAATAGATAGGGTAACGTCGGGCTTAAGCGCGAGAAGTCTGCCGTCGGTGTCGGTAAAGGTGATGATATTGTCCGAGACGAGAAAGTCCTTATTCTTAGCATAGAGGTCGTATTCCTCGAACTTGCTCATTCTGTACTGTGTGTAGCCGTGAGAGGCATATATTGAGCGAAGCGAAAGCGCCACGAGCTCCTCACGGGTTAATACGCTTTTAAAATCCATTATTCCTCCTTCTCACCAAGGACGAGGTCGTAGCCGCCGCTACCGTACATAAGGCACTTGTTAACGCGGCTTATGGTCGCCGTGCTCGCGCCGGACTCGCGGGAAACCTCCTGGTAATTCCGTCCCGCGCGTAAAAGCGAGGCAACCTTAACCCTCTGCGACATAGCCTCGAGCTCCTTCACGGTGCACACGTCCTCAAAAAATCGGCGTGCATCCTCAATGCTCCGAAGCCTTAGCACCGCCTCGAAAAAGTTATCGAACATCTCCAAAGAAAAGTTATCCATAACACCTCATCCTAATGATATTTTGTCATCATTATTAATATATTACACATTTTAGCACACTAAAGCGCTAAAGTCAATAGGTTTTTTAATATTTTAATAAAAATAACCGCGGAAAATTTCCGCGGTTATTTCTGGTTCTTTTAATTAAGGCTTTTAATTAAATTTTTCGTCGAGCTCCTTCTTAAGCCCCATAAAGTAGTTACCGAGTGCAATAACGTCGGCACCGACGTTAATGAAGTTATAGCCCTCGGCAATACGGGCCTCGGCAGTGGCAACAGAGCCGGTGGTGCCCGCCATCTTACCGTGCTTTCTCGCGAGCTTCGCAACGAGCTTACGTGTCTCGTCAATCTCGGGAGCATCGAACTGACAGGGCTTACCTATTCCCTGCGAGAAGTCCGCGGGGCCGAAGAATATCATATCGATACCGGGAAGCGCGCAGATCTCCTCAAGCTCGGCAACGGGCTCGGGATCCTCAATCTGTACGATTGTGAAGCGCTCCTCGTTAGCCTCCTTTATGTAATCAAGTGCATCTACGAGGCAGTATGCTCCGTCGGCGTTTCCACCGTCGAGAGGACGGCGGCCGATGGGGTGGAACTTGGTGTAGTAAACAACCTTCTTCGCCTCCTCAAGGCTCATAAGGTGAGGCACCATGATACCGGTACAGTCGGCCTCAAGAGGACAGATGAGGTCGCTGTATCCGCCGCGGGAAACACGGCAGAGAACGTCAACGTCGTACGCCTTAGCCGCGCGAACGATGTTCTCAACGGCCGAGTAGTCCGAGGGAACGTGCTCCATATCGATCCAAAGGCAGTCGATACCGCTCATTGCGGCAATCTCTGCACATCTCGGGTCGGACAAATTGAGCTTAAACGAAAAGGCACACTTGCCTTCCTTGGTCTTTGCAATTACCTTGCTTTTTCTGAGATGCATTTGCTATTCCTCCGAATATATTATATAAAAATTTCTATTCCTAATTTTGACACAGTTTTCGCCTTTTGTCAAGACGTTTTCCAATTTTAATCGGGGAGTGCCGAAACGAGAGTAGCTATCGTATCGCCCTTCTTGACGACGACCGTTCCCTTATCGGTCTCGTAGCTTGCCGCAACCGAGCGCCATGTATCGGTGTTAAAGGAGTTCGCAGTGGCAAAGAGCGTGTTTCCGTCGTAGTTATTGGTCGTCGCGGTGCCCTCGTAAAGAGGCGAGAGCTGATACCAGTTGCCGTCCTCATCGGTTGTGAATACCGCGGCGTAAACGGTTATCGTGCTGCCTCCCGAGCCGAAAAGCAGTCTGTCTGCGGGAATATCGTCGGGGGTGAGATATATCGTCATCTCACAGCCCGCCGTCTTAACGGCGCCCGAGCTGTTCACTATATCGGTTCCCGTATCGTCGCGGCCGTCGAGGGGCTCACGCTTTATTATCGCGGTAACAGATTTCTTATCTCCGTCACCTATCTGAAGGACGAGATAGTCCATAATACCGTCGGTGAAGAGACCCTTAATTGCATTCGTATCCTCACTGTCCGCACCGACGACGTTACCGATATAGGTCTCGTTAGCTCGTCTGCCGCTGTCGTCCATATTATCAATCAAGACCTCAAACGCACCGCCGAGTGCATCGTCGTTCAAAATCTCCTGAAACTTTCCGAGCGCGTTATCTATAGCGATGTCGCCCGCATCCTCGGCATTCGGAACGAACTGATAATTGATTACCGAATTAAGCACCTTGTTCGTCACCGAGGAATTCTTACACGTGAAAATCGCGGTGAAGGTAACCGTCGCCTTATCGACAAGCTCGTACTTTGCGGCAATTCCGGAGAGTGAAAGCTGAATACCGGTGTTGTCGTATGCGTTATCCTGCCACACCGCCTCGTCGAAGTAATAGGTGTAGCCCGTGTTGTTGAACACGGTTATAGTGAAGCTCACGCTGTTCACGCCCGTCAGGTCAACGGTGCTGCTATGCACCGTCGAGGCATAGTAATTCGTCACGGCGCCCGGACTGTTTGACACAACGCTCAGAATAACGAGCCCCTCGGGCGGGTTCGCCGATGCACTTCCCTCGACGGTCAGCCTGTCGCTGATAGCGGCGAAGCCCACTGCCGAGAATAAAAAGGAAAAGGACAGTGTGAGAGTTAAAAGAACACTAAACAGTCTTTTCATATCTCACACTATCCTCCTTCCGTCGCACCGAGCGAGAGCTTATTTTCCGTCGGAGCTGAGCGCTGCTTCTATTTTACGCTTTACCACACCGATTATCTTCTTCAAGGGGTGCTTCAGCGTATCGGGGTCTACCGTATGATTTCCGTGTGCAACGGCAGCCTGTCTTATAACCTCCCTGTTCTTATGAACATCGCGGGTAGGAACGAGAACGACGTCGCCGTCCTCGAGCTTCTCTCCGCTCGGGTCATATCTGTAAATTTTGTTTTTGTGTGCCCGCTCGGGCCATACGACACCGATGACCTCGACACCGGGGTGCTCGGGAGTTTCCTCATAGACCTCGTCGACCTCGTCAACGAAATCTATATTCTCGAGCTCGGGCGCGGGGGCGGTCATTGCCTCGGCAAGCGCCTCCTCGTCTACCACGGGAGCAACTATCTCAAGCTCAACGAAGGAATCGGTCTCATCATCTCCCGCCTTACGCATGGAGCGCAGATGCGCGCCGACGTCGAGGCGCTCAATAATCGCGCCCTCCTCGAGCTTCATTCCGTCGGGGAATATAACCTTCACGAGGTTTTTATCAACGAGTGCCTCGGTCGTCTCATAGGGCATATGATAATCAACCGTGGGAAGCTCGCCGCGCGCTATACCGTTCTTCTCCATTACGGCGGCAATAAGCTCGCGGGCAATCTTTAAGCCTCTTTGGCTCTTTACCTTAATCATAAGAGGAACCTTATCGAGCTTCGGCTTACCCGAAACGTCGTTCATTCCCACTCTGTCGGCATAGTCCGCGGGGTTAAGGGCGAGGTACACGAGAAGCGCCGAGCCCTTAACGTTCAGCTTCACAAGCTGAGTGCGCCCCTTGTTAAAGGACTCGAAGGCCCAGCTGACTCTCGCCTTAACGCCCTCGTAGGCAAGAATCTCATTCTTGATTGCGGTGTAATAATCCTGTACCTCGGTGCGCGCCTGGATAAGGCGGGACATAAACGAGGTTCTGTATCTGATATGTATAATCTGACCGTTGACGATTCTTATTCCCTCGTCCTCGGCCAAGGGCTCGATTACAGGCTCGGGCTCGGCCACAGGCTCGGGCTCGACCACAGGCTCGGGCTCGGCTACAGGCTCGGGCTCGACCACAGGCTCGGGCTCGACCACAGGCTCGGGCTCGGCTACAGGTTCGGGCTCGACCACAGGCTCGGGCTCGACCACAGGCTCTGGCTCGGCTATCTCCTCGTCCTTCGCCTCGCCGTAAAGCTCGTCGTAATCGTCTACCTTTATCTCGAATACGTAAAGTATCTTGGTATTGGTCGGGATAACGAACTTCGTAAGCGTCTTGTCCTCGTTCTCGTGCATAAGCACGGGCGACTGAATGGTGTCGCGAATCTCGAGCATCTCGCGGAAGGTGGAGAGCTCGAGGCGCTGATAGCCCGTCTCATCGAAGGGGTTCATTATCCTCTGAATGAAGCTCTCGTACGCCGATACGAGCCTCTTTACCTTAATAGTATAGTTGATATCGTCATTCCTCGTCACGTAAATAAACGCGATAAGGAATACGGTAAGCACGCCGACAAGAGAGCCGAATACAATCGAGGCGGTCTTGAAGGCATCGCGGTCGTTGCCGTTCTGATATGCGAGAACTCTGCCGGTTCCCGACTTAACGCTCTCCTCCGTAGTGACGCTAAAGGTGGTCTGTGCAAGAGGTATATTCACCGAGACCTCGTAGCCGTTCTTCGCATTCTCGGCAAAGGCCTCGCTCGTGCCCATAACGTCAACGTGCATCTTAACGCGCAGTGTTGCAAGAGCATCGCGAAGCTGGTAGGCGCGTATAAATTCCTTAGCCGCCGCGTTGTAATCGGCGAAGTTAACGCTGACACTCTCGTTTATCTCGAGCCGCTTGTTACTGCTCTGGGTCTTCGTATCCGCGGTAACGATGTCGTCGTTATAGGTAAAAATGGGGAGATTGTTCGTCTTATCGAATATCTCAAGCTCGGTATCGACGGTGTATGAATACTCGTAATCAACGTTAGCGGTATCCATATCTATCGCGTACTTGAAGTCGATAAGCATAGTTTTTACAAGCGAGGTAATGTAGCTCTGCCCGGGGCCCGTCCACTCATCGAGCGGCGTGTTGGTCTCGTACTGCACCTTATAATCAACCTCCGCACCGTCGCGGTAGTTGACGTAGTAGGTCTCATTCAGCTTGTTATAGCCAAAAAGCGACACGGCGAGCGCCACTATAAGAGCCACAATCACCACAATCTGCGCCGTGATGCATCTGGCCCTGTTTTTCTTATACCTCTGTCGTCTTCTTCTCTCAGCCTCGGACATTTCGCTCTCCTATAGAATTTATTTCAGCCTACCAAAGGTCTCGCGCAGCCATATCGTCGGATAGCCGACGTAGGAAACCTTGAAGCTGCACCTGCCGACGATGTCGGCATCGGTAATATACCCCGCATCGACGTAGTCGTTGGCATCGCCCTTGGTGTAATATCTGTTTTGATAATCGATTCGCTTGACGTCTACCACGCGGTGAACCACGCGGCGGCCGCCGCTCTCGAAAATTATTATCTCTCCTACCTCGATTTCCCCGCCGTCGTAGCGCTCGTAAATTACGGCATCGCCGACGTTAATCTCATCCGACATGCTCGGCGTCGCAATTACGAGAAGGCCGAAGCGGAAGCGGCAGGAAATAAGCATTGCAAGAGAAATTACAAGACACAGTGAGGCTACTGCAAAAACGCCCGTGAGCACACCCCTTTTGGCAAGGGCGCGGCGCTCGCGCTTCTCGTAGAGAAGGTCAACGAGCCAAAGCACGAGTATCGGTAGAATAAGCCTCGAGAATGAGTTGATTGCATCGGGGAGCGCGGGTACGTAACGAAAAACGTAAAGATAAAGCGTGGTCATAAGGCTGAAGACTATATTCGGCAGAGCGCCGTATCTCTTCGCCACGTACATATAGAGGAAATTTCCGACTATAGCCGGAAACACCGTGAGCCCGACGAAATCCATAAAGAGATTAAAGGTGTAGAGCGAGGACAAATCGCCAAAGGCGATAATATGCGCCGCGGTCGCGAAAGCGTAGCACATCACCGACGCCGCGCGGCTGTCCTGAGCTGCAAGCACCGCTCTTATAATTTCCGTTGAAATGATTATAGAGGATATGGGAAGTATATACTTAACCACCGACTCGAGGCCGAAGGCGAGCGAGCGGGCAAAGCCGAAGGATATGCCCGATAGGTAGTAAAGCATAAGGTATACGACGCCGACAAGTGACATAACGAGAAGCACCTGTCGACGGTAAACCGACTGTATGCCGCGCTTTCTCACCGTAAAGCAAATAAGAACGGCGAAAGCAGGTGCGAGGATGGCGGCAATATATCTGCCGCCACCCTCCGCGAGAGTCAATACGAGCAAAAAGGCAATAAGAGTTATAGCCGATACGGAATAGAGTATTTTTCTGTCCCTCGTCAATGCTCTCGCCTCCTTGCGTTTATGTACTCTTTGCTTTATTTATCAGTCGATGGTCTCTGCGGTAATCTCGCAGGTGAAGTCAGCGGTAACGGTGCCCGAGGTGGGGGGAGTCTTACCTTCTTTAAGCGTTACGATTACGTATACGTTAACGGTGGCACCCTTGGCAATCGGAACGCCCTGTTCAACCGTATTACCGATTACGCCCGTGCCATCCTCGTTGGTAGCATAGGTAACGCTGAACATATCGCTCGATGCATAGGGGTTTTGGGTTGAACCGCCAGTCTTGGTCGAAGCGATGTAAATCTTAGCGTTGTGGTCACTGTCGTTCTTAATAGTGTACATAAGAACTACCTTGTCACCCGAGCTGTTGATGCTGTTTACCGAGAAACGGGCAATATCGGGGTCGTCGCTGATAGTAGCGGTATCAACGAAGCTGCCCGTGGTAGAGCCCTGCACAACCGTGGGAGAGTTGGGAGCATCGTTTAAGAAGTAAACCTTCTCGTCGAAGCCGGTCTCAGCACCGGTAGCGCTGATCTCTGCAAAGCCGCCGATGGTGAGGTAGTCGTTAAGTGCAGCATAACCCATACCGAGCGTAAGCACGGCAACGAGCAAAAGAGCCACTACTACGATTTTTCTGTTTTTCATTTGTGTTCTCCTTTTATGTTTGTTTTTTGCTTTTTTCGTATCGAAAACAGCGTGACACGCCTGACCTGACGTACCACGCGTGTTACCTTAAATATAGCACTTTGATACCGAGTTGTCAATAGATTTTATGTATTTTTAGAATTATTTATTAACAGCCCGTCATTATTTCAATTATTTTTCTGTCGGTTTCCTTCATTCCCTCGTTTCCGAGAGCCGAAATGTTTCGTATCGTGTTCTCAACTCCCTTGCTGACAAGACCGTCGCCGCCGTAGAATTGGTTACCGCATATATGCATCTCGTAGCCCATAATTCCCGCATCGACCGCCATAGCAATCTTCGCCGCGCAGCTCGACTTCGCACCGTCGCACACGATGCCGCTCGATATGGCGAGCGCGTTTACAACCGTGTGGTTTACCGTCCGCAGGTCCCCCGTCATAAGGAAGGCTATTCCCGCACCCGCGCCGGCACCCGCGCTGACGGCGCCGCAATAGGCCGAGAGCCGTCCGATACCGCTCTTCAAATGAAGCGTCACGAGGTTTGAGAGTAAAAGCGCGCGCAGGAGCTCCTCGCGGCTCTTGCCGTAATACTCGGCGTAGGCA
Organism: Clostridia bacterium; assembly: GCA_017504605.1. Lineage (GTDB taxonomy): Bacteria > Bacillota > Clostridia > Oscillospirales > CAG-272 > UBA1740. Next base: position 19,358 of record JAFVQW010000005.1, read on the forward strand.
ATAACGGGCAGACTCGCTGTCATTCCCTGGTTGCCGCTGCCCGAGTTTATAACGACAGGCATATCACATCCGCTCATACGCGCATCCGAGCCCGCCGCAGCATAGGCAATAGCACGGTTGCGGGCATCGTCACCGCGGCGCATCACGAGCTTACCTATCGAGGCGCCGTAGGAGCCGGAAAGGCCCTCGCGCGAGATCGCCGAGTTATATTCAATCTGGCGCTCGATAATATCCCGCACGTCGTCAAGGTCGGCGGAAAGCGCAAAATCAAAGGCACCCGCAACGTCAAGGAGCTGAAAATCCGTCTCATCAATAGCTACCGAGGCACAGGATGCCGCCCTCGGTATGCTGAGCTCCTCACCGTTTCTCTTAACGCTGACGATATTCGTATGCTCGTCGAGAATTCGCGCCGAGGCAGAGTCCTCTCCCGAATACACCGTAACCGTAATATCGAGCGCCCTGTCACTCTCGCTCGGCACGAGCCTAAACTCAAGAGCATCCATGAGGCGCACAAGCTCGCGCTCCTCGTCGGCGCTGACGTGTGATATTACCTCAAGGGCGCTGTCGGCTCTGCCGTAAAAAACACCGAGTGCCGCGGCAACCGAAATGCCGCGAAGCCCGCCCGAGTGAGGTATTATAACGCTTTTTACATTCTTAATTATATTTCCGCTCGCCAAAATCTCGACCCGCTCGGGAGTCGCGCCGAGAGCCTCCCTCGCCACGGCCGCGCAGTATGCAACGGCTATCGGCTCGGTGCAGCCCATCGCAACGACGAGCTCGCGGCGCAGTATTTCGACGTACGACCTGTACTTATCGGATTTTCTTTCCATATCCCATCCCTCACAGAAAACGTTTTTGGTTAATTTTCGCCGTCTATTGCCTCGGCAATTTGCTCTGCAATCTCACTCATACCGAGTGCGGTGGGGTGCCCGCTCTCCTTATCTATGCTCCGAAGCGTGACGGGAAGCGCTCCGTAACGGTGCGACACCTCGATAAACGCCTCGGCTATCTCGGGCTTAAGCTCTGTGTTGATTACGCATACTATTTTCCCCTTCGGGAGCGCCGCGCGTACTCTCGCAAAAAGTGCAGAAATGGCAGGTAATATCGAAAAAAGCTCGCCGTGGGAAATATCTCCGTATTTCAGCTCGCCGAGCGGCACGTCTATCCAGCTGTCGTTCGTCGCACCGAATATAAGCACCGTATCAACCGCGTTTTCGGTGAGGAAGCCCCGCTCGGCAAGGCAGTCGAAACGGTATATGAACGACGAGGACGAAGAGCAATCACCCTCGCGGCCCGTGTATGAAACAGTCGAGCCCGACCAGCTGTTATTTTCCACCACGTTCAGATCAAGGCGCGAGGATAGCTTATTCCACCAGGTATCCGTGACCGAGTGCACGTCAAACTTGGGATAGTAGGTCTTATACCCCTCGGGAATATATCCCCGAAAGGTTGAATAGCTGTCACCTAAAATGAGTACGTTCTTCATTTTTTCTCCGTTCATTCGCGTATGCGTGTTTTTTATTTAATTGTAAAGCATTTTGAGTTGTTTGTCAAGTATTGACATTACCGCTCTTTGACTGTATAATGGTTAGGTAGAAACACGAAAAAAGGAAAAAATATGAAAATCCGACTGTCCGACCACTTTACCCTCGGGCGACTGCTCCGCTTCACGCTCCCCTCTATGGTAATGATGGTTTTTACCTCGATATACACCGTCGTTGACGGCTACTTTATCTCAAATTTTGCGGGCATTACCCCCTTTGCCGCAATCAATATTATCTTCCCCTTTATACAAATCCTCGGCTGCATCGGCTTTATGTTCGGTGCGGGCGGCACGGCCCTCGTGTCGAAGTCGCTCGGCGAGGGCAATCGCGAGCGTGCAAACGCCGTCTTCTCGGAGCTCGTTTACGTCGCCCTCGGTATCGCCGTTTTGCTCGCGGCACTCGGTATAGTCCTCATCAAGCCGGTTGCGGTATGGCTCGGCGCCGATGCCGACATGCTTCCCTACTGCGTAAATTACGGCAGAATTGTGCTCGCGGCACTTCCCTTCTTTATGCTCCAGAACATATTTCAAAGCTTCCTCGTGACTGCCGAGAAGCCCGGCCTCGGCCTTGCCGTCACGGTGTCGGCGGGGCTTACAAATATCGTTCTCGACGCTCTTTTAGTCGCGGTGCTTCAGCTTGGAGTTGCGGGCGCCGCCGTTGCGACCGCACTCTCACAGACGGTCGGCGGCGTTATCCCCCTTATATACTTCATTCGCGGCAGGGGCGGCCTTCTCCGTCTGACAAGGACCTCGCTCGATTTCGACGCCCTTTTCAAAACCGCGACCAACGGTGCATCCGAGGTCGTTACGAATATATCGCTCTCGGTGGTCTCTATTCTCTATAACTTCCAGCTTATGCGCCTCGCGGGTGAGACGGGTGTCGCCGCCTACGGCGCGGTTATGTACGTCAGCTTCGCGTTCATCGCGATTTTTCTCGGCTTCGCAATCGGCTCGGCGCCGATTATCGGCTTCCACTACGGTGCGGGCAACCGCGACGAGCTTCGAGGCATCTTCAGGCGAAGCAATCTCTTCGTTGGCATAGCGGGGGCGATAATCGCCTTCTCGACCTTCCTTTTGGCCGAGCCGCTCGCCGTGCTCTTCCTCGGCCGTGACGCCACGGCGGAGGACCCGATGCTGCTCGAGATGTCCGTCGAGGCATTCCGTGCCTTCTCGCTCTCGGTGCTCTTCTCGGGCTTCGGCATTTTCGGCTCCTCCTTCTTCATCGCGCTGAACGACGGCGCGGTCTCCGCCGCCATATCCTTTATGCGCCTGTTGCTATTTCAGGTTTTGTGCGTGCTCGTGCTCCCCATTTTCTTCGGCACCTCGGGAGTATGGTATTCGCTCTTCGCCGCCGAGGCGCTGGCTATGATAACAACCTTGATTTTCTTCATAGCATTCAGAAAAAAATACGGATATTAACGCTTCAGCCCGCAATCAGCGAAGGATTGCGGGCTGAGGTTTTTACGTGTACCGTGTTAACTTGACAATGAAAGCGAAATTTGGTATAGTATATTTGAAAATCTATACCGAGGTGATAATATGGAGCTTCTGCAGTTAAAGTATTTTTGCGATGCGGCGAGGACAGAGAATTTTTCAAGGACTGCTAAGAAATATCTCGTTCCGACCTCGAATATATCACAGTCGATAAAAAGGCTCGAGGCCGAGCTCGGACGCGAGCTCTTCGAGCACAGAGCAAATAAAATCGTCTTGAACGACGATGGCAGAGCCTTCTTTTCCGACGTCTCCCGCGCTCTTTCCCTGATTGACGGGGCGAAGGAGCGGGCAAGCGAGGGGGTGGCAGAGATCTCGGGCGATATTCGCCTCGTTTGCAGGACGAACCGAAGAACCGTGACGCGCGCCATCGAGGAGTTTATCGGGAAGCATCCGAGGGTTAATTTCATTATTCATCATTCGCTCGAGGACGAGGGCGACTTCGACGTTTATATATCCGACCTATGCGCCTTCGAATACAGCGAACGGCGGCTTATCATAGATGAAGGAATCTCGGTCGCGATGAGTGGGAGCCACCCGCTCGCGAGCAGTCCCAAGCTCTCACTCTGCGAGCTTAAGCAAGAGCGCTTTATTACTATGACGTCGGGCTCGAGCCTATATGACGTCACAACGCGGCTCGCCAACGAGGCGGGCTTCACACCGAACATCGCCATACAGACCGATGACCCGTTTTATCTTAGAAAATATATCGAAATGGGGCTCGGAATAGCCCTCGTTCCGGAGAAATCCTGGGACGGCCTGTTTCCTGCGGGCGTGGTGCTGAGGCACGTAGAGGGCGCGCGGCGCAAAACCTACGCCTATCTTCCGAGGGACAGATACCTTAAGCGTTCCGTCGAGATGTTCTTAGACGAGCTTCAGAACGCAGCAAATAGGTAATCTTTAGTTTGCATTTTAGAGGAATTTAGATCGGCACACCCTGTACCGTGTTACTTTTTACGGCATTTTGCCTTCCCTCTCGTTAAGTCGTAGCTTATGCCGAGAAGCCAAAGAAGCGTGTCGGGGTCGCACTCGGGGAGCGCCACCGTCAGCCAGTGCAGCTTGTTCATATGATACGCGGGGTATATCCCGGGCTCGGCGCCAACGACCGACTCTATTACCTCGGGGGCACACTTAAAATTCACTACGTCAACTTCCCCGTCACAGACGTGGCCGAGCCTCCGCTCGTATATCCTCATCGCGATAGCGAACCACTTCCCGCCCCCGTGGCGGAACACGCCCGTCACAAAATCATCCTTGAAGGGATAATCCGCGCGCACGCCGTACGTATTAAAAATGAGCTCCTCGAGTTCCATGCGTGTCATACCGTCACCTCAAACAGGTTTTTATATAATCATATCACCTTTTGGCGAATTTTTCAAGCAGGTTGAAAAAATGATTTAAGTGTGATACAATAACCTTGATGAGAATTCATAATTTGACGGAAGCAATTATGCCAAGCGGCAAGAAACAATTTGTCCGAGAGGGTTAACTATATGAAAAGACTTATCTCTGAAAAAGATTTCCAATATTATACCGCGCTCAAAAAAATACTCTTCGATTTGGATTTGGCAAATAAAGAGTATTGGTGGCTTATATGCGATTTTGAAGCTTATCCGTCGAAAAATGAAACAAAGGACTTTTTATACAAGGATGACTGTGTATTAATGAAAACCTCGGATTTGCTGAAGATGTTAGAGGAAGACGATTTTCAGTGGGTGTGGGCCGTTTTCTCGGTTATCCCGATTCGTTACACCGAAGAGGAAATATTGAGATACGAGCTGCCGCATCTCCAATCCATAGACGTAGGAGAATACGATCCGTATACAGATACACCGAAATTGCAGCACCCGTTGGCAGAGTTTGAACTATATGCAGAGGATAGCTCGTCTATGTTTTTAATTACAGACAACGAAGAGCTTATAAATAAATTCCAAAAGGCATATCCCACTTTCAAAGAAAACTATTAAACAATCAAAATTTTGCGATAGAATGAAATTAACAGACGAAATCCGTAACAAGTACTTCGACCGCCCTCTTGACACCAATCTGTGGAAAGCATCATACGAATATACGGCTTTAGCCGCATTAAAATACGTCGATAACAAGCGATATAAGCATTTATATCACGCCGATGCCCCTGACCTGAGAGATGACGTGAATTCGATAGGAATCGAGGTTACGGAAGCCATTGACCCCAAAAGAGCACGGACGGTAGGTGAAATGCTTAAGTACCAAAAGTGTACTCGAGAGAGCGACAAATTAAAGTGCCGGGAAAAAATATACGAATACGCCGAGGATTTCGACAAATACGGCGCGGTGTTCCCTGACAGGTATCCTTATCATGAACAAGAGGAGATTGTCGCGGCTTTTCAAAACAAGCTCCAAAAAATCAAGTCGTATCGTGCCAACGGCTTCAAGCGGCTCGGGCTCTTGATTTATATGAAGGGGCGCATCTTTATGGAAGGGCACAGATGCTTCGACGAATGGTTAAGGGATGCTCAGAAAGAAACATTGGAAAAATTCGATTTCGTTTATATTCTACATCTTGACGGGCTACTCTACTACGACTTCTCAACCGGTGAAAAGAAGCACGTTACTATTCCGTGGGAAGACGGCGAGGCGCTCCTCAAGCTCGGAAGAATGGCGGCGGAAGGTGAAATAGCGGACGATAACCCGATATGGAGCTGAGATACCGCCCTATGTGCAAAAGATGTGCACGTATAAAAAACCTATAAGAAGTCAGGCTCGGTGGAGCCTACTCCCTTTTACGTGAAAAGCCCCCCCGAGAAACTCGGGGGGCTTTCTTGGCAGGTATTATTTCGACTTGTACAGAAGGTATTCCGCGGCCGCGGGAAGAACCTCGCGAGGCTGCAGCCTTTTTGGGGCTCCTATAAGCCCAAGCGCCTCCATCGCATCAATCATATAGGCGGCTCTGCCGTAGCCTATCCTCAGCCGTCGCTGAATCAGCGCCGTTCCGACGCTTCCGCTCCTTACAGCGGCATCGACGGCATCGATGAATTTCTCATCATTTATCGCCTTCATAAGCTCGGCCCCCGATGCGGAAAATCCGCTCTGACGGCTTACGTACCCGTCAATTAAAGCCTCGGGATTATCAAATTTGTTTTGTGTGTCAGACATTTCGTTTTCCTCCGTTTTCTCGGGAGGGCACGCAAGGCAAATCATGCTTTCTGAAATGAAGCGTGCCCTGCCTTTTTTAACAAGACCCTTTGCCCGTTTAGGATAGGTCGCTTCAAGTATTTTTCCTTGTTCGTCAACAACAATTACGTTTTTTTCGATGGGTGTCATCCCCCTTGCTGTAAACTAAGTCTTCTGTTTGTTGTTATGGGTGTCGTCCCCTGACCTGCAATTATTTTATCACAAGAAAAGAGCGTTGTCAACAGCGTTTGGGGATTATCTAAAGCCACCGTGGCTGCTAAAAATTATGCGGCCAAATTCAAGGAGCAGCTCCTTGAATTTCCCGTCGGTTTGTGGTAAAATATTTTTAGATAGAAAAAACAGGAGGCAAAAAATGTTAAATATAGGTGATCGCGCGCCGAGCTTTACACTTAAAGATAAAAACGGAAATGACGTAAGACTATCCGACTTTATCGGAAAAAAGGTGGTGCTTTATTTCTACCCCAAGGACAATACCCCCGGATGCACAAGACAGGCATGCGCCTTCGCAGGAGCATACGCAGAATTCCAAAAAAGAGGCGTAGAGGTTATCGGAATCAGCCGTGACGGCATCGCATCTCACGTTAAATTTGCAGAAAAATATAATCTTCCCTTCGTGCTGCTTTCCGACCCCGAGCTCGAGGCCATCCAAAGCTACGGTGTATGGCAGGAGAAGAAGCTCTACGGCAAGGTCAGCTTCGGTGTCGTCCGTACCACCTTCATCATCGACGAGAATGGAATTATAGAAAAGGTAATGCCAAAGGTTAAGCCTGATACAAACGCAGAGGAAATATTAGCGTTTATATAGATATTGCGATTGATAAAAAACAATGAAAACATTTTACACAAGCGAACGAGAAGCATGGCGCGAGTGGCTTGTCAAACACTTCGAAACGGAAAGCGAAATATGGTTTATTTTTCCGATGAAGGAATCAGGTGATAAGTCGCTCTTATACAACGATGCAGTTGAAGAAGCACTTTGCTTCGGCTGGATCGACAGTACGATTAAGCATATTGATCCTACGCACCGTGCGCAACGGTTTACACCGAGAAGGAAAGGCAGTCCTTATTCCCGACCGAACATTGAACGGCTGATATGGCTTGACGAGCGCGGAATGCTCCACCCAAGCGTAAGAGAAGCTGTATTGCCCATCATTCGAGCTCTTATATCTTCCCAAGCGATATCCTTGACGCAATAAAATCTGATGCAGTGGCGTGGGAAAACTACGAAAAATTATCCGAACCGTATAAGCGTATCCGCATTGCCTATATAGATGCGGCAAGGGAACGCGAGGGCGAGTTCAAAAAGCACCTTGAAAGCTTTATAAAAAAGACTCATGACGGAAAAATCATCATGGGATACGGTGGGATAGATAAATATTATAAATAAAATTTCACGAGGTAATTATGGCAAGTAGTAAAGAGTATATAGAGTTCGTTTTGGACGGGTTTAGCGGTCTGTCTGCCCATGCTATGATGGGCGAATACGTGCTATATTACGGTGGCAAGGTCGTCGGTGGTGTTTACGATAACCGCTTACTTGTCAAGCCTACGAAATCGGCAGCCTTATTGCTGCCAAACGCACCGAGAGAACTGCCATACGAAGGTGCAAAGGAGATGCTTCTTGTAGAAGATATCGAGGATAGAGAGCTTTTGAAAAAATTGTTTGAAGCTATGTACGAGGAACTTCCCGAACCGAAGAAAAAGAAATAAACAAATTCCAATTTGTTTATTAGGCAGCAACAGCGAGTTGCTTGTCAATGCCGACAGTCCGTGATATAATATAACCACAAAATTCAGGTGGTGATTTTATGAAAACGAAAGATATATGTGATGTGTGATATAATAAGACCGCCTGTGAAAACGGGCATTACATATGCAACGAAAGCCATACGCAAGGAATGGACGGTAATATGGAGCTGAAGAACATTTTGATCGTTGTTAAAGATATAGAAAAATCGAGAAAATTCTATCAAGACTTGTTTGGAATAGAATTAGTGCTTGACAACGATGGCA
>JAFVQW010000006.1 GCA_017504605.1 Clostridia bacterium
CTTGACCACGGCGCAGATTTCGACATTTGTAAGTCCTGCATCGACGGTGGCTTTACCTCCGTTATGATCGACGGCTCTCACCACTCCTTCGAGGACAATATCGCCCTCACTAAGAAGGTGGTTGAGTACGCACACGCTCGCGGCGTTGTCGTTGAAGGTGAGCTCGGCGTTCTCGCAGGTGTTGAGGACGACGTTGTTGCAGAGCATTCCTCCTACACCAAGCCCGATGAGGTTGAGGAGTTCGTAACGAGAACCGGCGTTGACTCTCTCGCTATCTCTATCGGTACCTCTCACGGCGCATATAAGTTCACTGCTAAGCAGTGCACGAGAAACGAACACGGAGTTCTCGTTCCCCCGCCTCTTAGATTTGACATTCTCGAGGAGGTTGGTAAGAGACTTCCCGGCTTCCCCATCGTTCTTCACGGCGCATCGAGCGTTGCTCACGAGTGCGTCTCCGAGATTAACGCCCTTGGCGGTAAGCTTCCCGATGCCGTCGGTATTCCCGAGGAGCAGCTCCGCCGTGCGGCGAAGATGGCGGTATGTAAGATTAACATTGACTCCGACATCAGACTTGCTATGACCGCGGGTATCCGCCGCGTGTTTGCAGAGAAGCCCGAGGCGTTCGACCCGAGAGAGTATCTCAAGGTTGCAAGAGCCGAGGTTAAGAAGATGGTCAGCCACAAGATTGTGAACGTTCTTGGCTCGAAGGGCACACTCTAATAATCTTTAATAAAAAAGGAAGAGACTACAATTTGTAATCTCTTCCTTTTTCTGTTCTAAATTAAGCGAGCCCCAAGAGAAGCTCCTTAAGCTCGGGGTAGCTCATTCCGCCGATATAGGGTGAGGGGTCGATTTCGGGAATATCCGCGGGGCTTCTGCCCTCGAGCATTCTCTCGAGCTCCTCTATCGGTGCCGTGCCGAAGAAGTCGCCCGATACAGTAGCACGCCTGATAATCCCGCCCTCGAGCATAAGCTGCATTTTAACGAGCCCGAAGGGGTATTTTTTCTGCCTCTCGACCGAATAGTCGGTCAGGAAGCGCTTCTCGGAGTAAATCCACGCGGACGAGCGATTTCTTTCACAAAGCGCGGCTATCTCGGCACCTTTGGGGAGCTCCTCCGACACGGCCGAGAGCTCGGCGCACACACTCGCCTCAATCTCCGAGAGAAAGTCGCCTAGCGTTATCCTCTCTGCCAAAAGCTCCGAGAGGTTTACCACCCGCGAGCGGCAGGACTTAACCGCGTGATGCGTAAGCTTCTCCTTATCTACCCGAAGCACCCTCTCCATTACCGAAAAATCGGTGTCAAAAAGGAGCGTGCCGTGGTGGAGAATACGCCCGCCCAGGGAGTACTGTGCGTTGCCCGAGAACTTCGCGCCGCGACATTCAATATCGTTACGCGCACTGACACTGCACTCTACGCCGAGGCGCTTAAGCGCGTGACGAATAGGCCGCGTAAAAAGCTCGAAATCCAGCGCCCGTGTGTCACCCCGTGTCGAAATAAAGGTGTAATTTATATTGCCGAGGTCGTGATAGACGGCGCCGCCGCCCGTAATTCTGCGGCATACGTTGATGCCGCTTTCCCTCGCATAATCGAGATTTACCTCAGCGTAGGTATTCTGGTTTTTTCCGACTATTACCGACGGCTCGTTCTGCCAGAGCATAAAGACGTCGTCCTCGGCGTGACGGAAAAGATATTCCTCGACGGCGAGATTGTAATAAGGGTCGGTCGTATAAAGACGGATATACTTCATTCTTCCTCCGCTATCGGTAATTCTTAGAATAGTAAGGCTGAAAACACGAGGTTTTCAGCCTTATCCTTTTAGGTAATTTTAGATACCCTTCTTTTCGCGCTCGATTTTCTCAATCTCGGTGAAGTTCTGAGTAGGAACGTAGCCGGGAATGGGCATAATCTTCTCTGCGAGAGCGTCTATAATCCAGCTTGCCTGGGGGAAGAAGCTCTTCTCAAGCTCGAACGAGGGGGTAATCCAGTTGCGGGAGCCGACTACTACGGGCGGGCCGTCGAGGTAGTCGAATGCAAGCTCGGTGATATTCGAGGCCATATCTCTCATTACCGAGCCACGCTCGCAGGCATCGCCCACGATGAGCACCTTACCGGTCTTCTTAACCGACTCGATAACCTTCTCATAGTTGAAGGGAACGATAGAGCGGGTGTCAATAACCTCAGCGGAGATGCCGTACTTCTCCTCGAGAATCTTAGCAGCCTCCATAGCACGGTAAAGCACCGCGCCGATAGTAAGAATGGTAACGTCCTTACCTGCGCGCTTGATATCGGGCTCGCCGAAGGGTATCTCGTAGTGACCCTCGGGAACGCCGTCCTTCTTAAACTCCTCGCCAAAGCCGTAAACTCTCTGAGACTCAAAGAATACTACGGGGTCGGTGCCGTTAAGAGCGCTGGTCATAAGGCCCTTGGCATCAGAGGGAGTGGAGGGGAATACAACCTTAAGGCCGGGAATGTGAGCGCAAAGCGCGGTCCAGTCCTGAGAATGCTGTGCGCCGTACTTCGAGCCTACCGAGACGCGAAGGACGATGGGCATCTTAAGAATACCCGCAGACATTGCCTGCCACTTAGCCATCTGGTTGAATATCTCGTCGCCCGCACAGCCGATGAAGTCGGCGTACATAAGCTCAACGATAGCACGGCCGCCGCACATAGCGTAGCCTACTGCCGAGCCGACGATAGCGGACTCGGATATGGGCGAGTTGAAGAAGCGGTGATAAGGAATAGCCTCGGTCATCTTCTTGTATACGCCGAAGGCGCCGCCCCAGTCTCTGTTATCCTCACCGTATGCGATAAGGGTGGGGTCCTCGTAGAACTTGTCGATAATGGGCTCAAACAAGCCGTCGCAGACGTTGTACATCTTCATCTTGGAAACGGGCTTGCCGTTTGCATCGGTTGCGGTGCGAACCTTGCCCTTGATTTCCTTAACTCTCGGGCAGTCCTCCTTGGGCATAAGAACGTCGGGCTCTCTGTCGGGCTCCATGCTCTTAACCGTCTGATTCGAGAACATCATCGATGCGATAGCATCGGGCTCCTTGTTAAGGTCCATACGAGGCGAAATCTCGTCGTTGATAGCGAGCTTCATAACCTCGGTCATGCGCTTGGTTACGTCCTCGTTAATCTTAGCAAGCTCGTCGAGAGTAGCAATACCGCCGAGAACGAGCTTCTCCTTGTATGCAAGAATGGGGTCTGCTGCCTTCCACGCCTCGATTTCCTCCGCGGTACGGTAGGTCGAGGAGTCGGAGGGAGAGTGACCGGAAACTCTGTAGGTAACAACGTCAAGAAGAGCGGGGCCCTTGCCCTCAAGAAGAAGCTTCTTCTTGCGGGAAACCGCGTCGATAACCGCGAGAGGATCATAGCCGTTTACTCTCTCAGCGTGCATCTGCGAGGGGTTGAAGCCTGCACCGAGGCGGGCAACCATATCAAAGCCCATGGTCTCGCCGCGGGTCTGTCCGCCCATGCCGTAGTGGTTGTTGAATACGTTGAAGAGGATAGGCATACCGCCGTCGCTGTACTTGCCGTCCATACCCCAGAGCTTGGTAATCTGGTCCATGGAAGCGAAGTTGAGGGCCTCAAGCACGGGGCCGCGGCCGGTAGCACCGTCGCCGCAGTTGGAAACTACGATACCGGGCTTGTGGTTAGATCTCTTATAGAGAGCCGCACCGAGTGCGATAGGAGCCGAGGCGCCGACGATTGCGTTGTTCGGCATAAGGCCGAAGGGAATGAAGAAGGCGTGCATCGAGCCGCCAAGACCGCGGTTAAAGCCGGTCTTACGTGCGAATATCTCTGCAAGTGCACCGTAAAGAAGGAAGTTGATAGCAAGCTCCTTAACGTTGCCGCCCGCGTTCATATGCTTCTCGACTACCGCGAGAACGGTACCGTCGAGGAACTCCTTCATAATATCGTAGAGCTCCTTGTCGTCGAGCTTCTCGATAGAGGAAAGGCCCTTTGCCAAAATCTCACCGTGGCTGCGGTGAGAGCCGAAGGAAAGGTCGTTGATGTCAAGGCAGTAAGCCTCACCGACAGCCGATGCCTCCTGACCTATGGAGAGGTGGGCGGGGCCGGGGTTGTTGTACTCAACGCCGTTGTAGCAGCTCTTGGTCTTAACCTCGTTAAGCATCGTCTCGAACTCGCGGATAATAACCATATCGCGATAGATGCGAACCATGTCCTCCTTGGAGTAGAGCTTAAGCTCCTCCTTGAGGGTCTTGTTGTACTGACATACGGGGATGTCCTCGAAGTGAATGTAGCCGGCCTCAAAGGCCTTGGCGGGATCTACGTATTGACTCTTAGGCATATCTTTATCTCCTGATTTAAAAAATTTACATAAACATTGCTTCGCGAATTACTTCGCACACGGTGGGATGCGGGAATACGAGCTTCTGAATATCCTCGACCCTCATCTCGGTCTCAACCATCATAGCCGCACCGTAGATAATCTCGGATGCATACGAGCCAATCATATGTAAGCCGACGATGTTCTTGTGCTTCTTATCGGTGATAATCTTGAGAATTCCGTATCCGTGCTCGTTCTCGGCTATGTATCTGCCGCTGTACTTAAGGGTGACGGTCTGTACCGATACGTCAAGGCCCTTCTCCTTAGCACTCGCTTCGGTCTCGCCGACCGAGGCAACCTCGGGGTTGGTGTAGATAACCGAGGGAATGGAGTTATAGTTTACGCGGTCCTTCTTGCCGAGAATGTTGTTGATGCAAACCTCACCCTCGCGGTATGCGGTATGCGCGAGCATTGACTTGCCGTTTACGTCGCCCGCCGCATATACGCCGGGTACGTTGGTCTTGCCCTGCTCGGTGGTGACGATAGCGCCGCGCTCGAGCTTGAGGCCGATATTTTCACAGCCGATGCCTGCCGTCCTCGCACGTCTGCCTATCGAAACGAGCGCATAGTCGGCGGGGATTTCAACCGTCTTGCCGTCCTTCTCGTAGGTGACGGTCTTGTTCTTGATAGAGGTAACGCGCGCGCCGAGAATGAACTCGACACCGCGGGAGGCGTAGTCCTTCTGAAGAAGCTTCGAGATGTCGGTGTCAACCGCACCCGCGATATGGTCGAGCATCTCAACGACGTATACCTTGGAGCCCACCGAGTTGAAGTAGGAGGCCATCTCAAGGCCGATAACGCCGCCGCCGACGACTACTATCGTCTTCGGAATGGCGGGAAGGTCGAGCACCTCGCGGTTGGTAAGAGCGAAGCCCTCGTTAAGAGACTCCTTAAGTCCGTCAATGGGGGGAAGCGCGGGAGCGGAGCCGGTAGCTATAAGAAGCTGCTTAGACACGTACTCCTTGCCGTCGGCCTCAACGACGAAGCCCTCGGCAGTCCTCTCGCGGATAACGCCGCTTGCCTTTACAACCTCAACGCCGCTCTTCTTAAGCTTTGCACCGACACCGGAGACGAGCTGCTTAACGACGTTGTTCTTGCGCGCTACGACGAAGGCGTGGTCAATCTCGGCAGAGCCGAAGGTAACGCCGTAATCCTTGCCGTGCTTCGCATAGTCGTAAATCTTCGCGGAATAAAGAAGCGTTTTCGTGGGGATACAGCCCTCGTTTAAGCAAACGCCGCCGAGCGCCCTCTCCTCGATAACGAGAGTCTTAAGGCCTGCGTGACCCGCTCTCTCGGCCGCGTTATAGCCTGCGGGGCCGCCGCCCAGAATTATCAAATCATACATTTTCTGTTTCTCCTTTCGCACGTGCGAGTATTATACCAAAAGCAAAAGGTCGAAGTTCTCGAGCTTGAATACGAGCTCCTTAAGGAATCTCGCCGCATCCGCACCGTCGAGCACTCTGTGGTCGAAGGTGAGCGAAAGACCCATAGCGGGATAGGAGACGTCACAGCCGTCAACCTCCTTAAGCCTTCTCGTTATGCAGTCAACGCCGAGAATAGCCGTCTGGGGAGGATTGATAATAGGCGTGAAGGACTCGATGCCCATAGCGCCGAGGTTGGTAACCGTGAAGGTTCCGCCCGCGAGAAGGTCGGGGCTGATGCTGCCGCCCTGAGCCGCCGTGATAATGCTCTTAGCCTGTCTTGAGAGCTCGGAGAGCGAGAGCTTCTCTGCGTGGAAGAGAGTGGGAACGAGAAGTCCCTTGGGCGAGTCAACCGCGATGCCGAGGTTAACCGTGTTGAAGTATCTTATGGTGTCACCGAGGCAGTGCGCGTTCGCGCCCTTGTGGTTAAGTATAACGCGGGAAACCGCATAAAGAACTATGTCGTTAAGGGTGATGTTGGGAAGACCCATCTTCTCAGCGCCCGCCTTAAGAGACTTACGGAGCTCCATAACCTTCGTAGCATCGAAGGAGGTGTTAAGGGTAAGCTGAGCCATAGTCGTAAGAGACGCGCACATCTGCTTCGCGATAATCTTACGGATATTCGGCATCTTAACCTCCTCATACTCGGGAGCCGCGGGTGCCACAGCGGTCTCTGCCGCCGCGGGAGCCGCCGAAAGGTCCTTAAGCATAACCTTGCCGTTAATGCCGCTGCCCTCAACCTGTGCGGTGTATTCGGCAGATGCCGCGCCGGATACGGTAAGTCCGCGGTCAACGAGCGACTGAACGTCGCGCTCTATAATTCTGCCGTTAGGTCCCGTGGGAGTTGCCTTAAGCAGGTCGGCACCGGTCTTATTCGCAAGAGCTCTCGCTCTCGGAGAAATCGCTCCGCTCGCCACAACGTCTGCGGTAGGCTCGGCTACGGCCTCGACCTTCTCCTCAACCTTCTCTGCCACGGCCTCCTTGGGCGCCTCCTCCGGCGCGCTCTCGGCTGCGGGAGCGAACTGTGCGAAGTCCTCGCCGTCGTTACCGATTACGCAAACGTTCTCAAGGCAGGGGACGTCGTCGCCCTCCTCGCGGAAGATTGCCAGGAGCTTACCCGACTCGGGAGCCGCCTCGTCGAAGGAGGACTTGTCGGTCTCGTAGGAGAAAAGGATTTCGCCCTTCTCAACCGTATCGCCAACCTTCTTGTTCCAGGATGTGATGATGCAAGATTCAACGCTCTGACCTTGCCTCGGCATGATAACAGCTATTGCCATACTTTTTTTCCTTTCCGATGTATGTTTATTTTTTAATAACCCGTCAAAGCTCGGCGGGCCCCCTCAAATTTAGGACACCCCCGATTTAATTACCATTTTATCACTTAATTTTCAATATGTCAATAGAACTAAAGTATATTTATAGCTATAAATTACAATATATTTTTACCTTCGCCCGCCGCGGTTGCGGCCTATGTCCCGAATGCGCGCAAAACCCCGACAAAATGGCAAAAAAGGGCAGTCGGCGAACATCAGTCGCCGACTGCCCGTATTTTTTGGGGAGCACCCCTTTTATCAGATAGGCTTCGCGTTGGCAAGCAGATACTTCTCTGCCTCGGCACTCCACATACCGTTGTTCTTCTCCACAAGAGCCGCAAGCTCGCGGTAAAGCTCGTTGTCGCGGCCAAGCTCCTTAAGGTCGGAAAGAGCCACGAGCGGCATCGAAATAAAGTTGTAGATAAGCTTCTTTCCGCCGGGAATTTTGTCGAGGTTGATAATGGTATCTATTGCCGAATCGAGTCCGCCGACGTGGGTAATCATAGAGGTCGGGTTCATTCTGCCGTCGTTCATCATCTCGATGGATTCTATCATATCCGCGGTATTGCCGCCGGAATTTCCGCACACGTGGGTGAACTTGTAATGCACGTTGTAGAAATTGAAGCTCGCCGAGAAAGAGGGGTTTATCGGACCCGCGAAGAAGTTGAGACAGCCGTCAAAGCCGAGAACGCTGTCAGCGAGCTCAACGACGGGCTTTACAGGCGCGTAAACGAACACGTCGTCGTAGCCCCGGCCGTCGGTAAGAGCCATAAGGTAATCGTGCGCGTTTTCTACCTCGTTTGTGTTAACGTAAACGAGCTTAACTCCGCATCTCTCCGCCTCCTCAACCGTCATAATAGACGCGGCGCGCGCAAGGCGTGCGTTGTCAATATCGGTAACGACGAGAAGAGCAGGCTTACGGTCACAGTGAATAGCGTAGTCGATAGCGCCAAGACCCATAGGGCCCGCCGCAGCCATAAGTATAGCGTTTCCGCCCTCAACGATACCCATAGTGTGAAGATGGGTGGAGTTGTTGGTATGATAATTGGTGTGATAGCCCGCAATGACACAGGAAACCGGCTCTGCGAGCGAACCGTAGAAATACGCGTCGTTATCGTACTTAAGAAGACAGTTGCACTCCATAATCTCATTCGGGATTATGACGTATTGCGAATTTCCTCCTATGTAACGGTAGGAATATCCGGGGGCACTCAGCGTACCCTGCCACCCGTGAGCGGGCTGAATTGCAAATTTGTCTCCCGCCTTATATTTGTCCGCCCACTTCTTGCCGACCGCAAGAATTTTTCCGCAGAACTCGTGTCCCATAATGGTGGGGTTTTCTGCGACGTCGTTCGGAACTCGTGCGTGCGCCGCGCCTTGAAGCGCCGCCTTATGTGTTGACATACATACGCTGTCGGAGATTACGGTTGCAAGAATTTCGTCGTCCTTTATCTCGGGAAGCTCAAATTCCTCAAGACGCAGGTCGTTCGCTCCGTACAGACGGATTGCCTTTGTTTTCATATTTTTCTCCTTTGCAGAGCACGGGTACGCTCTTCCGCCCGCGCTATCTTGATATCATAAGAATTATAGCACTCTTTACAGGAAAAGTCAATGCACAACTTTTATTAATTTCTAAAGGTAGTTTTCGGAGAAAATAAAATTTTAGGAATAGATTGCTTTTTCGGCTTTTGTGTGATACAATAATTTTGTTAACAAATTTTATGCTTTGTGAGGTCTTAAATTATGAAAAATGCGCTTATGTACGGTGCGGGAAATATCGGCCGCGGCTTTATCGGCCAGCTTTTCCATATGTCAGGCTACGAGATTTCCTTTATAGACGTCAATATGACAGTTATAGACAAGCTTAACAACGACGGACAGTACCCGATATATATCACCGAGGGCGAGGGCTACAGCGAGTATCTCGTCACCGGCGTCCACGGCGTTAACGGCCGCGACAACGAGGCTATTGCCGAGGCGATGGCAGCCGCCGATATTATGGCGACGGCGGTAGGCGTGAATATACTGAAGTTTATCGCTGCGCCCTTTGCCGGAGGCGTCCGTCGCAGAATGGAAAAGGGGATTGAAGCTCCCCTTAACGTCATCATTTGCGAGAATATGATTGAGGCCGACAAATATTTCGCCGCTCTCGTCAAGGAAAATTTGAACGAGGCCGAGAGGGAGTATTTCGACACTCATATAGCCCTCGTTGAGCCCTCTATCGGCAGAATGGTTCCCGCAACTCCGAAGGAGATTGCCGAGAAAAATCCTCTCGCCGTGTGCGTCGAGCCCTATTGCGAGCTCCCCGTTGACAAAAACGCCTTCCTCGGCGAAATTCCCGATATTAAGAATATGGTGCCCTTCGCACCCTTTGACTTCTTCATTCGCCGCAAGCTCTTTATGCACAATATGAGCCACGCGCTCACCGCATATTTGGGTGCCCTTCGCGGATATACCTATATATGGGAGGCAATCTCCGACCCCGATATCAAGGCCCTTGCCGAGGCGGCTCTCGCCGAGGCGTCCCGGGCTCTCCACCTCGAATACGGCGTTTCCATGGAGGAACTTAAGGCGTTCTCCGACAACCTTATCGAGCGCTTCCGTAATAAGCTGCTCGGCGACACAGTCGAGCGTGTCGGAAAGGATACTAAGCGTAAGCTCTCGGAGAACGACCGCTTCGTCGGAACGGCTCGCCTGTGCGAGAAGCACGGTATTGCTCCCACGACGGTTCTTGTGGGGCTCTCGGCAGGTCTTCACTTCGCCCCCGAGGGCGACGATGCCTCTATCGAGGTTGCGGGCGCGGCGAGGAGCCTTGGTGTTCGCTCCGCTCTTTCGACCTATTGCGGTATTTCCGAGGACTCCGAGGTGGCAAGTGCCATAGAGTGCCTCTACAAGAAAATCGGCGCGGGCACACCCATAAGCGAGCTTATCGGCTAATACGGCCGAAAAAGCAATTACGGAGGATTTATGACACCAAACGAAATCGCGGGACAGATAATCAGCATTGCCGCTATGGGCTGCAACATTATATCCTACCAGCAGAAAAATCAGAGGAGCCTCGTCGTATGTCAGCTCCTCGGCGGGATTTTATTCTCGGTCAGCTTCTTCCTGCTCGGGGCTACCATTGGCGGGCTTCTTAACCTCGTAGCGGCCGTCCGTGCGATTATCTTTCTCTTTCCGAAGAGGCTCAACGCCTCTCACCCCGCCTGGCTCGTCGGCTTTTTCGTCCTGTACGTGGTCTTCTACGTGCTCACCTTTACCCTCTTCGGTAAGGCGGCGACACCCGTCAGCCTCGCGATAGAGCTGCTCCCCGTTATCGGTATGACGGCGCTCTCGGTGGGCTTTATGCTCGCGGACTCGAGGAAGGTGCGACTGCTCGGCCTCATCTCCTCTCCCGCCTGGCTTATCTACAATATCTACTATCTCTCGACGGGCGCGATTATCTGCGAGGTGCTCAGCCTCGTGTCGATATTCGTCGGTATGCTCCGTCACGACAAAAGGTAACTTAAATTTATCAGAGAAAGAGGTACACTATGCAGGATACAGGAACCCAGCATCATATCCACTGTAACAGGGGCGACGTCGGGCGCTACGTATTTTTACCGGGTGACCCCGGGCGCTGCGAGAGCATTGCACGGCACTTTGACAATCCCGTGCACGTTGGAATGAACCGCGAATACAATATCTACACGGGTACCCTTCTCGGCGAGCGGGTCTCGGTCTGCTCCACGGGCATCGGCGGTCCCTCTGCCTCTATTGCTATGGAGGAGCTCGCGGCTATCGGTGCCGACACCTTTATCCGCATCGGCACCTCGGGCGGCATTGACCTTAACGTGCTCCCCGGCGACGTCGTCGTTGCCACGGGTGCTATCCGCTTCGAGCACACCTCGCTTGAATACGCACCTATCGAGTTTCCCGCCGTCCCCGATTTTGATATAACGCTGGCGCTTCGTGAGGCGAGCGAGAGGCTCGGCTACCGCACCCACACGGGTGTCGTGCAGTGTAAGGACTCCTTCTACGGTCAGCACGCGCCCGAGCGCTCACCCGTGTATTACGAGCTCTTGAATAAGTGGGAGAGCTGGAAGCGCCTCGGAGTTAAGGCGAGCGAGATGGAGTCCGCCGCCCTCTTCGTCGTTGCCTCGGCCCTCGGCGTGCGCTGCGGCAGCTGCTTCCACGTCGTGTGGAATCAGGAAAGAGAGAGGCTCGGTATGCCCTGCGAGATGACGTTGGACACCTCGGCGGCTATCCGCGTCGGTATCGAGGCTATGAAGAGCATTATCACCGCTGACCTCGGAAAATGATTTGTCAATAATTGTTTACATAATATGAAGTAAATGCCCCCGAACAACTCGACACGGTTGCTCGGGGGCTCGTTTTTTCTGTTGTTTTACCGTTTATTTTTTCTTTCTTCTTTTGATGCAGTATACGCCGACACCCGCCGCACCGCCGACGACGGCGGCACTCGCCGCGATAATCACGGTGACGACCACGGGGCTCGCACTCGGTGCGCCCTCATCTCGGCCCGCGGGGGGCGTGTCGTTTCCGATAGGCCTAATCTCGACCTCGCCGCAGATAGTACACATTCTCATCTTCTCGCCGTTTGCGACCTCGTCCCATTCGTCGAACTCGTGAATACACTCGCCCTCGGGAAGCTCGGAGGCAAACTGAACCTTACCGCAGAGGGCGCATACCCTCATTTTGTCGCCACCGGCAACCTCGTCCCAGTCGTCGTACTCGTGCTGACAGCCGACGTCCTCGCCGCTCATAGCCTCGCCCGAGGGGGTTACCATATTCTCGGGTATCTCCTCGCCGAAAATCAGCCAGGCATACTCGGGGTAGTCAATGAAGACGTTTCTGTTGCCCTGAATTTCCTCGACTACGTCGTTTCTTCTCATCTCCCACTCGTCAACGGGGTCGAGCGCGCACCACTCGAGAAGCACGTCCACGCTCTCAAAGACGTTCTTGATATCGTTGCATTTACTCATTTCGCCGCCGTAGCGCGCGTAAACGTAGAGGCATATTCTCGCGACGTCGCCCTTGGCGTTATTGAGAGGCTCGAAGTAGGTGCCGGCATAGCTGCCGCCCGACATTTTCCCGACGAGAGAGGAGCCGTTAGCACTCGCGCCGCCGTTTACGTTGCCGTACTTTTTATCTCCGCGCGTGTTGTTTATCGCCGCATCGGAGGGACGAATGTGATGTAGGTCGGAGCCCGCACCCTCGTTGCCGAAGCCGCCGAGAGCCTTAGCCCAAACGTGCTCGCGGTTCCAGGTTCCCGTATTCCCGCCGAAGTCGTCGCGTGTAACGAGCACCGAGGTATAAAGCAGGCTTATTCTTCCGTCCTCGCCCATAGTGTCGGTGTAAACCGAGAGGTCGCGGCAGTCGCTGTATACAGATTTATAGCTGTGCGTATTCGTCATAAGCGCTCTTAGGGTCGAGAGTATCGAGGCCGCACTCTCCTCCCTGAGCGTGTCGTAAGAGCAGTCGGCGTAATAATTCTCGGCCGCCTCCGAGAGAGTATCGCACACCTCGTGCCGCTCTCCGTCGTTCTTTGTCTTAGGACTTGCGGCGAGGGCGCCGAGGCCGAGCGCCGCCACAAGGATAAATGCCTGAATAAGAGCTATGATTTTTTTAGTCGTTTTCTTCACGGTTAAATACACGGCTCCCAGAGGGAGCCATTCCTTTCAAGTTATAAAAGACCGCTATAAAATTTCATACGCCCTATTATAACATATTTCGACCCGTCTTACAAGTCCATAATGAATTTTTATTAGTGCAACAAGTATTGATTTGTTCTTAAAACTATGATATAATTAGTAAAGGTATATAATTTTAGGTTAATTTTACGACACGGAGGCTTTAAAGTGGCAAAGCTATATTTCAAATACGGCGCTATGGGCTCGTCGAAGACCGCCCAGGCGCTGACGACAAAATTCAACTACGAGGAGCGCGGAATGAGGGTGTGGCTTATCAAGCCGTCAACCGACGACCGCGACGGAAGAGATACCGTGAAGTCGCGAATAGGGCTCTTTGCCCCTTGCACGAGTATTCCCGAAACTATGGACTTATTTGAGACCTATACGAGGGAGCACGGCGATGCCGACGTTATCATCGCAGACGAGTGTCAGTTCTTCACCGAGCGGCAGATAGACGAGCTTCGCCGCATCGTTGACGAGTGCGATATTCCCGTTCTCTGCTTCGGGCTCCGAACCGACTTCCTCTGCCGCCTTTTCACGGGCAGTAAGCGGCTCTTCGAGACCGCCGACTCCATATCCGAGATTAAGACCATATGCTCCTGCGGCTCGAAGGCAACCGTTAACGCCAGACTCGACGGCAATATGAACGTCGTAACCGAGGGCGCGCAGGTTATGATAGGCGGCAACGAGACCTATATCGCTATGTGCCACCGCTGCTGGCGCGAAAAGGTAAAAAAACAAAGCACGAAATAAGGAGATAGATTATGAACATCAGTGATATTCTTGCAAAATGCGACCACACCCTGCTTTCCCAGGGGGCTACCTGGTCTGAAATCAAGGCGGTATGCGACGACGGCATAAAATACGGCACCGCCTCGGTATGTATTCCCGCCTCGCACGTCAAAATGGCGAAGGAGTACGTCGGAGACAGGCTCGCTATCTGTACCGTTATCGGCTTCCCGAACGGCTATTCCACCACTGCCACCAAGGTATTCGAGTGCCGCGACGCGCTCGCAAACGGCGCCGACGAGATTGACACGGTTATCAACATCGGCCACCTGAAGGACAAAAAATACGACGATATTCTCGCCGAGCTTCGCGCGCTTAAGGCCGAGTGCGGCGAAAAAATTCTCAAGGTTATTATCGAGACCTGCCTTCTCACCGACGAGGAGAAAATCAAGATGTGTGAGATAGTCACCGCCTCGGGCGCCGATTTTATCAAGACCTCGACGGGCTTCTCGACGGGCGGTGCGACCAAGGAGGACGTGGCCCTCTTTGCAAAGCACGTCGGCGAGGGTGTCAGAATTAAGGCGGCGGGCGGTATCGCCTCGCTCGCCGATGCCGAGGACTTCATTCGCCTCGGCGCTACGCGCCTCGGCACGAGCCGCATAGTTAAAATTGCCAAAAACGACGAAAGTCACTCGAATTATTAAGGAGGACGGTATGAGTAATCAGCACACCCCGCATATTAAGGCAACCTCTCTCGATTTTGCGAAGACGGTATTGATGCCGGGCGACCCCCTGCGCTCAAAATTCGTGGCCGAGACCTTCCTCGAAAATCCGCGCCTCGTCAATAACGTCCGCGGTATCCAGGGCTACACGGGCAGCTATCAGGGCGTGCCCGTAACGGTTATGGCGAGCGGAATGGGTATGCCCTCTATCGGCATCTATTCCTACGAGCTCTATAACTTCTTCGGTGTCGAAAACATTATCCGTATCGGATCCGCGGGCGGCCTTGCCGACGACGTCAAGCTTCGCGACGTAATTATCGGTATGGGTGCCTGCACCAACTCGGCATATCAGAACCAGTATAAGCTTAACGGTAATTACGCTCCTATCGCGAGCTTCGAGCTTCTCTCCCACGCCGTAAATGCGGCGAAGGAGCTCGGCGTTCGTTACAAGGTTGGAAATCTCCTTTCCTCGGATATATTCTACCACGCCGACCCCGACTTCAATATGGGCTGGTACAAAATGGGCGTGCTCGGTGTAGAAATGGAGGCGGCGGCTCTCTATATGAACGCCGCGGCGGCGGGCAAGCGTGCGCTCGCAATCTGCACGGTCTCCGACCATATTCTTCGCGGTGAGGCGCTGGATGCCGATGCACGCCAGAACACCTTTACCGATATGATGAAGATTGCGCTCGACGTGGCGGTAAAAATGTCATGACGCGCCGCGTATTCTTAATAGTCCTCGATTCCTTCGGTATCGGGGCGGCGCCCGATGCCAAGGACTTCGGCGATGCGGGTGCCAACACCCTTCGCGGCGTTGCGAAAACCGGTATTTTACACCTGCCGAGCCTTACGGCGCTCGGCCTCGGTAGCATCGACGGCGTGTGTGATATTGCACCCGCCGCGGCACCGAGGGCCACCGTCGCACGCCTCGAGGAAATCAGCAGGGGAAAGGACACCACCATCGGACACTGGGAGATGGCGGGGCTTGTATCCCCCTCGCCGCTTCCGACCTTCCCCGAGGGCTTCCCGCCCGAGCTTATCGAGGCCTTCGAGGCGGCCGTCGGGCGCGGCACGCTATGTAATCTTCCCTACTCGGGCACCGAGGTTATACGCGACTATGGCGCGGAGCACGTAAGGAGCGGTAAGCTTATAGTCTACACCTCGGCCGACAGCGTGTTCCAGATTGCCGCACACGAGGATATAGTTCCGCCGGAAGAACTCTATGAAATCTGCCGCACGGCACGCGGGCTTCTCACAGGCAGCTACGCCGTCGGGCGCGTAATCGCACGCCCCTTTATCGGCACGGCCGAGGAGGGCTTTACCCGCACGGGCAACCGCCGCGACTTCTCGCTCTCACCTTTCGGCGAGACTATGCTTAATAAAATATCGGCCGCGGGCCTCGACGTTATCGGTGTCGGCAAGATTGGCGACATATTCGCTATGTCGGGCCTCACCGAGACCTATCCCACGCACTCGAACGACGAGGGAATGGAGAAAGCGGCAGAGCTTGTCTCTCGCGACTTCCACGGCCTTTGCTTTGTCAACCTCGTTGACTTTGATATGAAATACGGCCACCGCCAGGATGCTCGGGGCTACGCCGAGGCGCTTAACCGCTTCGACGAGTGGCTCGGGGGATTTCTTCCCCGCCTTGGCGAGGAGGACGTGCTTATTATAACCGCCGACCACGGCTGCGACCCCACCGACGACAGCACCGACCACACGAGAGAATACGTGCCCTACCTTTTGCTTGACGCTGGGGGAGAGCCCGAAAATCTCGGCACGCTTCGCGGCTTCACCCACGTTGCCGACACGGTCTGCCGTCTTCTTGGCGTAAAGTGAGGTGCAGTATGAGAAAGGAAACAACCGAGCTTTTATTAAAAAAGGCAGCCGAGGCAAGGGGCGCGAGCTACTCGCCCTACTCGGGCTTCTCGGTCGGGGCGGCACTGCTGCTCTCCGACGGGAGCATATACACAGGTGCAAATATTGAAAACTCGTCCTACACCCCGACGGTATGTGCCGAGCGTGTCGCATTTTTCTCCGCGCTCCACGACGGACACCGCGATTTTCGCGCTATTGCAATCGTCGGCGGTAAGGGGGAGCCCACGGGGCTCTGCTACCCCTGCGGCGTATGCCTACAGGTTATGTCGGAGTTTTGCTCCGGCGACTTTGAGATTATTCTTTCCGACGGTAAGGAGGGCCGCACGCTTACGCTCGACGAGCTTCTCCCCCGCCGCTTCACACTTAAAAAATAAAGGCATTTAAAAAAACAACTACTCGGAGTGCTTTATGAAAAACAGCTTGTTTATCGGTATCGCGGGCGGCTCGGGCAGCGGTAAGACCACGCTTGCCAATCGGCTCGCCTCGCATTTCGGAGACCGCCTCTCCCTAATACGCCACGACGACTATTATAAGGCGCAGAGCTCCCTCACGCTCGAGGAGCGTGCCTCTCTTAACTTCGACCACCCCGATGCGTTTGATACCGAGCTCTTAATCCGTCACCTTGACGAGCTCCGCCTCGGGCACAGCGTTGACTGCCCCGTCTACGACTACTCGAAGCACGACAGGAGCGATAAGGTGCGCACCGTCGTCGCCGCCGAGGTTATAGTTCTCGAGGGAATACTGATTTTCGAGAACCCCGAGATTTTGCGCCGCCTCGATATTAAGATTTTCGTCGATACCGATGCCGACGTGCGGATTATAAGGAGAATTAAGCGCGACGTGCGCGACCGCGGGCGCAGTCTCGAGTCGGTCATAGCGCAGTACTACGCGACGGTCAAGCCGATGCACGAGGCCTTTGTCGAGCCGAGCAAAAGACGGGCGGATATTATCGTCCCCGAGGGCGGTAAGAACCCCGTGGCGCTCGAGATGATTACCGAGCGTATCATTTCCCACATAAACCGAAAGGAAAAGCACTGAGTATGTTTGAAGAAATATACCGCCTGATAGAAAAATACCCGAAAATCGTTATCCACAGACATAAAAATCCCGACGGAGACGCCCTCGGCGCACAGCTCGGGCTTCGGTATATACTTAAGGATAGCTTCCCGAATAAGGAAATTTACGCCGTCGGCGATATGACGGAGCGCTACTCCTTTATGCTTGACACGCCCCTTGACGAGATAGAGGACACGGTCTATACGGACGCGCTCGCGATAGTGCTCGACTGCTCGGCGAAAGCCCTTATATCCGACGAGAGATACACGACGGCCGCGGCAACGGCCCGCATCGACCACCATATCTTCGTCGAGAAAATTGCCGAGGCAGAGCTTACCGACACCACCTATGAGAGCTGCTGCGGAATGATAGCCGAGCTGGCTATCGAGTGCGGCCTCTCGGTTTCCCCCGCCGCGGCGAGGGCGCTCTATACCGGTATGGTCACCGACTCGGGTCGCTTCCGCTACGACTCCACGACGGCTAAGACCTTCCGTCTTGCCTCGTTTTTAACCGAGCGCGACTTTGACATAACCGAGATTTACGGAAATCTCTATGCCGACGAGCTGCCCCTGATGCAGCTTCGCGCAAAATACGTGCTTAAAATTCAAACCACCCCCGAGGGCGTTGCGTATATCTATACCCCCCTCGAGGAGGCGAAGAGCTACGGTGTCAGTGACTTTACCCTCTCTCGCGGAATGGTCGGCGTTATGTCCGACGTGCGCGGAATTCACACCTGGGTAAACTTCACCGAGAGCGAGAGCGGAGTTCTCGCCGAGCTGCGCTCGAGCCGTTACAATATCAACCCCATCGCCGTCAAATACGGCGGCGGCGGACATCAGAAGGCGAGCGGTGCCACGCTTAAAAATAAGGAAGAGGCTATGGCGATGCTCGAGGATTTAAAATCACTCTCGGAGGAAAATAATAAATGAATAAGGCAGCCGCACGCCGCGTGCTTGACACTATAAAAAAATACGACAGAATAATCATATTCCGTCATTTCAGACCCGACGGAGATGCCGTCGGCTCGACCAAGGGACTTAAGCGCATATTGGAGCTTTCCTTCCCCGAAAAGGAAATAGTTCTCCAGAACTGCGACTTCTCCGACTATCTCACCTTCCTCGGCGGCGAGGACGAGCTCCGCGAGGACGGCTTCTACGCCGAGGCTCTCGGCATCGTGGTTGACACCGCCACCGCCGCACGCATATCGAATAAGAAATTCTCGCTCTGTAAGGAGCTTATCAAAATCGACCACCATATTCCCGTTGAGGACTACGGCGATATTAACTGGGTAGAGGAGGAGCGCTCCTCTTCCTGCGAGCTTATCTCGGCGTTCTACTATGAGATGCGGGACGAGCTTAAAATCGATACCGAGGCGGCGACCTACCTCTACGCGGGCCTTGTCACCGACTCGGGCCGCTTCCGCTTCCGCTCGGTGTCGGGTGAGACTATGCGCCTCGCGGGAATGCTACTCGACCTCGGTGTTGATACCGACCTGCTCTATGCTAATCTTTATATGAAGGAGCTTTCGGAGTTCAAGTTCGAGGCATACGTGCTCGGGAACATCAATATTACCGAAAACGGCGTTGCCTATATCTATATCGACAGAGCGACTATGGCCGAGTACGGCCTCTCCTACGAGAGCGCCTCTGCCGCCGTCTCCTATATGGACTCTATAAAAAACAGCCTTATCTGGATTGCCTTTATCGACACGGCGGACGAGAGCGAAATACGCGTCCGTCTTCGCTCCCGCTTCGTGACCGTAAATCAGATTGCCGAGAAATACGAGGGCGGCGGCCACGCATGTGCCAGCGGCGCGACGGTGCACAGTTGGGCGCAGATGGACGAGCTTATTGCCGAGGCGGACCGCGTGCTCGGCGAGTTTAAGAAACAAAACGAAGGATGGCTATAATGAATATACTAATCACAAACGACGACGGCATCCGCTCTCCGTTTATTCCCCCCCTCGCAAAATGGGCGAGTAAGATAGGCAACGTCACGGTTGCCGCGCCCAAGGTGGAGCAGAGCGGAAAGAGCCAGTCTATCAACTTCACGCACGAGGTTGAGGCCGTCGAGATAGAGATTGTCCCGGGGCTTTTCGGCTATTCTATAGATTCCACGCCCGCCGACTGCGTACGCTTCGGCACTCGCGCGCTCGGGCGGGAGTTTGACTTTATCCTCTCGGGCATCAACCGCGGCTACAACCTCGGTGACGACATCGTTTATTCGGGCACCTGCGGCGCTATCTTTGAGGGCGCGAGAATGGGTATCCCGGGCCTTGCCGTCTCGACCGACGTGGCGAACCCGCATATACCCGAGGAGTCTCTTGACCTTATGTGGCGCTTTATTAAGGAGAACGACCTCTACGCCCACAACCCCCTCTATAACGTCAATATTCCCGAGAACCCGCAAGGCATCAGAATTACCAAGCAGGGCGGTATGTACTACACCGATAGCTTCGTCCACCGGGGCGGCATTATGTACGTCCAGTCGGGCGAAATTAAAAAAGACTCGGGCACCGACCCCACGACCGATATTAACACGGTGCGCGCGGGTATGATTTCGGTAACGCCGCTCGTCGCGACCCGTACCGAGATGTCGGTTTTTGAGAAATTAAAGAATATATAAAGGAAAAAGATAAAGGAAGAGACTACACCGTAATCTCTTCCTTTTTTATTTTGGTTATGCCTAACTACGGCCCGTAAGGGTTGAATATACCACGTCCACGTATGGCGACGGGCCCTTTAGCGACGAGGAGCCGTTCGTCTCGTAGCCGAACCGCTCGCCCCAGCCGCCGTGATAATTGAGATATTCCTGGAAATCGTCGTAGTGGTTATAGGTATAGAATACGTGGAGCTCGCCCGCGCCGAAGGTGCCGTCGCCGCTAAGGTCGCGCCGACCGTAAACGAGCCGACACTCGCCCCTCGTAATCTTGTTGCCGTTGTTGTAGGTGTGCGTGCCTATATCCATTTCCCAGTATTGGAGCTTACCGCCGCAGCCCGAAATGTTCGGCAGCTCGGGCTCTCTCGGGTACCTCTCGGTGTCACCTATAAAAAAGCTGTGATTTGCTCTTAGGTACTCGCCCCAGGGGCTCTGTGCGGGGTTTGGCTTCTTGACGCTCGTATAATTAGCGGGGAAGGCGCCGTCGGTACCGCCGAAGGCGAACATATAAGCCGCAATCTCCTCGAGGGTCACGTACGCCGCCCCCCTGTAAATGCGAAACGCGACCTCGCCCGTGGGCTCGTATACCACGTAGGTATTGCCGTTGTCCTCGTAGCACATATCGGAATTTCTTATAAATACGCCGCTCTCCTCGGGTCTGTTATTGGCGACGGTCGGCTCCTTAGCCTGCGTGCCGTTCTCGCCCGAGAGTAAATAGTGCTGCGTTCTGTAATAGGCGTCGATAAAGTCCGAAGCGGGAGTGTAGCCCCCGTAGAACTCGCTCTTATCTACGTCAGTATATGGGTCGGCGTGCTCGTCGGGCTCACCCGTGACGGTAATCCGAACACTGTCCGAGAGGTCGCCGTAGCGCGCCGTGACCGTCGCGGTGCCCACCCCGACCGACTTAACGAAGCCGTATTCGTCAACCGTCACGGCCTCTCCGATAACGCTCCACTGCACGCGCGAGGTGACACTGTAAGCCTCTTTTATCTCGAGCACCCGCACGCCGCCAAGACCGATAGATATACTCTCCTCGCCCTCTATCTCAAGCGAGCCGAGGTCCCCAGTTCCCTCGCCCTCGGGCTCGTCTGGCGGCACACAGCCGACAAGGAGCGAGAGAATTATAGCGAGTGCTATAAGTAAAGCCGAAAGTCTAAGATATAATTTCATATAATCCCCGTTTTAAATAATTTTCTTCCCCTCTATTTTATCCTATTTTTATATAATAGTCAAGTATAGGGCATTGGAAATCTACTTATAAAAAGAAGCGGCTCTCGCATTTTAGCAAGAATCGCTTCTTGAAATTATTCGTTCAAAAGGAACTTGATGATGTTGAAATGCTTAATACCGTTACGGGAGAAATCGGGAAGGTCGCCCGAAACAACGTATTTAGGGTAATTATCCCTTATTCGTTCAAGATTACCAAACTCACGCTCTACCGTTTCGGGTGATGCAAGAAGATAGCATACTTGTACGTACAAAATATCGGAGCCCTTGTAGGCAACAAAATCTATCTCGTATTCATCGGTTTTACCGACCTTTACGTCGTAGCCGCGATACAGCAGCTCAAGATAAACGATATTCTCGTAAAGCTTGTTATAATCCATCTCACCGCTCGTCTTCACACAGTTGCGAAGCCCCAAATCAACGGTGTAATATTTTTCATTCGTCGTGAGCAGCCTCTTGCCCTTAATATCGTATCGCTGTGCGCTGTAAATTATCATCGCCTTTTTAATATAATCAATATACGAAATAACGGTTTCGACGGTAGTGTTAACCCCCTCTGCCTTCAGCGCAGCAACAATTGAGCGCGCCGAAAACGGATTGGCGATATTATCCATCAAAAACGCGAGAATCATATTAAGAAGCCCCACGTCCTTGATGCTGTTTCTTTGAATAACGTCCTTTACCACTATCGCCTCGTAGGTGTCGGAAAGATAGGGCTCAAGAGAAATTTCCTCAAGAGAAAAGCGCATAGGCAATCCGCCAAATCGCAAATAGTCCGAAAAAACAGCCTCGTCAGAGGTGTATTTTCCGTTCTGCTGCTGTATTGCTTTTGCCTCGGAGAGTGTAAAGGGATATACACGGATTTGAATATACCGACCGGCAATCAGCGTAGCAAGCTCCCCGGAAAGAAGCTTGGAAT
Source organism: Clostridia bacterium (assembly GCA_017504605.1). Lineage (GTDB taxonomy): Bacteria > Bacillota > Clostridia > Oscillospirales > CAG-272 > UBA1740. The sequence goes on from JAFVQW010000006.1 coordinate 21,971, forward strand.
TAGACCCGGTGATATAGATATCGCAGTCCACGTCAACGAGCAAGGACGAAACAACCTCCTCCCACTTACTGACGAGCTGTATTTCATCAAGGAAGACGTAAACCCTTCCCTCCACAGCCTCGTGGGAGGAAATGAGATGCTCGTATAAAGTATCTCCGTCCTTGAACCGCTTGTTTCTTTTGGATTCGAGACTGATGCTTATAATATTAGATTTCGGAACGCCCCTGTTCACAAGATGATCTTGAATTTGAGAAAGAAGAACGGTCTTACCCGACCGCCGAACACCCGTCAATACCTTTATTATTTTTTTATCAATAAGCGGAATGATTTGATCAAGATATGCCTGCCTTAATATCATATAGCACCTCCTATTCTTATTCTGCCCATATTATAGCATACAAAACCCCGATTGTCAATATTTTTGTCAGTCTTTAAACTGACAAAAATTAAAAATCGAGGATTTTGACCGTCAATGCTTGTGTGAGGAGCTATACGATAAAAAGAACCGCACCCGAGGGTGCGGTTCTTTACAATTTTTATTAAACAGCCTATGTAGGCGTTTATTCTGCTACGGGCTTATAAACAACCTCGATAGCAGTTACGCGAACCTGCTTGCCGTCAGAGCCGTTCTTTACGGTATTAAGGAGAACCGAATTGCCGGAAACTGCGGTCTCAACGTTGCTTATGTCGGTAGTAGTACCGTCAACGTAGAGGAATGCATAGGTGCCGGTAAGGGTAGTTACCTTAATGGAAACAAGCTCATATCCCTCGGGAACCGTTATAGTAAGCGTGCCTGCGGGAGTGTCGGTTGCGTAAATACGGATATGGTCACCGTTATAAGCCTTACCGCTGTTGCTGCCGCCGTCAACCTTAACAGTTACGTTATCGTCAAGATTGAAGGACTGCTTGGTGGTGGAGGAAGTCCAACCGTTTGCAGTAATAAGCTCAGCAATAGTCTTGCTGGCAGTAATAGCGTTAGGGTCTACGTCGCCGCCGCCTACGTCGCCGCCGCCCTCACCGGGCTGTTCGGGATCGGGAGTCTCGGGAGCTGCGGGAGCATAGCTCGTATTGTAAAGGCTGAGAGTAAAGGTCTCGCCCTTGATGTAGTCGGACTTCTTAGCCTCAACGTTGCCGTAGTTATTGTAGGTCTTCGGAACGTAAAGAGTGCCGTCGATGTCAACAGCGTATGCCTTAAGCTCCTCGTTGTATGCCCACTTCGACTCTGCGGTCTCACCTGCAAGAAGGTTGATGTAGTCACCGTTCTTGACGATGTTGAGGTAGGTCTTGGTCTCGCCTACGTAGAAGTATACGTAGTAGGTGCCGTCTGCGTTACCCTCAAGGTAGAAGGTGGCCGCAAGAGCCTTGTCAGCGGTGAGGTTCCAGCGGAAGTTAAAACCGGAAACGGTAGTACCGTCAAGATACTTCATCTCGCCGTTGTTCTCGTAGCCGATGTTGAACTCAACTGCCATAAGGCCGAGCGAGTAGGTGTCGCCGTCCGTGTAATCAGACTTCTTAGCCTCAACGTTGCCATAACCCTTGTAGTTCTTGGGAACGAAAACAGTACCGTCAACGTCAACCACGAGAGCCTCAAGCGCTACGTCGTAGGTCCATACAGACTTGCCCTCGGTAGCTGCAAGAAGGTTGGTGTAGTTACCGTTCTTAACGATGTTAAGGTAGGTCTTAGCACCATCCTTCATGAAGTATACGTAGTAGCCGCCATCAACTATCTCAACGAAGAACTCGGTAGCTTTCGTAACGTCGTCGGTGAGGTTCCAGCGGTACTCAACGGGCTCTCCGGTCTTGTTGTTGATCGAATTGGTTCCGTCAAGGTACTTCTTCACGCCGTCCTTGTCGGTAAAGCCGAAGTAGTAGGGAGTGTTAGCGGTGTAGCCGGTCTTCACGGGAACGAGGGTCACGTCGAAGGTCTTGGTGTTGCTCGTCTCGCCGATAGTAGCGGTAACGGTAATGGTAACGGTGGTCTCGGTCTCGGGAATGGTGAACGCGATGGACTTGCCGTCAGCAGCAACTACAGCATACTCGCTGTCAGATGCCCAGGAGAGAACAACCTCGGTGTAGTCAGCGCCTGCGGTAGCGACGTCAACGGTCTTGTCCTGGCCGAGCTTCTCAACCATCTCAAGAGCGTCAAGCTCGAAGTTAATCTTCTCCTCGTCGGTCTTGCCTGCAAACTCAATGTAGTTGAAGCAGTCTGCGGATACGGGCATAAGGTAGGGAGTGCCGTTGTAAGCGATAAGAACGCCGGTAACGTCGGCAATCCAGTCGCGCTTAGCTGCGTGAGCCGCATCAATAACCGCCTTGTCAGCACACGAGGTGGTGCTGTCATCATTGGTAACGATATCGAAGCTGGTGGGAAGGTCGGTAACGTAGGTTCTGATGTAGCTCTCTACGCCGTTAAGCGAGAAGAAGAGGTACTGGCTGTTAGCAACGTCAAGCTCCTGACCGCCGATGGTAACGCCCTTAATGGTGATAAGTGCGCCAACGTACTCGAGAATATCCTCGCCTGCACCGAACTTCGCGGAAACGTCGATAGCAGAGGTGCTCTGCTTGTTAGTGTCGATAATTCTCGGGGTAGCGTTCTTAAGCTCGTACATACCCTGGTAGATATCAACCTCGCCGCTGATACCGACGGTCATACCAACCTCGATACCGAGCTTAACGGGGTCGTCTTCCATATCGTATGCATAGTAGCCGCCCTTACCGGATGCGTCAACTGCAAAGATGTGGTTACGCTTGTTGCCCGCGCTCTTCGAGTTAAGAGCAACAACGATACCCTCAACGGTAGCGCTCTCGCCGTCCTTCTTCGCTCTGTACTCATCATAAGTGATGGGGTTATACGCGGGAGTAAAGAAGTTAAAGGTAAGGGTGTCAGAGGTGCCGTCGCCTGCCTTAACCGTAGCGGTAAGGGTGAAGTCGAAGTCCTCTGTGGTCCTCTCGTTAACGTCAATCTTGGTAGGGGTAGCGCCCGAGCCCTGAATGACCTTAACCTTGGTCTCGTCGGTCTCGTCTACAGTCCAAACGACATCGTAGGCAACGCCGGCGATAACAACCTGGGAAACGCGCTCGAAGTCAGCGTACTTGGTAGCGCACGCGGTGTCCGAGCCCTCGGGCTTAACCTGCTCGCCCTTGTACATATTGCTTACGTACTGGACTGCCTTGTCGAGCTTGTAGGTGATTTCGGGGGTCTCGGGCTCTTCGGGCTTACAAGCCACGAGAAGACCGAAGCACATAACAAGCGCAAGGAACAAAACTAAAAGTTTTTTCATGGGAATCTCCTTTTTCTTTTTTATTTTAAAATTAATTAGTAATTAATTAATTTATCATAAAGTAATTAGAGAATTGCGTTTTTCCTCAGTGGAAGGTCACGTCGGAAAGCGAATAGAATTCAATCTGGTAGGTGCCGTCAAAAATATCAACGACGCCCTGAACGTCGAAGGTCTTACCAAGGTAATAGTCCTCGGTAATAGGCTGACTGTACTCGTCGTACATCTCGACGGCGTGCACCTGCACCTCAATGCCGTCAACCTCGCAGAAGATAGTAAGAGCGTTGCTCGTCTGCGCGGGCTTCACCTTTTTAACCTTGAGGTTCTTCATCGATACGGTAGTGCCGAGCATAAGATGTGCAACCCGCATCTCGACGTCCTCGTCACCGACCGATACCGTCTCGGTGGCATTCACGAAGGTGTCCGCCGAAATCTCGGTGTAGGAGGCCTCGTAGCCCTCGCCGAGCTTCTTCATCTGGAACTCGTTCTTCGTGTCTCTGATGTTGTAAACGAGACCCGAAATCTGAGGGTTCTCGGGGTCGAAGTCGGAAATCTTACCGACGACCCTGACGAGGTTGCCCATAGAGAGCATAGCGGGAATTCCGTACGAGGGGTTGGCGCTGTAATAAACGTACACGCCGTAATACCTGTCGGTCTGTTCGTCGTAGCTCTCGATATACACGCCGCTGTTGCCGTCGTTTCTCGTGACGACACCCTCTACCGCAACGGTAGTGGCGATATAGTCGTCAATCGAGAGGCGGAGCTCCTTAAGCGACATCTTAACCGCCTCGCCGTAGAAGAAGTCGGGGTCTCGCTCCCCCGAGTGAACGATGAGCTTCTGGTCTCTTGCCTGGTTGTACGCCTTCGCGCACACGCTGCCGTAGCGGTTGTTCGAGGCGTTAGACTGAACGGCGAGACCGTTCTGGAGTATTTCGAGATTGAGATTGCGGTATTCACCCTCGGCAGAGGTCCTGTACCATACCCATACCATAAAGCGCGAGCCCGTGGAATCGGGATTCCACTTATTATCGTCGGACTCGATTATGATAGACTCGGCAGCGTTTAGCGTTGCCTTGGTAAAGTCGGATGCACGCCTGCCCCACTCCTCTATCTTACCGGTAGACTCGGGGGTGTTTATCGCCATATATCTCGCCTTGAAGTATCCGTCCTCCTTCGCCTCCTCGGGAAGCGCAGAGGGATCCTTAAATTTAAAGTGCGTCGTATCTCCGTCTATATTCTTGTAGACGGTGACCTCCTGCTTCAGGGAGTCGGTGCTCATATCGAGCTTAAGCTCGGATACGTAGTCAACCGTCTTATCCCGCCGACACGCGGCGAAGCAGGAGATAACCGAGGATAAGAGGAGAACGAGCGCACACGCCTTAACTAATATGCCTGTTCTCTTCATATCTTTAAATTACTGAGCGTGATACTTACACTCGCTTATAGCCTTGTTGAAGAGCTTACGAACCTCAGCGGGAACGTCAGCGGTGGTGGTGCTGAGCTTGAATACAGCCTGAATAAGCTTACCAACCTCGTCACGAGCCTTAGCCGAGCCGTTGAACGCGGGAGAGGTGTAGTAATACTCCTCCTGCTCAAGACATACCTTAACCGACAGAGCCGCAACGTTGTCGCCGCCGTTAGCGTTAGCAAGGAAGTCAGCGTAAACGGGGTCGGTGTTAACCGACTTGATTACGGGAACGTAGCCCGACTCACGCGAGAAGTCTGCCTGGAACTCAACGGTGGTGCAAAGGAACTTAACGAAGAGCCAGGATGCCTTCATCTCCTCCTCGGATGCCTCGAAGATACAGAGCGAGGGACCCTGGGAGATAACCTTGGGGTTCTCCTTGTTGAACTGAGGAATAGAGGCGATGCCTACGTCGAAGGGATATACGTCCTGTGCGTTCTTCTTGGGGCGCTGATGCGTTGCACCCGCAGAGGAGCCTATCGACATATAGGACTTCGTACCGGTATTAGCGGTGAAGAGCGTGGAGGTGTATGCACCGTGAATCTCCTGGGTAGTAACGTAGCCCTTGATGTACCACTCTCTGAACTTGGTAACGAACTCGTGGTGAGCCTCGGTGTTGAAGAGGAAGTGCTCACCCTCGGCAGAGGTGTAAGGAAGTCCGAGCTGCTCGCACATAGTGATGAACCAGTTGGACTCGGAGTCGTAGCCGAGCGGGATAACCTGAGCGAGCTTCTTGCCCTCCTTGTCAACGTAGATCTTGTGAAGTTCGGTTTCGCTTATCACAACCTCTTCGACCTTGTCGGCCTTAGCCTTGGTTGCGGCGGGAAGTCTGTCGTTCTCAATAGCTACGATACGCGCACAGATAAGCTCCATCTCGTCCCAGGTGGTGGGAACGAAGAGGTTGTACATCTCGTTACCCTTGTTCGGGTTGGGCTTGGTCTGCTTTTGGCCCTCGCCGTCAAGCACGAAGTTGCCCTTGTCGTCGGTAAGGTATACGGGATTGCCGTTGATATCGAGCTCGATTTCGGAATTGTAAATCTTCTGCGCTACGTCGAAGTAGGTCTTGTTGTAGTAAAGAACCTCGGTGGACTTCGAAAGAGGCATCGTGTACATAAGACCGTCGCCGAACTGACGACCCTCCTCGTAGTATGCCTGAATGAAGTCAGCCTTCTGCTCCTCGGTCAGACCGAGAATCTCGGTCGTACCGTCCGCTCTTGTGATTACCTCGTCGCTGTCGATGTAGCCGTCGAGCGTCTTAACCGCGAGAGCGAGGTTGTAAAGAGCAACGTGGTCGGGATAGCAGTATGCGATATTAGGCTGCTTGTTAGCAGTAATCTCGGTCGCTATCTGGTCGCGCACGTCCTCGTAGCCGCCTATCTGCTCGTGGTCAATCTTATACTCGGGATAGAGAGCCTCGAAGACCTTAATGTACTGGTTAAGTACCTTCCTGAGATTTTCTCCCATAGTATGATAAAACTTGATGTGAAGCTTGCCGTCGTCCTCCTTCTTACAGCCGGTGAAGGCGAAGCACATCGGTACTATCATCGCTACGAGGAGAAGTATACAAACTATTTTCTTCATTGCGATTTACCTTTCAATTATAATATTTGTTAAGCGTTTCCGCATTTAACACTTAGGTAAGCCGAGCCTTTACCACCGCTCGGCTCCGCGCGGGACGTAGCCGCGCGGATAATGAGCATCTTAGCCCTTGATACCGCTCCTCGATACGCCCTTCATAATATACTTACGAAGGAAGAGGAATACGAGGAACAGGGGCAGCGAAACGATAGCGACAGCCGCCATCTGTCTCGGGTAATGTATCATATTATCTACCGTGAAGTCGGCTCCGCGAAGACCGTTCGTGATAAGCTTATGCGCGTCGTCGTTGGCAACGAGTCGCGGCCATACGTAGGAGTTCCACGCGCCCATCATCTTAAGAATGGTGATAGAGATAATGGTGGGGAATGCAAGAGGTATCATAACCTTCCAAAGATATTTTATATCCGTCGTTCCGTCAACCTTCGCCGCAAGATACAATTCGTTCGGTATCTGCATAAAGTTCTGCTTCAGAAGATAGATATAGAATACGCTGACGAGGAAGGGCACGATAAGAACGGTATAGGTGTTAGACCAGTTACCGAGCGACATAAGGAAGTCGGAGCCTAACTTCCTTCCGAGGGTGTTAAGCCCGAGGAAGTTGTTAATCGTCTGGTAGTTCGTAATTGTGAAGAGCTCGCCGGGTATCATCATCGTGGCAAGAAGAGCCGCGAAGAGCGCGTTCTTACCCTTAAATTCAAGCCTTGCAAAGGCGAACGCCGAGATAACCGTAATTACGAGCGAGAGCGCGGTCGATACGAGACCGACGTAAAGAGTGTTGAGGAAGAGCTGACCGAGCTGGGCCGTCTTGAAGCCCTCAACGTAGTTCTCGAAGTGGAATTCGAGGGGGAAGAGCGTGGGAATTGCGAGGTTGTACTCCTCGAGCGACTTGACCGAGGAAATAAGCATCCAGTAGAACGGGAAGAGGACGATAAGCGCCATCGTGATAAGGAAGGTGTAGAGCGCGACCTGAACGAGCACCTTTACCACCCTCTGCTTCGCGGTGACCTTAGCCATATCCCTCTCCGCCATAGTCACGGCGGAGGCGGCGGGTGCGGCAGTCTTTTCTGCCGTCTGATTGATTACCTTGTTTTCAGACATATCGGCACCCCCTTAATAATGTGTCTTCTTCTTCGACACGTAGAGGTTTATCATCGTAACGATAAATATAATGCCGAAGAGGATAAGCGCCGCGGCGCTCGCACGTCCGAGCTGCTGCTGAGGAAGCGCGTCGTATATAAATCCGACCATCGTGTTCAGTCGGCCCGCATCTCCTATCGGGCCCATTCCGTCGCCGAATACGCCGACGATTGAGGAATACTCCTTAAAGCCGCCGATGAAGCCGGTGATAACGACGTATGCAAGCATAGGCGAGAGAAGCGGAACGGTAATTCTCGTGAACACTCTGAATCTCGACGTGCCGTCAACCTTAGCCGCATCGTAGTACTGCTTGTTAACGCTCTGAAGACCGCCGAGAAGAATGAGAATTTTAAAGGGTAAGGCGTTCCATACTATGTAGATAACCATAACCACGTAGTTCGGCCACTCGCCCGAGCCCGTGCCCATCCAGTCAATCGGCTTACCGCCGAACCAGCCTATTACGTTATTTATGATACCGTAGGAATCGACGAGTCCCGAGTCAAAATTACCGATAACCGAGAACATAGCCGCGAATACCATTCCGATAGCGATGGAGTTCGTAACGTAGGGCAGGAAAAATATGGTCTGGATAAATCTCGAGAGAAACTTAATCGAATTGAGGCATACCGCGATAACGAGCGCGAGAATGGTGGAAACCGGCACCGTCAGGATGCAAAGAAGCATCGTGTTGGAGAGGCACTTAATGAAGCCGTCGTACTGCAGAACCTTAGCGAAGTTGGCAAATCCGAAATCAAACTTCACACCGCGCATAGCGGTAAGCGAGTTGTAGTCCTCAAGAAACGCAATCCTGAGGGTGTTAAAGATAGGCCAAACCGTAAAGATGAGCAGCAGCACGATAGCGGGAGAGAGATAAAGCCAGCCCTTCCACTTATCGAACTTAATTTTCTGTAAGAAGCCTGCCATATCAGTTCTCCTCTTTGATTTCTACGGGCTTCTGGTCACCGAAATAAATTCTCTTCTCGGTCTCTTTGTCGAAGATGAATACCTTGTGAGGCTTAAGAGCGAAGGAAACGGTCGCGCCGGCAGCAATCTTGTAGTCGGCATCGACTATCGAGCGCACCGTAGCGTTAGCCGATGCGGCGTGGGTCGATACTATGGAGACGTCACGTCCCATAACCTCGACGTTGTTGAGCCGGCAGACAAGCGCGCCGCTCTCGTCGGGAATGAAGCCCTCGGGACGGATACCCACGGTAACGAGACCGTCGGGAGCGCCCTTGGTCTCGAGCACGCACTCGCCGTCCTCAAGCTTCTCGGTGCCGCCGATATAGAGCTTCTCGCCCTTGACGTAGCCGTTAAATACGTTAATCGGGGGAGTGCCGAGGAACTTAGCAACGAAGAGGTTGGTCGGGTCGTCGTAGACGTCCTGGGGCTTACCTATCTGCTGGAGCACGCCCTTCTTCATTACTACGATCATATCCGAGATGGACATAGCCTCCTCCTGGTCGTGAGTAACGAAAATCGTGGTAATTCCGGTCTCCTTCTGAATACGGCGTATCTCCTCACGGGTCTGAAGACGAAGACGCGCATCGAGGTTGGAAAGAGGCTCGTCGAGAAGAAGCACCTTAGGCATCTTAACGAGAGCACGCGCGATAGCAACACGCTGCTGCTGACCGCCCGAGAGCTCGCTCGGCTTACGGTCCATAAGGTCGTCAATCTGCACGAGCTTCGCCGCCTCGTATGCTCTCTCGAGCATCTCTTCCTTAGTCATCTTGTCCGCGCCGCGAAGGTTCTGGAGCGGGAAAAGAATGTTCTGCTTAACCGTCATATGAGGATAGAGCGCGTAGTTCTGGAACACCAGACCTACACCGCGGTTCTCGGGAGTGAGGTCGGTAACGTCCTCCTCGCCGAAGAAGAGCTTGCCGCCCGTGGGCTTCTGCAAGCCGCTGATCATATACAGCGTGGTACTCTTTCCGCATCCTGAGGGGCCGAGCAGGCCGATGAGCTTACCATCCGGAATGGTAAAGGAAAAATCGTTGACCGCGATTACCTCCTCACCGGACTTCTTGTTCCGGGAGGGGAAGATTTTGGTCAGGTTCTGCAAAACAACTTTCATGTTGTCTCCCTTTCTGTATATTCAGATTTGTAATTTAGATAGCCGTAATTTGTTTGCGGGGCTCCCCGCTTAAAAATCAGTCTCCGCGAGCCGCCTCGGCCTCGTGAATACGCTGCTTGTAGGCGAGCATAGCCTCGGGCGAGTCGAATATCATCTGGCTCGCAAAGTCAACGACCACGGTGTGCGAGAGCTTATCGTGTATCGCCCTGTGCTCGCGCGTGTTGAAGAAGAGCACGAGCTGGAAGCCGAGAAGGCAGAGCAGAATAATCGTGCCGAAAAAGCCCATAATGCCCCAATACATCATAAGTATAATCAGGACGGGTATCATCGTCTCCACGGTATATTTGCCGAGAAGTGCGCGGGTGAAGAGCAGAAGAGGCGAGAGCCTCACGCAGTCCTCTCTCATAACCGCGACACCAAACACCTTCTTACCGAGGGTCTGTCCGTTGCCGAAGAGGAGCGGAACGACAAACTCGAGCAAAACCGAGGCGAGCAGTATGCTGAAGGTGAGAATTGCGAAGGTGAGGCTGACGATAACGCCGTAGACGTAATTTGCCTCGGGGTCGGCAGAGAATTTGTCTCTTGCGAGCTTAAACTGCGCCTTCTCCCCCTCGGTGAGCTTCTCATAGTCGCTCTCGGTAATATCAAAGTCCACGCCGTACTCACTCTCGTAGGCCTCGCTTATTTCCTCAAGTCGGGCGGTGCGCCCGTCGTAGCCGAGAAGCGTAGAAAATAAAAGAGCGAGCCCCACGGCAACGATACCCAGAGCAACCAGGTCACACAGTGCCGCGGAAACACGCTTCCACATGCTTGCCTTCTGGAAATCGTACATGAGCTCACCTCCCTGCGCGTATTCACGCGCAATTATTCCTTGTTTATCTATATTATAATATATTACGACAGAAAAATCAACTGTTTTTGTGAAAAACAAATAACTAATTTTACAAAAATTGTATTTGTATGGAAAGCGGGCGCTTTTTGTCTACAAATGTTGCATATACGCCGCAGAGGGCCCTCGGCGCAGAGCGTCCGCTTTTCGAAAACGTAACCTTTTATTTACATAAAACAGCGTTTTGTATTTATTGAGGATTTTTATTGACTTTAGGTAAAAAATGTGCTAATATGTTTGTATCGGTCGCGTAATCCGGGCGCAAATCGCCGTCAAATCGGCTCTATCCCCCGGGGCGTGTATCGAATTTAAGCAAAAATCGGAAGAAAAAGCGCACCCACGGCGCGCCTTGGCAGAGGAAAAGTTAAAAATGGAAATCATTGATGCACACGCACACGTCTACCCCGAAAAAATCGCGAAGAAGGCGACCGAGACGATAGGCGTATTCTACGATATTGAAATGGAAATGCCCGCGGGCACGCCCGAGCAGCTGCTCGAGGACGGCGCTCGCGCGGGTGTCAGCCGCTACGTAATCCACTCGGTGGCGACGACGGCGCACCAGGTGCGCTCCATTAACGAGTTTATATATCGGGAAACCCTCGAGCACCCCGAGTTTATCGGCTTTATTACCTTACACCAGGACCTCACCGACGGGGAGATAGAGCACGAGGTCGAGTGGGCGCTGGAGCACGGCCTTCGCGGAATTAAGCTCCACCCCGACTTCCAGAAATTCAACATCGACGACCCGACGGCCGAGAGGTTTTACCGCGCGGCGGGGGACAGGCTGCCTATCCTCTTCCACGTCGGCGACGACAGATACGACTTTTCGGCGCCCGCCCGCCTTGTCAGAATGGCGAGGAAGCACCCCGAGGTAAGCTTTATTGCCGCGCACTTCGGCGGCTACAGATGCTGGGACGAATCGCCCTCCTACCTCGGCCTTCCGAACGTATACTTCGACACCTGCTCCTCCCTTCCCTTTATCAGTACGGAGGAGGCGAAGCGGCTTATCGATATGCACGGCGCCGACAAATTCTTCTTTGCAACCGACTTCCCTATGTGGGACGCCACGGCCGAGCTCGAGAGGTTTAACAAAATCCCCCTTACCGACACCGAGCGCGAGATGATTTTAAGCACAAACATAAAAAGGCTCTTGAAGCTGAAATAACAAAAATCCCGTCCTTCGCAGGACGGGATTTTTTTCCTTTTGATTAGCGGTAAATCAAGGACTCCGCGTACTTGGTCGCAATAACGCCCTCGGGCTCGCCCGTGGTCTTCGACTCGGTGAGAATGTGCTCGATGGAGCTGTAGATGTTGTCTACCTTCTCAAGCACTGCCGCCTTGTTGTAGGGGCCGTCAACCTCTGCCGCAGCGTTGATAACGCCGCCGCCGTTGATTACGAAGTCGGGTGCGTAGAAGATACCGCGAGCCTTGAGTGCAAGACCCGATGCATCGTCGAGAATCTGGTTGTTCGCACCGCCCGCAACCGCCTTACAGTTAAGCTGGGGAATAGTGGTGGGGTTGATGATTGCGCCCATAGCGTTCGGCGAGAAGATGTCGCACTTCTGGCTGTAAATCTCGTCGGTTGCTACAACCTTAGCACCGAACTCGGCTGCGGCACGCTCTGCTGCTGCCTTATTGCTGCGGTTTGCAACTATGAGCTTCGCTCCGCTCTCGTGGAGAAGACGGCAGAGGTCGTAGCCAACCTTACCAAGACCCTGAACGGCTACGGTAAGGCCGTCAAGAGAGTCGGTGCCGAGCGCAACCTTAGCGGTAGCGCGAATTCCCTGCCATACGCCACGGGCGGTAAAGGGCGAGGGGTCGCCGCTGTTCTGCGGAAGACCGCAGATGTGCTTGGTCTTACGAAGCATAACAAGCGCGTCGTCGCAGGTGGTGTTAACGTCCTCAGCGGTAATGTAATCGCCGCCGAGATTGTTTACTGCCTCGGCAAACGCCTCGAACATAGCCTCGGTCTTCTCCGAGGGGTCGGCGATAATAACGCCCTTAGCACCGCCGTGCGGAAGGCCTGCAACCGCGTTCTTGTGCGACATTCCGCGAGAGAGGCGAAGCACGTCGAAGAGTGCATCGTCGTAGGAAGCGTAGGGGAAGAGGCGGCAGCCGCCGATTGCAGGGCCGAGGTTGGTGTTGTGAATAGCGATAATCGCCTTAAGTCCTGCCTTTTCGTTGTTTACGAACAATACCTTCTCGTGACGGTATTTGCTCATTTCGGTCATTGCGTTCATAGTTTTTATCTCCTTTGGATTGGAATTCAGAGTTAGTTAGACTTATAGTCTTTTCCGAGCGTGAGAGCCTTCATATTCAGCTCCTTGAGTGCCGCCTTCTTCGGCGGAACGAGCTTCTCAACCACCTCGGCTACGCCCGAGAAGGAAAGCTCGGGGTGATTTTCGAGAAGATGGCCGACGATTATCATATTGGCAAGAGAGCCGATGCCCTCGTCCTTAGCCATCTGAGTCGCGGGGATATAGAACACCTCGACGTCCTCTCTATCTACCTTAGCATCGATAAGCGAGGAGTCCACGTATATCTGTCCGCCGGGCAGAACCGCGCCGACGTACTTCTCAAGAGAGGGCAAATTCATAGCGATAAGAACGTCGGGGGCAGTGATTATCGGAGAGCCGACGGGGCTGTCGGAGAGGATAACGTTACAGTTAGCCGTTCCGCCGCGCATCTCGGGGCCGTAGGAGGGGAGCCAGGAGACCTGAGTGTCCTCCATAAGTCCCTTGTACGCGAGGAATTTTCCCGAGAAGAGTATTCCCTGTCCGCCAAATCCCGCAATAAGAATTTCGGTAGTCTTCATATTACTTCTCCTCCCCCGCACTTCTGTCCTTGTAAACGCCTATGGGATAGTAGGGGAGCATATCGCTCTCTACCCACTCGAGCGCCGCCTTCGGCGTCATACCCCAGTTGGTCGGGCAGGCCGAAACCACCTCAACGAGCGAGAAGCCGCGGCCCGCAATCTGATTTTCAAACGCGCGCTTTATAGCCTTCTTCGCATTCTTGACGTTCTTGACGTTGTTAACCGCCACGCGTGCTATGTACTCGGGGCCCTCGAGGGTCGCGAGCATCTCGCTTACGCGAATGGGCCAGCCGCAGTGATTAACGTCACGGCCGTAGGGCGAGGTCTGAGTAACCTGACCGGGCAGGCTCGTCGGAGCCATCTGTCCGCCCGTCATGCCGTAAATAGCGTTGTTTACGAATATAACGGTAATATTTTCATTTCTCGCCGCCGCGTGCACCGTCTCGGCCATACCGATAGATGCGAGGTCGCCGTCTCCCTGATAGGTGAATACTATATTCTCGGGGCGGCAGCGCTTGATGCCCGTAGCAACCGCGGGCGCTCTGCCGTGAGGTGCCTCAATCATATCGCAGGCGAAGTAATCGTAGGCCATAACCGCACAGCCGACGGGAGCAACGCCGATAGCCTTACCCCCGACACCGAGCTCGTCTACGACCTCTGCCACGAGGCGGTGAATGATGCCGTGAGGGCAGCCGGGGCAGTAATGGAAGGGAGTATCGGTTAAAAATTTCGGTTTTTCAAATACAACAGCCATTATTTTGCCTCTCCTTTCCACGCGGTGCGAATTGCGGTGAGAACCTCGTCGGGAGACGGTATCATACCGCCCGCGCGGTTACAGAGGGTAACCGGCTTATCGCACTTAGTCGCAAGCCTTACGTCCTCAATCATCTGACCCATGCTGAGCTCAACCGAGATGAACGCGCGGGCGCTCACGGCAGCCTCGAAGGCCGCATTCGGGAAGGGCCAGAGGGTGATGGGACGGATAAGACCCGCCTTAATTCCTTCTTTTCTCGCCGTAGCAACGGCGTTCTTCGCCACACGGGAGGCAATACCGAACGCGACGACCACGATTTCCGCATCGTCCATCATATAGTCCTCCCACATAGCCTCGTTCTTCTCTATCTCGGCATACTTCTCGTATCTCTCGAAGTTCTTTCTCTCGAGCTCCTCGGGCTTAAGATAGAGAGAGTTTACAACGTTGTGAGGGCGGCGGCACTCGGTGCCGGTAAGCGCCCAGGGCTTGTCATAGGTCGTAATCTCGGTGTCCTCGAAGGTGATAGGCTCCATCATCTGTCCTATCGTTCCGTCGGCGAGTATCATCGAGGTCATACGGTACTTGTCGGCCAGGTCAAAGCCCTTGATAGTAAGGCTCGCCATCTCCTGAACCGATGCGGGCGCGAGAACTATCATACGGTAGTCGCCGTGACCGCCGCCCTTGGTCGCCTGGAAATAATCCGACTGCGAGGGCTGAATACCGCCGAGGCCGGGGCCGCCGCGCTGAACGTTGACGACGAGCGCGGGAACGTCCGAGCCGGCTATGTAGCTGAGGCCCTCCGCCTTAAGCGAAATTCCGGGGCTCGAGGACGAGGTCATAACCCTAAAGCCCGCCGCCGCGGCACCGTAAACCATATTTATAGAGGCTATTTCGCTCTCGGCCTGGAGAAACACTCCGCCTATCTTCGGCATTTTCTTAGCCATATAAGCGGCAATCTCGGTCTGGGGCGTGATGGGATAGCCGAAGTAGTGGCGGCAGCCCGCTCTGATTGCAGCCTCGGCAATAGCCTCGTTTCCCTTCATTAAAATTCTTTCTGCCATAACAGCCTCCTTACTTTTCAACCGTGATTATGCAGTCGGGACACATCGTTGCGCAAAACGCACAGCCGATGCACTTCTCGGGCTCCTGCATATAAGCGGGAGAGTATCCCTTCTGATTAAGCTTGTCGCCCGCAATTGCGAGGCATTTCTTAGGGCAGGCGTCGACACACAGTCCGCAGCCCTTACACATATCGGTATTAAAGGTTACCTTTGCCATTTATATTCCTCCTTTATGACCCGCCGTTAAGGCCGTGTAAGCCCGAGCTCGGTAGGTCGAAAAATTTACTTTGCAGCCGTAGGGGTAAAACGGGAAGTCCCGAAATTTCCTCGGCAACCCGCTCCTCTGCCGTGTAGAGCCATATCTCAAGCCCCGTCTCGCGGCTTAGCCTGCTTGCAAAATCTTGCGTGGCGAGAAGCGTTTCGGGGGTCGTCTCGGGGCCGAGGTTCGAGTTGTTGACGATGCAGGTGAATTTAAGCCCCGCCGCCGCCTCAATCTCTCTCATAATCCCGATAGCGTCCTCGACCGTCGCCGTCAGAGGGCGATAACAGTTTAAAACGAACGCCATTCGGTAGTTATTCTCCTCTCTTATGGCCTCGGCGTATCTGCCGAGGGCGTAGGCGCCTCTGTCGTCGCCGCCTATATCCATAATACCGTAGGTTGACCTGTCCTGAATAAGCCGATAGCTCTCCGCGGGGAGCGCGGGCAGGTCTACGTTACTGTTCGCGTAGGCAGGAGAAACGAGGTGAACGCCAGCGGCGACAAGCTCACCCTCGCTGTCCTTCGTCCTGAAATAGGGATTGACTATATCGAGGTCGGCGATGCATACCCGCTTACCCTCCGAGGCGAGCAACAGAGCGTAATTGACGGCGATATTCGTCTTACCGCTGCCGTAGTGCCCTGCAAAGAGTGTCAGTCTTTTGTGGTTCATATTCATCTCTTTTTTACAGTATTTGTAAAGCCGTGTTTACATTTTTTCGCCACGCCCCGAGGCGTGCTCAAAATCACAGTTTCTTTCTTATAATCTTTCCGCTCGTAGTCTTCGGAAGGCTCTCGCGGAACTCGACTATTCTCGGGTATTTATAGGGTGCGGTCTTCGACTTGACGTAATTCTGAATTTCCTTCTTTAGTTCATCGGTGCCCTCGGTGCCTCCGACGAGAACTATGCTCGCCTTAACCACCTGTCCCCTGATTTCATCGGGGGCGGCACAAACACCGCACTCAAGAACGTAGGGGAGCTCCATAATGACGTTCTCAATCTCAAACGGACCTATTCTGTAGCCCGAGGACTTGATAACGTCGTCGGCACGGCCGACGTACCAGAGGAAGCCGTCCTCGTCCATCCACGCCACGTCACCCGTGTGGTAATATCCGTCGCGCCAGGTCTCGGCCGTTACCTCCTCGTTCGCATCGTATGCGTAGGCGAGGCCGGGGGGCAGACCCCTCGAAATATCAATACAAATCTCACCGCTCTCGCCGCGCGCAACCTCGCGGCCGTCGGGGTCGAGCAGATGCACGTCGTAAAGCGGCACGGGCTTACCCATCGAGCCCATCTTGTGACTGCCGCCCGAGAGGTTACCTATAATAAGCGTGCTCTCGGACTGACCGAAGCCCTCCATTATCTTAAGCCCGGTTATTTTCTCGAACTGACGGAAAACCTCGGGGTTAAGCGCCTCACCCGCAGTCGATGCGTGCTCGATAGAGGAGAGGTCGTACCTGCTTATATCCTGCTTGATTAACATTCTGTACATCGTGGGCGGAGCACAGAAGGTCGTTATGCCGTATTTTGCAAACAGCGGCAGTATCTTTTCGGGGTTAAACCTGTCGAAGTCGTATACGAAAATCGCCGCCTCGGAGAGCCACTGACCGTAGAGCTTACCCCACATCGCCTTAGCCCAGTCGGTGTCGGATATGGTGAAGTGAAGCCCCTCGGGGTTAACCTGGTGCCAATACCTCGCGGTTATGAAGTGGCCGAGAGGATATTTATAGTTATGCGCCGCAATCTTCGGGTATCCCGAGGTGCCCGAGGTGAAGAACATCAGCATCGGGTCGCCGCCGCACGGGGTGTCCTCGGTGCGTGCAAAATGGCTGCTGTAAATGCTGTACTCCTCGTCAAAGGAGTGCCAGCCCTCGCGGCTGCCGCCGACGAGTATCTTCGTTCCGAGCTCGGGACATTCGAGAGCCGCCTTATCGACCGCCTCGGCAACCTCGCCGTCGGCCGTACAGAGAATAGCCCTTACCCTGCCCGCCTCGAAGCGGTACTTGAAGTCCTTTTCAAGAAGCTGATTGGGCGCGGGGATTGCCACGGCGCCGAGCTTATGTAAGCCGAGGATTGCAAACCAGAACTGGTAATGCCTCTTAAGCACGAGCATAACCCTGTCACCGCGCTTGATGCCGAGCGACTTAAAGTAGTTGGCCGCGCGCGCGGACTCCTTCTTCATATCACGGAAGGTAAATCTGTGCTCGGTGCCGTCCTCGCTGACGTGAAGCATAGCGAGCTTATCGGGCTTACGCCGCCCGAGAGCGTCCACGACGTCAAAGGCGAAGTTGAAGCTCTCCTCGTTCTTGAAATCAATCGCGGTGAGAAGTCCGTTCTCCTCACGCGGTATAATGAAGTCCTGATATATACGGCGCTCGGTGTCCTCGCCGTGCCGCCTCGTCTTAGCCGAGGGAACGGCCTCCTGCTCGCCAAGCCTCGCCGCCTGGTTACGGAGCACTATGGCGTAAAAGGCGCAGTCCTCGCCGCCGACGGCAATCATACCGTGGGGCGTGCCCGAGTCGTAGTAAATACAGTCGCCGGGGCCGAGGATCTCGGTATTGTCGCCGATACGGATTTTCATTTTTCCGCGAATGACGATGTCACACTCCTGACCCTCGTGATTTACGAGCTCTATATCCTCCTCGTTGCCGTTATAGGAGAGCTCCATATAAAGCGGCAGTGCAATACGGTTACGGAAGCCCGAGGCGAGGTTGAGGCCTATCATATTGTGAGCCTCCTCAATCCTCTGACCGTCGCCGCGGCGCGTGAGAGCGTAGGAGCGAAGCTTCGGGCTCTTACCCTCAAGCAAATCTCCCATATCAACGCCGAAGCTGAGCGTGCAGTGGTAAAGGAAGGCAACGCTGAGATTACGGTTACCCGCCTCGCACTGCTCGTACTCGTACACGGTGGTACCGGTGCGCTCGGCCATTTCCTCGACTGAGAGGCCCGTCACCTGACGGAGCTCCTTAATACGAGCCGCTATTTGTTTAATTTTACTTTCCATTCCGCTGATAGCCGGTTCCACGTCTTACCTCTTTTAGCATAATTTTCTTAATCTAACGGCTCGCAGTGGAGCATTAGATAAATTTTATTATATATAATTGCGCTCGGGTTTGTCAATATTTTTGCGCGAATTTTATAATATTTTGGCCCATTTTTTATTTATCAGAGCTTATTTCTCATAATTTTTCCGCTTATCGTCTTAGGCAGACTCTCGCGGAATTCGACAATTCTCGGGTACTTGTAGGGGGCCGTGTGCTGCTTGACGTAGTTCTGAATTTCCTTTTTCAGCTCCTCGGTTCCCTCGGTTCCGCCGACGAGCACGATGCAGGCCTTGACCACCTGTCCGCGCACCTCGTCGGGTGCCGCGCATACGCCGCACTCGAGAACGTAGGGCAGCTCCATAATGGTAGACTCTATCTCGAACGGGCCGATGCGGTAGCCCGAGGACTTGATTACGTCATCGGCACGGCCGACGTACCAATAATATCCGTCCTCATCGCGCCAAGCGAGGTCGCCCGTGTGATACATACCGTCGTGCCATACGGCCGCCGTCGCCTCGTCGTTGCGGTAATATCCAAGGAATACGCCGCAGGAGGTTCTCGGCTCGGTGTGAATTACAATCTCGCCGTTCACGCCGTCGGGAACGGGGTTGCCCTCGGTGTCTACGAGGTCTATGCCGTAGCCGGGCACGGGCTTACCCATAGCACCGGGCTTAAGCTGAGTTCCGCGAAGGTTCGCTATACCGAGCGTCATCTCGGTCTGACCGAAGCCCTCTGCAATACGCAGTCCCGTAGCCTTCTCGAACTGATAGAAGACCTCGGGGTTCAGCGCCTCGCCCGCGGTGGTCGCGTGACGGATAGAGGAGAGGTCGTAGTTGCTGAGGTCCTGCTTTATTAACATTCTGTACATCGTGGGCGGTGCGCAGAAGGTCGTTATGCCGTATTTTGCGAACATCGGCAGTATTTTTTGCGAGTCAAATCGGTCAAAGTCGTAGGTAAATACCGCTCCCTCACAGAGCCACTGACCGTAGAGCTTGCCCCAGAGCGCCTTACCCCAGCCTGTCTCGGATATGGTAAAGTGAAGGCCGCCCGCCTCGCAAAGATGCCAATACTTAGCGGTAACGAAGTGGCCGAGAGCATACTTGTAGGAATGCATAGCCATTTTGGGATAGCCCGTCGTGCCCGAGGTGAAGAGCATCAGCATCGGGTCACTTCCGCACGGTGCGTCCTCGGCGCGAAGGTATCTGCGGCTGAATAGTCCGTACTCGCTGTCGAAGGAGTGCCAGCCCTCTCTGTCGCCGCCGACGATAACCTTGGTAAGCGAGAGGCCGCACTTCTGTTCCGCGAGCTCCGCCTGGTGTGCCGTGTCGCCGTCCGCGGTGCATATGATAGCGCTGACGCCCGCCGCCTCGAAGCGGTAGCTGAAGTCGTGCTCGACGAGCTGATTGGTCGCGGGAATTGCGATAGCACCGAGCTTATGTAAGCCGAGAATTGCAAACCAGAACTGATAATGCCGCTTAAGCACGAGCATAACCCTGTCGCCGCGCTTGATGCCGAGCGACTTAAAGTAGTTCGCGCTCTGCGAGGACGCGTCCTTCATATCCTTGAAGGTGAAGCGGCGCTCGGTCATATCGTTTGCAATATGTATCATAGCGAGCTTGTCGGGGCTCTTACGCGCTATCTCGTCCACCGTGTCGAACGCAAAGTTGTATTTCTCTTCATTATTATAGCTTACGTCAACGAGAGCACCGTTCTCGTCCTCACGAGGCTTGATAAAGCGCTCGCAGAGCAGGGGCGTGTAGGATTTTGCACGCTCGGTGCCGCCGATATACATCGGCTGGTCGGTGCTGTCGCTCGCCATAATGACGGCGAGGAATACGCAGTCGGCGCCGTCAACGGCAATCATACCGTGCGGTGTCGAGGACTTGAAGAATATGCTGTCTCCCTCGCGAAGCACCTCCTCGCGCTCGCCGATGCGAATACGCATAGCGCCCTTGATAACAAGGTCGAACTCCTGGCCCGCGTGGGTAACGGTGTTAATGGGCAGCGTCTGGAGCTCCTCGGAGTATTCGTAGGTAACCCAATACGGGGTCGCAAGCTTCTTGCGGAAGAGGGGAGCCATATCCTGAATGGTTATTCCGTCCTCGCTCGCCGTGGTAAGTCCCTCGCCCCTGCGCGTTACGGTATATCCGCTGAGCTTCGCGCTGTGGCCCTCAAGAATATCGGTAAGCTCTATGTCACACGCCTTGGCAAATTTATGTAAGAAGGTGAAGGGTAAATCAACCGTTCCCGATTCGTACGCGAGATAGCCTTCCTCCGAAACCTCGGTCTTTGCCGCCATCTCGGCGGGCGTGTAGCCGATAATCTGTCTCAGCTCGCGAATTCGGAGCGCTATCCTCTCTAACTGATTTGTGTCGGTTTGGTTAAACATACTTTTTTTCCTCCTTTGTTCAGGGTTATTATAAAATGGAATAAAAAAACAAAAAACGCCTCAAGAAAACTAATTCTTGAGACGAGTAAATATACCCGCGGTACCACTCAATTTGCGACGTTGTCGCCACCTCAGACTCTAACAAGCCCTACCCCTTAACGCGAGGACACGGGAGTCCCTGGCGCGCACGCTCGGAGCTCCGGCTCGGAAGTGATGGGTACTCGGACTATCGGTTATCGGCTCACACCACGCGCCGACTCTCTGTAAACCTCATTGCCGTACCGTCTTCGTCACAGCTTTTATGAGATTATTCTATCACACTTTTTTTCAAATGTCAAATCTTTTTTTATCGTGAAAACCGACAAAATTAAGGATAAATTACGGCAGTTTTTAAACAAAGTTAACAAATATCGCCGTTTTTTCTAAATTCCGTCTTGACAAAACCCGACGTTCGTGATTTAATATATTCAGTACGTAACCGTTTACCTAAAGACAATGACGGAAACTACGCCCTATTCGGATGCTGCAGAGAGTCGGCGCTTGGTGCGAGCCGATGCGGATGAGTTTGGTGTTCTTCTTCCCGAGTCGGTCTTGTCAAAGCGACACGCGAGTAATGAGACACGGGCGCTCCCGTTACAGAGCAGGGCCTTGCTTGAGGCCGAGAGTGATTTCTCTTTTTGGGAGATAATCAGGGTGGTACCGCGAAGATGAATTTCGTCCCTGAGCCGCACAGACGGCTTTGGGCTTTTTTATTTTTTATGAATGAAAGGAAGACGCGCAATGAAGCACATCAAAATCAGTGATGCATCTATGAAGCAGATTTCGGAGGACTTTTCCCTCTCGTTTAAGGAGAAGATAGAGCTATCGAGGCTGCTCGACAGGCTCGGTGTTGACGTTATCGAGCTCGAGGGCGTAACCAACGCCCGCATTGATTTGCTGCGCATTAAGTCCATATCCGCCGCAGTTACCGAGAGCTGTATTGCCGTTCCCGTCGGCTTTGATGCCGAGAATATCGAGACGGTGTGGTCGGCTCTTAAGGAGGCGAAGCGTGCGAGGCTCCAGGTTGCCGCTCCGACGAGCGCCGTGCAGATAGAATACCTCTTCCGTAAGAAGCCCGATGCTCTTATTGAGGATATTCGCGCGGCGGTTTCTCACTGTGCCGCCCTCTCGCCCGACGTCGAGTTTATTGCCGAGGACGCCACGCGCAGTGACGATGCCCTTCTCACCCTCGCGCTTAAGACGGCTATCGAGGCCGGTGCCACGACCGTCACGCTCGCGGACACTGCGGGAGCTATGCTCCCCTCGGAGCTCGCGGAGTTTATCGAGCGGCAGTACGCCGCGCTCCCCGCTCTTAAGCAGGTTACGCTCGGTATTTCTACCTATAATACTATATCGCTCGCGGAGGCCTCGGCCGTTGCCGCCATCACTGCGGGGGCGGAGCAGATTACCGCCGCCGCATATCCGATAGCGCTCGCATCCTTACCGAACCTTGCGCGCATCCTTGATGCAAAGTCCGACGCCCTCGGCGCCGCGTGCGGCATCAGAACGACACAGCTCAGCAAAATCACCGAGCAGATAGACCGTATGTGCCACCCTGCCAAGCATCACGTATCGGCAAGGGGCGGCGAGGACGGCACCGACGGCCTCTACCTCACCGCACACGACGGTATGGAGGCGGTTATACTCGCGGCGGCGGGGCTCGGCTACGAGCTCTCCGAGGAGGACGGCGCCAAGGTATATAATTCCTTCCTCGAGATTGCCGAGAGGAAGGAGCGGGTAGGACTTAAGGAGCTCGATGCCATCGTTGCCTCCTCTGCTATGCAGGTTCCCCCGACCTATAAGCTCGACACCTACGTTATCACCTCGGGCAACACTATTTCCGCCACCGCGCACATCAAGCTGACGAAAAACGGCAGCTCCGTCGAGGGCGTGTATATCGGCGACGGCTCTATTGATGCGGCCTTCCGCGCCATAGAGCAGATAACCGGCTGTCACTACGAGCTCGACGACTTCCAGCTTCGGGCCGTCACCGAGGGCCGCGAGGCTATGGGTCAGACGGTGGTCAAGCTCCGCTCGGGCGGGAAGGTTTATTCGGGACAGGGCATCTCCACCGACATCGTCGGCGCGGGAATACAGGCCTATCTCAACGCACTTAACAAAATCATTTACGAGGAGACTGTAGAATGAAGCTCTCATTTTCAACACGCGGCTGGCCGGGCCTGTCCTTTAACGAGATGCTCGACACGGCGACCGAGATGGGCTTCTCGGGCGTTGAGGTCTATAATCTTCAGGTCTTTTCCGACCTGACCGATAAGGGCGGCCCGTTCCACAAATACAACACCGCCGCGACGGCTCGCGCCCTGGCGGAGAGGGGGCTCTCAATCCCCTGCTTCGACACCTCGTGCGACGTATCGCGGGGCGAGGGGTCTACCGACACCGTGGTGTCTCTTATGGAGATAGCGCACAACGCGCGCGTGCCCTACGTCGTCGTCTGCGCCCTTTCCGATAACGAGGAGGCGGTTTATTCCGCGCTCTCTTATCTTCTTCCCTTTGCCGAGAGGCTCGGCGTGTCGGTGCTCGTCAAGACTAGCGGTATATATTCCGACACCGCGCGGCTTCGCAATATGCTCGACCGCTTCGCGAGCGATTATCTCGCGGTGCTTTGGGACATTCACCACCCCTACCGCGACGGCGGCGAGGGGGCCGACGAGACTATAAAGAACCTCGGCTGCTACGTAAAGCACGTGCATATGCGCGACTCCGACGAGGCAGGTGCCTATCAGCTTATCGGCGAGGGCACAATGCCGATAGACGACGTTATGCGTGCGCTCTCCTCGGTCAACTACGACAG
This sequence comes from Clostridia bacterium, assembly GCA_017504605.1. Classification (GTDB taxonomy): domain Bacteria; phylum Bacillota; class Clostridia; order Oscillospirales; family CAG-272; genus UBA1740. The sequence goes on from JAFVQW010000006.1 coordinate 45,584, forward strand.
CTTTATCTCGCTTGAGTGGAAGCCCGAGTGGCTCCCCGACCTTCAGGACCCCGAGGTTATATTCCCCTATTTTGTAAACTATATGTCGCGCTTTTCCCCGACGAGGGATATGAAGAAGAAGCTCTACTTCAACCACGACGGTACGGGTCAGTACGTGTGGAAGCGTGACGAGCTTATCGACCTCACCTTCTCCGAGGTGCTCGACCGCGTTGCCGACGAGTTCCCCGACCAGTACTGCTTCAAGTACACGACCCTCGACTACACCCGCACCTATGCCGAGTTCCGCGAGGACGTTGACCGCTTCGCCAGAGCCCTCGTCTCGCTCGGAGTACGCGCAGGCTCGAAGGTTGCCGTCTGGGCTACCAATCTGCCCGCCTGGTATATCACCTTCTGGGCGACGGTTAAGCTCGGCGCGGTGCTCGTCACCGTCAACACGGCCTATAAAATTCACGAGGCAGAATATCTGCTCCGCCAGTCGGACACTCACACGCTCGTTATGATTGAGAGCTGTCTTGACTCGAACTACCGTGAAATAATCAACACGCTCTGCCCCGAGCTGGGGGATACCGTCCCCGGCGAGCCGCTTCATTCGAAGAGGCTTCCCTTCTTACGCAACGTTATCACCGTCGGCTTTAAGCAGCAGGGCTCGCTCACCTTCGACGAGGCTATGGCGAGATACAAGCTCGTAAGCCGCGAGCAGGTAGCGAGAATGGCGGCGGCCGTCCGCCCGAGCGACGTATGCAATATGCAGTACACCTCGGGAACGACGGGCTTCCCGAAGGGAGTTATGCTCACCCACTACAACGTTATAAACAACGGCAAGTGCATCGGCGACCGTATGGGTCTTTCGACCGCCGACCGTATGATGATACACGTGCCTATGTTCCACTGCTTCGGTATGACCCTCTCGATGACCTCGTCGATGACGCACGGTACGACTATGTGTCCTATGCCCTACTTCTCGGCGAAATCCTCGCTCGCCTGCATAAATCAGGAGAAAATCACCTGCTTTAACGGCGTGCCGACGATGTTTATCGCGATGTTCAACCACCCGAATTACAGAAAAACCGACTTCTCGCATATGAGAACGGGAATTATGGCGGGTGCCGGCTGTCCGCCCGAGCTTATGCGCCGCGCGGCGCGCCCCGACGAGATGAATATGACGGGCATTGTCAGCGTTTACGGACAGACCGAGTGCGCCCCGGGTAACACGATGAGCTCCTGGACCGACCCGCTCGAGGTCAGAACCGAGACCGTCGGCTACGCCTTCCCCCACGTGCGCTGCAAGATTGTAGACCCCGAGACGGGCGAAGAGGTCGGCCCCGGTGTAAACGGCGAGTTCTGTGCCAAGGGCTACAATACGATGAAGGGCTACTACAAGATGCCCAAGGGCACTGCCGATACCATTGATGCAGCTGGCTGGCTCCACTCCGGAGACTTGGCTTGTATGGACGAAGCAGGCAATGTGCGGATCACCGGCAGATTGAAGGATATGATTATCCGTGGCGGTGAGAACATCTACCCCAAGGAGATTGAGGAATTCATCTACACCCACACGGCTGTAAAGGATGTGCAGGTCATCGGTGTGCCGGACAAAAAATACGGCGAAGAAATTATGGCTTGTATCATTCTCAAGGAGCCCGGTTCTGTCACCGTAGAGGAAATGACCGCCTATATTAAAGCTAGTATGGCGCGGCATAAAGTTCCCAAGTACATCGAATTTGTGGACAGCTTCCCTATGAATGCCGCCGGCAAAATTCTCAAGTACAAAATGCGTGAGGATGCCGCAGCCCGTTTGGGCCTCACCGGCGACGGCAGTAACACCGCCGGCAACGGAAAATAAGAATAACCAAAAAAGCAGGTACGGTTCAATCCGTACCTGCTTTTTTGGTTTTTAGGATTTTGTCACTTCGTAAAGGTAACCTGGCTGGTGTAGGTAACATTACCGGCAAGGTCGGTAATTTTGCAACGGTAAGTGCTCTTGACCGTAGTTGTCAAGGTATCTGTATTATAGCCGTCGTAACCGATTGGGGTCCATCCGGTGCTCTTCAAGCGCTCCCACCGATAAGTCTTCACATCACCGGTTGCGGTGAAAGAGAAGGTAGCAGTAGCGCCATCTTCTGCCAAAATGGCTGTGGGCTGTGCGGTGATCTTAACTGCAGTAATGATGTTAGCCTTGACTACCTTCGTCTTCAAGGTATTGCCGTAGCCGTCCTTGACCTCGCACATATACTGGTATTCGCCCATATTGCTATAAACCTTGACGCCGAGGGTAGCCGTCCTCCCTCCAGTAGTGCCGGTCGTTGCATCAGTGATTGCAATCCAGGATGTATCTCCCTTCTTTCTCCACCACTGATAAGTCACACCGGTATCTTCTGATCCGTCATCTATAAAGCTGCTTCCCTCAGCCTGCACGGTGAAGGTAGTAGTTCCGCCCGCAAGCACATAAGCATCCACGGGGTTCTTGACAATTCTGGGGTTAACGGGAGGCTCATAGAAGGTGAGCGTATAGATGCCAGAATAAATCTTGGTGCCGTTGGCATCGGTGATTTCACAACGATAGGGATAGTTACCATAAGGAGATGCAGTAAAAGAAACTGTATCAGAGTCGTAGCCGTTATTCTTTACGTTAAACCATCTGCCAGCAATCTTTTCTCTCTGCCACTGGAAAGTAACACCCTCAACGCTGTCCAGTTCAACATGGAAACTAACAACAGTGTTCTTAATCACATGCAGATTACCGCCCTCATTCAAAACAGTCACAAG
>JAFVQW010000007.1 GCA_017504605.1 Clostridia bacterium
AACCCTTGACGAGCTTACGGCTAAGTAAAGCAAGCGCATCGCTTTTCGCGATGCGCTTGTTGTTATTCCGTAATCCCATTTCTTTTTTTAATTTCCTCGAGCCTCTCGCGCTCGGTAACGTCGTCGTGCATAATAGCCTCCTCCTCGGGCTCCGCGGGAGCCTCCTCGGGATGCTCGGCAAGATAGGGGTCAATCATAACCGTCTTAATCTTGAAGTAAGCGGCATAGACCTTCATATATGCAAGCGTCGAGAACATAACGGCAAGAGGTGCGGCAACGCCAAATGGAAGAAGCACGCCGCCCGCGCTGAACACGAATACAATCTCGAGCAGGACGAAAAGAAGCACGCCGAGAAGCGCCATAATATTGCGTTTAAATCCGAGAAGGGCGAAAATCAGCGAGTTCTTAAGTATCTTGAATACCGAGAGCTTGAAGGTAACCATCTGTACGTATACGTAGTATCTCATAAAGAAATACAGAACGAATAGAACGATTGTTGACCAGAGCATCACGGTTTCAAAAAACGTGCCGGCCGAAAGAAGCGAATAAATATTGAGAAGTAAAATAGCGTTGATAAATACGTCGAGCATACCGAAGGGAAGCGCCTGACGCCAGTTGCGGCGCACGGCGTACCAGAAGTCGCTCCATACGAACACCGGCTCACCCTTTGCAATATTGCGAAGGATATATGCGGTACCGACGTTAACAAGACCGAAGGTGAAGAGCACGAGCGCGCTGATGCCGTAAAAAACGTAGCTTAGCGTCGTATGAACGAGCACCTGGTTCTGTATTCCGAGGAGCGCGTAAAGCGTCATATCGGCGGCCCCCTGAGTGCCCGAGGAGAAGATAGGCGCTAAATTCTGAAAGACGTCCTGCATCGGTAAAAAGGCATCGGCCTTAGTAACTCCCGAGAGCACCGCGATAAGAAAAATCAGCGGGAAATTACCGAGCACCATAAATATATTCACGGAAACTATCTTACCGAAATTGTCCTTGTAGGAAATGAAAAAGCGCTTCAGCGAGCCGTCGCGGGCCGCGCCGCTTTTCGAAACGCCCTTGCCGTCGCGGGCAATATCATATATGCGCAGGCGTTGATTTTTATCTTTCTTTTTCACTCGAATTACCTCGAAAACAGATATTACATAAATAATACCACAAATTTCATTCAAATACAATTGTTTTAATAAAAAATTTAAAATATATTGAATTTCGGGGTATGCTATGATATAATCAAGGCACTGTGAAAAAGGGAGAGAGAAGTATGGATAAGGAAACGCTGAGGCTATTCACGAGAATTCCCACGCTTAAAACCGCGAGGCTCGTCCTACGCAAAATATCCGCCACAGACCTTGAGGACTGCTATGAATATTCCTCCGACCCCGAGGTGCCGAAATATCTGCTGTGGTATCCTCATACCGAGCGTAGCTTTACGAGATATTACCTCGGTTACGTAGAGCGAAAGTACCGCCGAGGTGAGTTTTACGATTGGGGAATCGAGCTTGACGGTAAAATGATTGGAACCGTCGGCTTCACCTCGCTTGACGTAAATAACAATGCGGGCGAGGTCGGATACGTTTTGAACAGAAGGTTCTGGGGTCTTGGAATTGCTACCGAGGCGCTTAACGAGGTGCTTCGCTTCGGCTTCGAAATTCTCTCTCTTGAAAGAATATACGCAAAATTCATAATACAGAATGAGAAGAGCCGCGAGGTCCTTTGCCGCTGCGGTATGCGTGAGGAGGGAGTTCACCGCCACGCTATTTTCTCTAAAAACAAATATCACGACATATCGGTATATGCAATAACTCGCGCGGAGTGGCTCGAAAATAGGATAGCTGATTCGCCCTCATAATAATATTTTCGAAGGTCGGCGCATACTCATTACTAAGTAAATTTCAGGAGTATGCGTATGAAAAAATTATTCGTTCTTTTTCTTGCGGTTGCAATCCTTTTTTCGTTTGGAACCGCATCTTTTGCCAAAACCGTGGCAAAAAGCGGGGCAGAAGACTTCACCGTTACCGCACCCGACCTCAATCTCGACGTTAAGAGTGCCGTTTTAATGGAGGCCGTCACGGGAACCGTCCTATATGAAAAAAATCAAGACGAGGCTCTGCCTCCCGCATCGGTTACAAAAATTATGACGCTTCTTCTTGTAGCCGAGGCGATAGACGAGGGAAGAATTTCGCTCGATGACCGTGTTCTCATAAGCGATAACGCGGCATCAATGGGCGGCAGTCAGGTCTTTCTTGAGGCGGGCGAGGAGATGACCGTCGATGAGCTTTTGAAGTGCACGGTAATAGCGAGCGCCAACGATGCCGCCGTTGCGCTCGCAGAGCAGGTTCTCGGTAGCGAGAGCGCATTCGTCTCGAGAATGAACGAGCGCGCGGGGGAGCTCGGGCTAAAATCCACGAGCTTCGAGAACACGACGGGGCTTGACGACTCTACCACCGCTCATCTTACCTCGGCCTACGACATAGCGCTCATGTCGCGTGAGCTTATCAAGCATCAGTGCGTTATGAAATACTCGTCCTTGTGGCAGGACAGCATTCGCGGCGGCGAGTTCACGCTTACTAATACCAACAGACTCGTAAGATATTATCCCGGCTGCACGGGGCTAAAAACGGGCTCTACCGACAAGGCGGGCTTCTGTGTCAGTGCGACCGCAGAGCGTAACGGCGTACACCTTATCGCCGTGGTTATGGGCGCCGACACACGCGAGGCGAGAAACGATGCGGCACGCGCGATGCTCGATTATGGCTTTGCTAATCACACTCTTTACAGTGATGCTCCCGCGCCTCTTGAGAATATTCCCGTTCTCGGCGGGCGAGCCGACGGCGTTACCGCTTATTCTGCGGGCTTTTCAAAGCTTCTCGGTAAGGGCGATGATAAGCGAGTTCTGAAGAAATATGATATTCCCGAGAGCATTACCGCTCCGATAGCGGAGGGAGAAAAAATCGGCGAGATAATATACACTCTCGACGGTGAAGAAATCGGCAGGGCAGATATAACCGTCAGGGAGAGTGTTGGAGCAATATCGGTAATCGAGCTTTTCGCCCGCATTTTAAGTCATATCGTATTAGGTAAATAAATTTAAAACAGTACTTGAAAAATATAAAGCTTTGTTGTATAATGATTTTCGGATGTTAAACTTTTGGAGGATAAAATGAGCATTAAAATTAATGAAAAATTTGTTTCGGGCTTTATTGGCGCCGACGAGCTTAAAAATATTCAGCCCGCGGCCGATATAGCGTATGATAAGCTTATGTCGGGTAGCGGAGCGGGGAATGATTTCCTCGGCTGGCGTGACCTGCCCGAGTGCTATGATAAAGAGGAGCTCGTAAGAATTAAGGCTGCTGCCGAAAGAATAAAGAAAAACGCCGACGTTCTCGTTGTTATCGGTATCGGCGGCTCCTACCTCGGCGCGCGCGCGGCAATCGAGTTTATAAAGAGCCCGCTTTACAACAATCTTAAAAAGGATACTCCCGACGTATATTTCGCGGGAAACAATATCTCAACCACGGCACTCACCGAGCTTCTCTCGATTTGCGAGGGGCGCGATGTTTGCATAAACGTAATCTCGAAGTCGGGAACTACCACCGAGCCCGCAATCGCATTCCGCGTATTCAAGAAGCTTCTTACCGATAAGTACGGTGTTGAGGGAGCAAGAGAGAGAATTTTCGTTACCACAGATAAGTGCCGCGGCACTCTTAAGCAGTTCTCGGACGAGGCGAGATACGAGACCTTCGTTGTTCCCGATGACGTCGGCGGCAGATATTCGGTTCTTACGGCGGTTGGACTTCTTCCCATTGCCTGTGCGGGAATTGACGTTGACGAGATGCTCCGCGGCGCGCGCGATGCCCGTAGCGAGTATACCGCAAGCTCTGCGCTTGAGAATAACGCGGCAGTTAAGTATGCGGCACTGCGTAACCTTCTTCTCGGAAAGGGAAAGAGCACCGAGATACTCGTCGGCTACGACCCCTATCTCCTTATGCTCAACGAGTGGTGGAAGCAGCTCTACGGCGAGAGCGAGGGAAAGGACAATAAGGGAATTTTCCCCGCATCGGTTATCTTCTCGACCGACCTTCATTCACTCGGTCAGTACATTCAGGACGGACAGAGAAACCTCTTTGAAACCGTTATTGACGTGAAGGACCAGGGAGCTGAATTTCTTATTCCTCACGATCCCGCGAACGTCGACGGTCTTAACTTCATCTCGGGTAAGGCTCTTGACAGCGTTAACTCAACGGCTATGCTCGCGACGCTCATTGCGCACAATGACGGCGGCGTTCCGAACATCGTGCTCGAAATTGCCGACAAGAGCGCGTACAGCTTCGGTCAGCTCGTTTACTTCTTTGAGTTTGCATGCGCTATCTCGGGATACATTCTCGGCGTTAACCCCTTTGACCAGCCCGGAGTTGAGGCATACAAGAAAAATATGTTCGCGCTTCTCGGTAAGCCCGGCTATGAAAATATGAAGGCGGCTCTCGAGGAAAGAATAGGTAAATAAAATTTCATAAACCCTGTTGTTAATATTATACAAATGTAAAATTAACAAGGAAAAAATGCGAAAATACTATTGCTTTTTCGCCGTAATTAGTGTAGAATATATACAAGGAGAGTAAATCTCTCAAAATACAGGAGGATTGAACATGATTAAACTGTACATCGGCGGAAAAGGCTCCGGAAAAACCAAGACCCTCATTGAACTCGTAAACAATGCTGCGGCAACCTCTCTCGGCTCTGTGGTATGCATTGAGAAGGGTGATAAGCTCACCCATGAGATTACATATAAGGCAAGACTTATTGACACCGACGATTATGCGGTAACCGACGCTCACGCGCTCTACGGCTTTATCGCGGGAATTCTCGCTTCTAACAGCGACATTACCGATATCTTCGTTGACGGTACGCTTAAGATCTGCGGCGGCGACGCCTTGGCTCTTGAGGCTATGCTTAAGAACGTGGAGACTATCGCTAAGGATGTCAACCTCGTGATGACCGTTTCTATCGCGGTTGAGGAGTGCCCTGAGGGAATCAAGGCATACGCGTAAGGATTTTACGCGTTCCAAATAAAAAAAGCGGTGAGGCTTTTACCTCACCGCTTTTTTTATTTTTTTGCCGCCGTCATAACCGCTTCGGCCACGGCATCCGCCACCCGTCTGTCAAAGGGTGAGGGAATTATATTCTCACGTGAAAGGTGGGAGTCGGGAATAAGCGATGCAATAGCGTAGGATGCCGCTACCTTCATCTCTTCGGTAATTGCCGCCGCGCGAGCGGCGAGAGCCCCCTTGAAAATGCCGGGGAAGGCGAGCACGTTGTTAATCTGATTTGGGAAGTCGGAGCGACCCGTGCCAACGATGTACGCACCCGCCGCCGTTGCCTCATCAGGCATAATCTCGGGCGTGGGATTTGCCATTGGGAAAACTATTGGGCGCTCGGCCATGCTCTTAATCATATCACCCGATACAATTCCCGGTGCACTTACGCCGATAAATACGTCGGCACCGACAAGTGCATCGGCGAGAGTACCGACAAGACAAGCCTCGTTTGTCATACCCGCGAGCTCGGCGTGAGCGGGCGAGAGGGTATCATCGAGGCGTGAGAGAATACCAAAACGGTCTGAAACGACGATATGCTCGGCACCGAGATTAAGAAGGTGCTTTGCAATAGCCGTCCCGGCACTTCCGCCCCCCGAGATTACTATCCTCACGTCCTCCAATTTCTTTTCGGCTACCTTTAATGCGTTAATAAGCGCTGCCGCGAGCACGATAGCCGTGCCGTGCTGGTCGTCGTGAAATACGGGAATGTCGCATATTTCCTTAAGTCGGCGCTCGATTTCAAAGCATCTGGGCGCACTTATATCCTCAAGATTGATGCCGCCGAAGGAGCCTGAAATCAGATATATAGTTCTTACTATCTCATCGACGTCCTTCGAGCGAATACAGATAGGGAAAGCGTCAACGTCGGCGAATTCCTTGAACAGTGCGCATTTACCCTCCATAACGGGCATGCCTGCCTCGGGCCCTATGTCGCCGAGGCCGAGCACCGCCGTACCGTCGGTAATAACGGCGACGAGGTTGGAACGGCGCGTAAGCTCCCAGGATTTGTTATAATCGGCATTTATTTCAAGGCAGGGCTCTGCCACTCCGGGTGTGTACGCGAGTGAAAGAGAATCCTTGTCCTTTATCTCAACTCGAGATTTGACCTCAATTTTTCCACCCCACTCGTAGTGCTTATTAAGTGATTCCTCGCGGTAATTCATTGTATTCCTCTTATATCATTTTCTCGGGACGGACTATTCCGTCAAATTCCTCGGCAGTGAGAGCACCGAGGCGCAGTGCCGCCTCGCGAAGGGTAATATTTTCCTTGTGTGCGAGCTTTACCACCTCTGCGGTCCTCTCATAGCCAAGTGCCGGTGTGAGAGCCGTAGCGAGCATAAGAGAGGCCTCGAGATTCTCACGCATTTTCTCGGTATTCGCACGGATACCTCTGACACAGTTTTTATTAAATGAAGCTATTCCGTCGGCAAGGAGTGTTACCGACTGTAAAAAGCTGTAGATGCATACCGGCATAAATACGTTAAGCTCAAAATTACCCTGCGATGCCGCCATACCCACGGCGACGTCGTTAGCCATAACGCGAAGTGCTATCATGGTAATTGCCTCGCACTGCGTGGGGTTTACCTTACCGGGCATTATCGAGGAGCCGGGCTCGTTCTCGGGAATGAATATCTCCCCGAGCCCACAGCGCGGGCCGCTCGCGAGCCAGCGTATATCATTCGCAATCTTCATAAGGTCGGCGGCGAGCGCCTTTAATGCCCCATGAGCAAAGACAAGCTCGTCCTTAGAGGTAAGTGCGTGGAATTTGTTCTCTGCGGCACGGAATTCTATGCCGAGAATATCGGAAAGCTCCTCTGCAACGGCAATGTCAAAGCCCGAGGGAGCATTCAGCCCAGTGCCGACGGCGGTGCCGCCGATTGCAAGCTCTGAAAGCGGGTAAAGCGACCTCTCGATAAGCTCGCGGTCGCGGGCAAGGGAAGAGCGCCACCCGCTTATCTCCTGCGAGAAGGAAATGGGCGTTGCATCCTCAAGATGAGTTCTGCCGCACTTGATAATTCCCTCGTTTTCACGCTCGAGAGAAAGAAGAGTATCTATAATCGAGTCGATTTCGGGAATAAGACGGCGCTTAAGCGAGGTTAGTGCCGCAATATGCATAGCCGTAGGGAAGGTGTCGTTCGAGGACTGCGACATATTCACGTCGTCGTTCGGGTGTAGCAGTGATTTGCCCGCGAGGGCGTTACCTCTGTTTGCGATTACCTCGTTAACGTTCATATTCGTCTGTGTTCCGCTCCCCGTCTGCCAGACCGAAAGGGGAAACTCGGCATCGAGAGAGTCGCTCATAACCTCTTTTGCGGCGCGCGATATCAAATCGAGCTTTTCCTCGGTCATACGCTTCGGTACAAGGCGTGAATTAACTCGCGCCGCGGCGAGCTTAAGAGCTGCGAGCGCATGAATTATCTCCCTTGGCATTTTTTCCTCGCCAATCCTGAAGTTTTCAAGACTGCGCTGTGTCTGTGCACCCCAGAGCCTATCGCTCGGGACACGAACCTCACCGAGTGTATCGTGTTCTATCCTGTATTCCATTCTATAATCACCTCGAAAGCTTATATCATAACCATATTTTATCACATTGAAGTTGACTTTTCAAGCCTAAATAAGCCAAAAAGCAGAATTTAGCATACAATGTAACAGACCGCGAGAAATCGCGGTAATAATTCGTTTTAAAATGAGGAGAAGTTACAATGCATGATAACAGAAATGCCCTCGGAGGCCTCTCGGGCGACTGCAGGTCTACGGTTTGTATAAGCACCAACCGTGTTCTCGACAGCTGCCGTGACAGGGATTGCTTTGAGGACGCTCGCGTCTATCTTACCGCATACGGCGAGGAGGTTATAGCCTCGGCAACGAGCGTAAGAACCAAGTATGCACGCACTCTCTGGGCTTACGTTGGGCTTGAGGAGGTTCCGTTCAACTGCGGATTTTATCAGATTGCCGTCCGTTATTACATCGAGGTTACAGTCGAGGCCTGCATGGGCATCGGCAGAAGCCAGACCGTCAAGGGCCTTGTAGTGCTTGAAAAGGACGTAATCCTTTACGGCGGTGAGGGAGGCGTCACCTCGTTCAGCTCCGGCCCCTACAACACGTTTTGTAATATGGGAGACCCCGGGAGCGTGACCACGAGCGACCCCGTAGCGGTTGTGGAAACGGTCGAGCCCGTGCTCCTCGGAACGAGAGTTGCGCAGGACTGCTGCACATGTGGCTGTGGATGCGACGGTCTTGAGGTTCCGAATGAGGTGCTCCAGGGCTTCGACGGCGAGCTCGTAAGCTCTACGGGCGGCTGCAAGCTGCTCGTTTCGCTCGGCATTTTCTCGGTAATCCGTATCGAGAGACCCGCACAGCTTCTTGTTTCTGCGACTGATTACAGCGTTCCCGATAAGGAGTGCGATGCCAACTGCGGTAACGAGAGCCCCTGCGACCTTTTCCGTAGTATCGCGTTCCCGAGCGCAAGGTTCAAGGGCAACACCTGCTGCGAGAGTGCGACCGACACCGCGAGCGAGCGCGGCGGCGGGTGCGGCTGCGGCAAGAGATGATAAAAAAATAAGACAGGCGAAACGCCTGTCTTATTTTTTGTCACCGAATATAAATGCGATAGCGAGCGAAGCAACACAGAGGAAAAGAAAAAGTGTTGCAAATATGCCGATAAGAAGGGTGACGAAGGGCTTGCCCGCTTCACTCTGAAAGGTCGTCGTTATTCCCGCATCGGTGACGAAGTGGTAAAAGAAATAGTTTATTATAAAGCTTACCGCCGATATAATCAAGGATACGAGGGATAGGTTTAAAAATTTTCGCTTCAGCATTGTTTTTGCTTCCTTTTTCGTTGTATTTAGATTATATCATATAATGTGTGATAAGTCAATGGGGCTACGCGAAAGGGTGTTAGAGACAACAAGATTTTGCCCTTAGGGCAATATACCCGCGACCTATGCCTGAAGAGCGAGCTCTTCGATCTTCGGTCGGGGTATGCGCACTTGATTCACGCGCAAAGCGCGTTAACAAGTCGAGCAGTGTCTCCACCAAAACAAAAGGACACCGCCGAGGGTGTTAGAGACAACAAGATTTTGCCCTTAGGGCAATATACCCACGACCTGCGCCTGAAGAGCGAGCTCTTCGATCTTCGGTCGGGGTATACGAACTTGATTCACGCGCAAAGCGCGTTAACAAGTCGAGCAGTGTCTCCACCAAAACAAAAGGACACCGCCGAGGGTGT
>JAFVQW010000008.1 GCA_017504605.1 Clostridia bacterium
CTCTTTTTCTGTTAGTGAAGTTTTCGCTACCGCGAAAGTGAAGTTGTGCTACGCACAGCGAAGTTGCTCGTAAAGCTCGCAGTGAAGTTAAGTTTGCCCACTTTGCCAAAGGCAAAACTTCACTATCCGCAGGATAACTTCACTTACGAAGTAAACTTCACTTGCCCGTAAGGGCAAACTTAGTTAGCGTGATACTCCGTTAAGAGTATCACGCTAATCCGTCGGCTCCGAAAATTTATATCTTTACAGCTAAGCTCCAATTACACGGAATAGAATAAAAATCAATCTCACGGAATTTCTTTTTTATTTTTACACCCGAGATGCTCTCGGAAAGCGCCTTGTCGTATAAATACTCCGCGGCATCGGCATAGAAATCGTCGAAGAAGTCGCTGTATAAGGAATACACGTATGCGCCCGTCTCGTTTTCTATCCTGTAAATAAAGCACACGCCCCCGGGTATATCGGCCTCGCCGAACTCGCCCACGGAGAGCGAGAGCGCCGTCGATACGACCGAGGCATATCTGCCGTCCTCGGCGGTGGCAAAGCCCTCGGTGTAGGCCGAGGCAGGCGAGAGATAGAAGCCCGTGTCGTCGTAGCTTAAATTAAACGGGTGCTCGTCAATTAGGCTATCGAACATAACCGAGCTCATCTGCCTGTCACCCGTTCCCACCGCCGCAATCAGCTCGCGGACCTCGGCAATTTGGCCTAAGGCCGCCTCGCGCTCCTCGGCGGAGAGGCTATACTCCTCGTATTCGCCCTTGTCGTTCCTTTTGTAGCCCTTCTCGGTCGAGATATAGAGCAGCTTCACGCGCGAATAGCTCGCGAGGAACTCCTCGAGCTCGGCCGTATATCCGCCGCCCGCAAGATTGTAGCCGCCCTCACCAAATATTACCGAGAGCGCCGTATTCATCTTGTAAATCAGCCTCGCCGCACGGCGCATATCGTCGTACTTGAAGCCGTATTTTGCGGCCGCCTCGTTAAAGGCGCGCTCGCTTGCGCCCTCGCGGGCAAGAACGTCGGCCGCGGCGGCATCAATCATATCCCTTTCGGCCTTAGTCAGGCGGGAATATCTGTCGAAAAGGTATGCGCCGACGGCGACCCTCTTTATTTTTTCACTTACGAATTCGGTCATCGCCTCGCCGAAGCTGCCCTCGCCGAGGGTGGATTTCGTTGACCAAAACTCTGCGGTGTCGGCGGCCTCGGTAATTCCGAGGTCACGGCGCAAATAGGTAAGATAGTCCTGCTTGTAGGTCGAGGCGAGATAGTTCACCACACCACCGTCAAGCCCGACGTTCTTATAAAGAACGAGCGAGGTCGCACTCCTGACTATGGCAACCGTGCCGAAAACAATTCCGAAAAGGAGTGCCAGGCCTATAATTACCGCCGCAATTATAACGGCGGGCGTGGGCCGCCTTTTCTCATTTACCTTACTCATTCTTACCTCTCTTTTCCTCGGCAATCGCCGAATAAGCCTCAAAATAATCAATCATCACACGCGCCGCGGCGGCGGTCGGGTCCTCGCCGCGCCCGAGCCTGTAGGCAACGAGTGGAGAGGACGGGCCGAGAAATCCGAGCGCCGAGTGCGCGGCAAATACCTCGCTCCATGCGGCGAGGTCGGGCCTCTCGGCGTGAAATACGACACGACCGCCCGAAAGCTCAACCCTCTTAAAGCCCACGGCCGTCGCGAGAGCGCGCGTTAGCGAAATATCGAGCAGTCGCACCACCGTCCGCGGAATATCGCCGAAGCGGTCGAGAAGCTCGTCGAAGACCTCGTCTCTGTCCTCTTTTGTCTCAATCTCGGCAATTTTCTTATACATTTCCATTCTTGACGAGGGAGCCGAAATATAGCTCTCGGGAATGTTGGCGCTCACGTTAATCGCGACCTGCGCCACCTCTTTTTGTACCCTTTCCTCGCCGCGCTCCTCGAGGACTGCCTCGTTAAGGAGCTTGATATAGAGGTCGTAGCCAACGCTCTCGATATGGCCGTGCTGCTCGGCACCGAGAAGATTTCCCGCACCGCGAATTTCGAGGTCGCAGAGCGCGAGCTTAAAGCCCGCGCCAAACTCAGCGTAGTCCTTAATAGCCGTGAGGCGCTTCTCGGCAATCTCGCTGAGAGCCTTACCCGGCCTATAGGTCAGGTATGCATAGGCCTGCCTCTTGCTTCTTCCTACTCTGCCGCGTATCTGGTGGAGCTGAGAGAGGCCGAAGCGGTCGGCGTTCTCAATAATAAGTGTATTCGCACTCGGCAAATCAACACCCGTCTCGACGATAGTCGTGCAGACGAGAACGTCAATCTCGCACCTGACGAGATTTTGCCATATATCCTCGAGCTCGCCCTTCTCCATCTGTCCGTGCGCAACCGCGACACGCGCCGAGGGAAACGCGAGCATAATCTTGTCGGCGACGAATTCTATATCCTCGACCTTATTATAAAGGTAGAAGACCTGGCCGCCGCGGTCAAGCTCGCGGCGAATTGCCTCGTGCACCACCGCCTCGTCGTGCTCGAGCACGTAGGTCTGCACGGGTCGGCGCTCGCCCGGTGCCTCGTCGAGCACCGATATATCCGATATTCCCGACATAGCCATATTAAGCGTGCGCGGGATAGGTGTCGCGGAGAGAAGCAGAGTGTCAACGTTTGTTGACATTTCGCGTAATCTCTCCTTCTGCACAACTCCGAAGCGCTGCTCCTCGTCTATTATAAGAAGGCCGAGGTCGCGGAATTTGGTAGTCTTTGATATAATGGTGTGCGTGCCTATCAGAATATCGACACGCCCGCGCTCAAGCTCGGATAAAATCTTGTTTTTCTCCTTCGTCGAAACGAGGCGGGATAGCATTCTGACGTTCACGGCGTAGCCGCGCATACGCGAGAGCGCGGTTTGGTAGTGCTGGAGCGCGAGAATTGTCGTCGGGGCCAAAATTGCCACCTGCTTACCCGCGAGCACTGCCAAAAACGCCGCACGGAGTGCCACCTCGGTCTTACCGAAGCCGACGTCGCCGCAGAGCAGACGGTTCATCGGCACGCTCCTTGCCATATCCGCCTTTATCTCCTCCTCGGCGGCGAGCTGGGAGGGGGTCTCCTGGAATTCAAACTGAGAATTGAACTCGTCCTCGAGCTCGGCATTCCTCGGGAAGGAATATCCCGGGCGGCGCTGTCTCTCGGCGTAGAGGGCAATCAACTGCTTCGCAATATCTCTCGCCGCGCCCTTAGCCCGCGACTTCGCCTTGTGCCACTCGGTGCCGCCCATTTTCGAGAGCTTGACCGAGCCGTCGCGCTCGCGCTCGCCTATATATCTGCCGACGGCATCGAGCGTGTCGCAGGGAACGAAAAGCTTATCCGTTCCCGCGTATTTAATGGTAACGTAGTCGCGCGTTACGCCGTCAACCGTCACCGTGCTTATTCCCTCGAAGAGGCCGATGCCGTAATTCGCGTGCACGACGTAGTCGCCGACAGAGAGCTCGGCGTGGCTCATTATTCTCTGGCTCGTGCCGCGAAGACGGCGGTTTATCCTCTGCTGCCGCTTACGCGCCATAACCGCACGCCCCTCGTCCTTCGCCAAGGAGAGGTAGGCGATGCGCGGCCCGATAAGCTCGAAGCCCGCGTGGCTCGATACCGTGATATACACCGCCCCCGCCTTCATCGAGGCGGGCTTAAAGTCCTCTTTTTCGTATACCGCGATAGCCTCGATGCCGTATTCGGAGAGGGTTTCCCTCGTAGCCTCGGCCCCCGCGCGCGTGGGAGAGCCGAGAAGGATAGAGTATCCCGCCTTACGGTAGGCGAGAATGTCCTCAAATAGCATAGACGGATTGTCTCCGTAGGCAACGGCGCGCCGACAGCGGAAGCCGAAAAGGCCCGATAGCTCACCCGAGAGCGAGCCGCCGAAGGTGTTTATATGAACGGTAAGCGGGAAGCCGTCGCCAAAAAGCTCATCGGTAAAGAGCGGCTCTATCATATCGGGATGTGCAAGCCCCTCTGCCACGAGTGCCGCTATCTCCTTCTTCTTAGCCGAAAGATAGCGGGAAAGACTGTCGCGCAGCGCACTCGTGCCGACGGCGAGAATAAGAGCCCCCTCGCCAAGATAGTGGACGAGGCACTCGCCGCCCTCGTATATAGCCCTGATATATTTATCGGCAAACTCGAGCGAGGCGGCGTTATTTATAGCATCGCGCTCGCGGACGAGCTTCGCCCTCGCCCCCTCGCTAAGCCTCTTTGAGGCGAGCAGCTTGTCAACAATTGTTTTCATTCTCTCGCGCGCCTCGCCGTTTGCAACGACCTCGCGTGCGGGGAGCACGGTTATATTCTCTACGTTCTCGACCGAGCGCTGAGAGAGCGGGTCGAAATAGACCATTCTGTCAATTTCGTCGCCGAAAAACTCGACACGCACGGGGCTTTCCTGCTCCTCGCTCCAGAAATCGACGATGCCGCCGCGGTGGGCGTACTGACCGCGCTCCTCGACCGAGTCAACTCTCGCAAAGCCCATACCGGTAAGCGAGGTGATAAGAGACTCTGGCGAGCACTCGCCCGATACTCTGAGCGAGACGGTGCGCGAGGCGAGCTCGCCTCGGCTTAAGGTATATGATAGCGCCGCCGCAGGTGTCGCAACGACAGCAGGACACTCGCCCGTTGTGAGCGCGTGAAGCACCGAAAGCCTCTCACGGTCAACGTCGTGGGAGGCGGAAATATTATAATAAATCGGCTCGCGCGGGGGGAGCCTGCGCGCATAGATGCCCGCGAGGGTGAGCATAGAGTGTACCCTCTCGCACTCGGCCTCGGTCGGGAGAAGAACGAGAGTGCCCGCCGAGCGAAGCGCGGCAGTATGCACGCTCTCGACTATGAGGGCGTCCTCGGCGCCGCCCGACAGGCCGCTTACCGATATTGGTGCCGCCTTTGGCTTCGAAAGAGCCGCGAGCAGCGTTCTCTCATACTCCGAAAACTCTCTATCCTCTCTTATGAGTGTGGATATTTCAATCATTACCTCGAATACCTGCACATAGCGTCGTCTATCTTGCCCTCGGTTATAAGCGCCGAGGCCTCGTATATCTTAGGATACAGCTCGGTGTGGCGAGCCGCATCCTCGGCGGGAATTCTTCCGAGCACCCAATTCACGAGGTCGTAATCGGGCGAGGGCTTCTGCCCGACGCCGATTTTAATTCTCGGAAAGGCATCTGAGCCGAGATGCTCGATAATGCTCTTAAGCCCGTTGTGGCCGCCCGACGAGCCGCGGCGGCGAATACGCATAACACCCGCCTCGAAGCTAATCTCGTCGTGTAAAATCAGCACACGCTCGGGGGGTATCTTATAAAACGCGGCGGCGGCGCCGACCGCCTCGCCCGAGTTGTTCATAAAGGTCTCGGGCTTCATAAGGAGCACGCGGTGTCCCCCGAGTGTCGCCTCGGCGACAAGCGAGCGGAACCTCGCTCGGTTTATCTTAACACCGCACCTCTCGGCAATATAGTCTATCGCGAGAAAGCCGACGTTGTGCCTCGTCCTCTCGTACTTCTCACCGGGGTTGCCGAGCCCCGCGATAATCGCGTATATCGGCTCGGTGCTCTCCTTTTTCTCTATCCTGCGAAACAAATCAAAAATGTTACTCATATGCCCTTTATTTTACCAGAATAAGCTCGTCTGCATAAGGAAGCGAGGCAATCACGTCGCAAAGGGTGTGCCACTCGGCGAGCTTATGCGTGCGCCTTGCATAGTAGATGTTTATAAGCACCTCGTAATTAAGCGTTACGGTGCGAAGCTGATTGTAGGACGAGGGGAGCATCTGTATCATATTATGCCAGTGCGCCTTGTCCTTAGTCTCTATGAACTTAACTCTCTCGCTCTCGATGTACTCAATCAGCCCGTCCATAACGGCGAGGGCATCGGGGGTAAGGCGGTCGAGCGAGAAGTCCTCGCGCGAGAAGGGCTTCGCCTGAATTTTATGCATAGTCGAGGTGGAGTTGGCCACCGTGCCGACCTTGTAGGTATCGAATTCCTTCCACCAATAAAGCGGTGCGGTTATATCCATAGACACCATTATCTGGCGGAGAAATTTTCTGTGGTCGCTGCCCGCCGCGGCAAGCTTATGTCCGAGCGAGAGGTCGTTCTCGCCGAGGACGAAATTGCCGTCCTCGTCATAGTAGCTGTCCATTCTCGCCCAGCTGTTAAGCGGATTTCTCGCGCCGCGAATGGCGTTCTCCATATTCATTACCGATATTTTTTCAATTTTTATCATAGCCCTTATCTCCCGTCCTGTTTTTTCTTCGCCCTCGGGCGAGTCGATGCCGTTCCCTCGGCGGCGGTCTGTATGTAAAGATTAATGGTTACCTCGAGCGTCTCGGAGAGCGCGCGGCGCATTCTCTCGGGCATCGTGCGAGATTTCCTGTAAAGGTGCAACAGATGTATCTCGTCCTCGGATAGCTCCGAGGTGTCGCGCCGCAGCGGGAGCGCGAGAAGCTCGCCGACGTTCACGCGGAAGTGCTCGGAGAGCGTTGGCAGCATCCTCATAAACGAGGCCGAGCGGCCGCGGCGCCAGTTGTTCACCGTCTTGTCGGGTATGCCGAGAGCACGCTCGAAGGCGGCGTCGGACTCGAACTCAGACTCAATCAGGGTTAGAATTCTCTCTCTTATCTCTTCTATATTTTCGTTTTTCATTTCTTCTTACCCCCTCTCTTCGCCTTACGGCGTGCGGCGGAAAATCCAAACGCGCCGATACGCCGCCCGAGCGTAAAGTACTCGCCGTGCGCATAAGCAAGAAGCTCAGCACGCTCAAGGCAGAGCCGCCCCGACTCGTCAAAGAGGCTCTCGTCAGCCGAAACGCTGACTATATCCGCGACGAAAACGTCGTGCGAGCCCATAGGTATAACCTCGGCAACGCGGCACTCGAGCGCCACGGGGCAGTCGGCGAGGGTCGGTGTCGCCACCGCCTCGCTCTCGGTAAGCGCGAGGGAGCATTTCTCAATCTTGTTGACCTTAGCCCCCGTGTAAATTCCAACGTAGTCAACCGTCCGTGCAAGTCGCGCGGGCGGCAGATTTATAACGAACTCGCCCGTCTGCTTCAGTATCCCGTAGGAATGGCGCGAGGGGCGCACGGATATATAGGTCCTCGGCGGGTGTGTCGCGAGTATTCCCGTCCAGGCAATAGTCAAGACGTTCACGCTCTCCCCCGAGCCGACGGTGACCATAACCGGCGGCAGTGGTGCGGTAAGCGCCCCCGCCTTTAGGCTTCTTCTTGCCATATCAGCTCTCTCCTCCCTCGGGATGCTTTAGCATTCCGAGCCACAGTCGGGTTAAAATCGGGTCGGGCAGGAGCTTAAACAAGAGGTGCTGTAACTTAGTATACCAATTAGTCACGTACATAGCCCGCCCGCGAAGCGCGGCACGGACACAGCCTCTGACAACCCTCCTCGACGAGAGCCGGGGCTTCATAGCCTTCGGCACCGTGACCGAGGGGTCGGCGGTAGCCTTGCCGAGGAACTCGGTCTCGACCCAGCCGGGGCAGAAGCAGGTCGCGCGAAGGCCGTATTTCTTAATCTCGTAATTTAAGGACTTCGTGTAGTGAAGCACGAATACCTTTGACGAGGAATAGACGTTAAAATAAGGCAGAGGAGTAAAGCAGGAGCCGCTACCGAGCTCGATAATTCTGCCTCCGCGCACCATATAGGGTATAGTCATATGGGTAATAAGAACGAGCGCCTTGACGTTAAGGTCAATCATATCGGAGACGGTCCTCTCGTCTATCTGGTCGAAGGAGCCGAAGTTACCAAACCCCGCCGCATTAACGAGGAACTTAACCTCGGGGCGAAGTGTCTCGAGCCGCTCGCGAAGGATATTGATGCCATCGTCGGTCGAGAGGTCGGCCGAGATAATCTCGGCGTTAACGCCGAGGTCGTCGCGAAGCGCCTCCATCTTGTCGGTGCGACGAGCCACGAACCAGAAGCCGTCAATATCGGACAGGCCCCGAAGCTCCCTCGCGAAATCCGCCCCGATACCGCTCGAGGCACCCGTTATAATAGCAATAGCCATAATTTACTCCTAAAGCTTTTTTATCCTCTATATTGTATCACGTTTTACGAAAAAAGTAAAGCGTATTCCAAAATTTTACGAAATTGTAGATAGAAGTATCTCGCATAGCTCGGCATAGGTCGCGGCAGAATTGATTTTGCCGCGCAGTGCGGCGGCACCGCGAAACGAGCGTATGTATGCCGCTATCTGTCCGCGCGACTCGGGGATTGCTACCCGCTCGCCCTTATCCTCCACCGCGAGCGCGACGTGGCGGAGCGCCGTTTGCGCGCGCTCCCTTTCTGTCGGCGGGGTAAATTCCCCGCCCGAGAGAGCCGCAACGATTTCCGAAAAGACGAACGGATTACCGACGGCACCGCGCCCGACAGCAATTCCCGAAGCACCCGTCTCTCTCAGCGCGCGAAGCGCCGCCTCGCCCCCGTTAATATCTCCGTTTGCGACAACGGGTATACGAAGCGCCGAGACCACCTCGGCGACGAGCGCCATATCGGCGCATCCCGAGTACATCTCGCTCCGCGTCCGTCCGTGGACGGTAACGAGCTCGGCCCCGCCCGCCTCGGCGGCGAGCGCGCACTCGACGGCCGAAATATGCTCGCGGTCAATGCCGAGGCGGAGCTTCACCGATACGGGAAGTACCGTCGCCGCCGCGACCGCCGACACTATTTTTTCTATTTTTTCGGGCGAGCGCATAAGCGCCGAGCCCTCGCCATTATTAAAAATCTTGTTAACCGGGCAGCCCATATTAATATCTATCGCAAAAGGTGGCACACACCCGTCCTCGGGCACACCCGAGGAGAGCAGTGTCGCCGCCTCGGCCATTATCTCGGGCTCACTGCCGAAGAGCTGGAGCATAACTCTGCCCTCGTCGGCGCGTATTTTCGCGAGGCGCGCGGTCTTCTTATCACGGTATACGACAGCCCTCGCACTCACCATCTCGGTCACCGAGTACTCGGCGCCGTGTTCCAGCGCCAGAAGGCGCATCGCCCTGTCGGAATAGCCCGCCATAGGCGCGAGAGACAGTCCGTATTTAAATTCAATATCCCGAAGCTTAAAGCCCATAGCGCCCTCCCATTTTTGTTTTCTTCCTTTATATTATATATTGTACCACTACCGACGGAAAAAAGCAACTTGTAAAATAAATCCTACGGAAAATAAAACGAGAGCCCGAGAAAATCTCGGGCTCTCGAGGCTTATTCAGCCTTTATCTTGGGGTTACCCCCAAGGGATATTTTGTTTGTGCTTATGCAGTCACAGTGAGGTCAGCAGTGCACTCGTCACATACGTTGTCGGTGTCAGCGTCAACGTGATCGGTAACGTTGTCAGCGCCGCACTCGTCGCACTTGTGATCGCCGTCAGCGGTAGCGTCTTCGCAAGCGGTGATGTTATCAGCGCCGCACTCGTCGCACTTGTGGTCGCCGTCAGCGTCAGCGTCAGCACAGGTGGTCTTCTCGATGCCGCAGTAGTCACATACGTGATCGCCGTCACCGGTGGAGTCCTCACAAGCGGGGAACTCGGTGGTGAGTCCGCAAACATCGCACTCGTGATCCTTAACAGTGTCTACGCAGGGCTTCTTGTAATCGCAGAAGTCGCATACGCAGTCATCACCGTAGGTGTGAACGTCAGCGGGATTAAGAGGATCAACTGCTACAAGGCAGGGATGGTCGAGGTTGAACTGCTCCTTAGCCTGGCCGATGAAGTCGATTACCTTAGCAATCGCTGCATCTACGTCAGCGTTAGCGTAGTCGTTGATACGTACAGTCCAGTAGTCAACAGTCTCGTCGATCTTTGCATTTGCTGCAGCATTTGCATGTACTCTTACTACCTCCTCAGCGTACTTAACAACCTCAGCAACAGCAGCTCTCTTCTCAAGGAGAAGGAGATCAGCGTCGGTGATGCAGTCAGCGCACTGGTTGGGGCAGTAGTGCTCGTAGTAATCAGCGATGAGAGTTCTAATGTTAGCAACATCGGTAAGGATGGTTGCATAGTTAGATGCCTCAGGAGCTGCAAGGCCTATGATAGAGTTGTGGATCTCGCCTCTCTTAGTGCCGGCTACGCTGTCGTTAGCTACACATGCATCCCAAGAAGCCTTGAATGCGGTGTATGCATCGATCTCGTCGTTTACAGCATCGAGTACAACGGTTGCAACGTTAGCCATATCATCAAGCTCACCGTAGTAGGTGTTGATGTAGGTAAGGAAGTCAACAGCAGCGTATGCAGCAAGGTTGTGGATGTTGTTGGAAGGAGTCTGAGTAGCAGTGTCGGTAAGAGGAGCGAACTGTGCCTCAAGCTCTGCCCAGTCAGCATCAGCAAGATCACGGAATGCGATGATCGCATCGTACTTGGTCATGCAGTACTCATAGTTCTCAACGGTAACGAATGCGTACTTCTGTGCGCCTGCGGTACCTGCAACGGGAACGTTAGCGATAGCAGCGAGAGCAGCCTTAACGGTATCAGCCTTAAGGTCAGCAACGGTTGCGTACTCGGTAGGAATACCGTTTGCATCAACGGCAGTCGCATACTTGGTGTTAAGGATGTAGGTCTCGAGCCAAGTGTTGAGAGCGTCGCGAACTGCAACGATTGCAGCGTAGTTGTTAAGAGTAGTGGTGGTGAGAGCCACGTAATCGGCATTGGTAATCTGAGCGATTACGGTAGCAGCAGCAGTCTGTGCCTCAGCAGCGAGATTCTTGTATGCGGTGTTAGCCTCAGCAAGCTTTCTCGTAAGGTCTGCGAGGGTTACCTTATTGTCATCATCATCAAGGTTGAGGTTGATGTCAACGGTGTCGGTAGGAATGGTGTCAAGAAGTGCGTTGTATGCACCAAGGCGGAGACCGAGAGTAAGGCTCATCTTAGTTACGTTGCCGTCCTCACCAAGAGCTGCGGTGATTTCGTCGTACATCTGACGGATAGCCTTTACAAGGTTCTCGTAGTCAGCCTTAAGCTCAGCGAGCTTATCGGTTGCGGGATCAACCTTCTCAATCTCAATGAAGTTAGCGTCGCCAATCTCAACGTCTGCATCAGCGTAGATTTCAGCAATCTCTGCCTCCCAAGCCTTGATAGCGTAGGAATCCTTGAAGGTTACGGGCTTCTTTGCATCGATAGCAAGGTTAGCATTAACGAGAGCAACCATTGCATCGTAGATAGCATCGAGCTCGTCGTTAGCAGCACTGAGCTCCTTAACTCTAGCGAGGTCAGCCATGAACGCATCGTTAAGCTCCTCGGTAATCATAGCAAGGAAGTTAGCAGCAGCGCTGTCGTAGGTGTACTCAGCGCCAAGTGCAGCCTCAGCAGCCTCAACGAGAGTCTCGCCATAAGCGGTCTCATATGCAATGAACTCAGCATAGTCTGCGAAGAGAACAACGTCCTTTGCGCAAAGAGCAGCAGTAAGCTCGTTAAGTGCAGCAACGCCGGTAATCTCGGTGTCGTTAATGCCTGCAAATACGGTGGTGGTGTAAACGGTGTTCATAGCGGTAGCGTATGCATCAGCCTTGTTAAGAAGGTCGATGTGGTTACCGTACATGTTGGTGATAGAGGTAGCATCGTCGGTTACGTTGATTTCATACTCGTCGCACCAAGCGTCGAACTCAGCAACCTTCTCATCGATCTTTGCCATGTAGCTCCAAAGGGGCTTAACGGTGTCATACTCGGTAGCGTCGTAAACGTTCTCGATAGCAACGGTGATCTTGTTGTCGAATGCGTCAACAAGCTGCTCCTGACGTGCAAGAGCCGCGGTGTAGGTCTCGTAGTTGGTAACAACGGTAGCAACACCCTCGCCATCAGCGAAGAATACCTTGTGAGTGTCATACTCGGTAGCGGGCTGACCCTCCTCGGCGGTTGCAAACCAAGTGGAAGCAACGAGGTTAACTGCATCGGTAGCAGCGGTGATGCTGGTGTCGCTGTCAACGTAGATTACCTTACCAATAGCGGTAACGGTGTTGATAGCAGCAAGAGTAACGACGGTGTCGTCCTCAGCCTGCTCGAGATACTCGTAAGCTGCAACGAGTGCTTCGTAGTCAGCCTGGAGCTCAGGAGTTACGCTGTCGTCAGCCGAAACAGAGGTGATCTGTGCACGGAGAGCGATGATAGCGCCAAGGTCATCGTCGGTAGCCTCGTTGTTAGCAGCGAGGTACTTAGCAGCGGGAACAACGGTCTCACCCTCGGTGGTGGAATAGTAAGCGCCAACCTTCTGTGCAAGAACCTGTGCAAGAGAAGGAAGGTTCTCAATCTTCTCGTTGAACTGATTGAAGAAGCCTACGATTGCCTCTGCAGAAACCGCTCTGCCAAGGAAGAAGTAAAGGTCCTCGTAGAGAGCCTTAACTGCCTCGTAGTCCTCATCGATGTAGTAGTTCTCAATTGCCTCGAATGCATCCCAGATAGCAGTGAACTCTGCAAGGGAGTAGGACTTACCGTTCTCATCAACGGTGATGTTGCCATCCTCGTCAACGGTGAGCTTAACGTCGCCGTTAAGAACCTTGGTAGCAAGCTCGAAGTTGTTGATGAAGTCCTGAGTAGATACGTTAGCGGACTCAAGATCAGCGATCTGCTTCTCAAGGGTCGCAACCTGATTCTTAAGAGTGGTTACGTAGCCGTTAAGAAGATCGTTGCTCTGCTTGAGAGTATTAAGCTCTGCCTTAGCAGCAGCAAGCTCTTCCTTGTTTGCAGCGTTTGCAGCAGAATCCTCAAGGTCAGCGAGCTTGTCGTTGATGTCCTTGAGATCAGCCTCAACGTCCTCCTGGAAAGCGTCGAGCTTATCGCTGACGTTCTTGATCTCGGACTTAAGCTCGTTCTTAGCAGCGTTAATCTTCTCGTCCATGGTCGACCAAACCACGCCCTTCTTGGGGCCGAGGTTCTCCTCGTAGAACTGATTCCACTGATCCATGGTCATGTAGCTGCCGAGCATGTTAAGTATGTACTTTCTTACAGGATTCGTAGCGCTGGTCATATCAACCGCGCCGTTTATATAATCCTGAAGCTCGGTCCTAAGATCTGCAATAGCCTGATCCAGAGCCGCCTGGTCAGCCTTACCCGCGATGTCCTCAGCGGTAAGAGCTACATCAGCGAGTGCTGCGAGGTCGTCGGTGAGAGTCTTAAGGTTTGCCTTAACTCCGTCGAGAGCCTCGGTGGTAGCGAGGGTGTTAAGAGTAGTCTTGATAGTCTCAAGCTGCTCCTTAGCCGCGGTGAGGTCAGCCTTGTCTGCAGTAAGGTCGTCAACAACCTTATTAAGCGCCTCAGCGGTAGCATAAAGCTCTGCGGCAGCCTGAAGCTGAGTTACAGTGCCCTTAAGCTCTGCAAGTGCCGCAGCGTTGGTCTTGATATCGTTCTCATGCTTATCAAGCGCCTCGTTAGTCTTCTTGCATCCTGCAAAAACACCAACAACGAGCACGCAGCAAAGTACAAGAGCGATGATCTTTGCGAACGTTTTGTTCATGGTTTTTTCCTTTCTTTTTGTGAAAATTTTATTTTTAATTTTTTTGTGTCGTTTTTTAGCCGCACAGATTTTTCACCGAGAGCGCGGTTTCTCGCGGTAAATTGAATTGCACCTCCTCTTTTTTGGTTGGAGTATAGACCCAATACGACAAAAAGAACTCCATTACACGAAGATTATAACACGACTTTCCTGCTTTGTCAAGTATTTTTTTAACAATTATTATTCTTTTTGTCTTATTTTTTCTTTTGTATTAGCAAGGTATGGTTTTATTTGCATATAATGGTAGTCACTTTGCGAGTAAAGCCCGCCTCTCTCTATCGGCGGCCCGCATTCACCAAAATATGGCAAAAATTGGAATAAATGCTCTGAAATGGCGCTATTTTCCACACGCCCCCTGCTGTTTTAGGCTTTTTTGGCCGCCCGCGGCCCTCTTTTTGCACCCCGAAAAAAGGCCGCCTAAGGTAATATATGCCGCCGAAAGGCAGGTTGCTACGACGGCGGAATTTTGAGAAAAAAGCACCCGATTTTTTATCTCGAAAGGGCGAAATATCAGGCCGCCGCCGCGCCCGTTTTTTTGGGGCTCCGAGCGCTCAAAAAGGCCGCCCTTAAAGCTCAAAAAATCGACCGATTTCAAGCGCCGCGGCATCGAAAAAAACGCCAAAAAAAGCAAAAGCCGTCGGTGCGGCGAGCACGAGGCTCTGCCGCACCGACGGAGGGTGAAATAACGGTTTTTTACCTATATTATATATATCACAAATCTATCTCCCTGCCCTCGAGTGCGGCGAGCGCCACACGGAAGGCTCTCGCGGCGATGAGCCGCTCCTGTTCGTCCTCGCCTGTGAGAATGGGAAGAAGCCTACGATAAATCTCGCCCGCGACCGACATATCGCGCTTGAAATGCTCGGTGTTAAACAGGGGAAGTGTCTTGTCTATAACAGAGAAATAATAGAGGCCGAAGGCATCGCTCTCAAGGTGGCGCGGCATAACGAAGCGCGGGTCAACCGAGCCGACGAGCTCAACGCGAAGCGCGGTGTCCGAGCCGTATCTCTTCGAGCTTATCATTCTGCTTATTCTGTTGGTAATCTCGTTGTTTACCTCAACACCCGTGATATCGATGGTCTCGGTGACGAACTGAAGGCGTCCGAAGGAGATATGCTTGCCGTCAATCGCAAGCTCACCGTCGTTATAATCAATATTGAGAAGCTTAACTCCGCCGAGGTCGGGCTCGTCAAAGCCCGTGCACTCAAGAGAGCCCGAGTAGCTGTACATCGAGCCGCCGCTCTTTATAAACTCGGTCTTGGCATGTCGAGAGCCGAGCGCGTAGTAATCGGCACCGAAGCCCTTGAGGTCGGCGCTCGATATAGGGCAAAGGCCGGCAGAAATATCGCCGTCAAGGTCGGCGTAGCCGCAGACAATGTTAATCTGCGAACCGTCGTCAACGCGGTTGTCGTAAAGCGGGCTCTCGTCAATCCTCTCGCCGACGAAGGCCCAGCCGTAAACGGTAACCCTGTCCTCGCCGAAATAGAAGCGAGAGAGCGTGTCGCGCTCGAAGACGTAGCAGTTGTCGGGCAGACGGCCCGAGAGATAAATAGGGTTCTCATCGTAGCGGTCGCACCTGCCGGGCGCAATTATGAACTTGGTCGTCGGGCAGCTCTTGAACTCCCGAATAAGTATCTCTGCGGTAGTGTTCGTCGCATACTGCGTATCAAAAAGGTCACCGGATATAAGCACGTAGTCAACTCCGCGCTCGCGCACGAACTCCATCATTCTCATAAAGGTCGAGCGAAGGGTGCGACGGCGCTCGTCGCTCTTCTCGGGCGTCATACCGACGTAGGGGGTATCGAGATGTATATCGCTGCAGTGGAGAAACTTAAGTCTTTTTCCTTCTTTGTTTTCGCTCATTACAGTCTTCCTTTCCCGGTCTCTACAATTCTATAATACAAGTATAACAAATCAAAACCGCTTTTGCAACAATTTTAGCAAAAAAACCAAAAAACTCTTGCAAGAGAGACAAAAATATGATAAAATGATTATCAGATAAACCGAGGCAGAAATTTTGGTTAAAGAGGTGCTTTTGATGTTAAATCTTGCAGTCAGAAATACGGCGAAGCTCGTGCGTGCGAAGTCGAAGAGCGACAACGTGCGCCTCGGAAGGCTTTTTACTAAGAAGGAAACGGCGAGGCTTATGGCCAATATGCTCACTCTCGATGGGGAGAAGACGGCGTACACCGTGCTCGACCCCGGCGCCGGCACGGGAATTCTCTCGGCGGCGGTCGTTGAGGAGCTTTGTAAGAGAGCGCCTAAGTGCCGTCAGATATTCCTCACCTGCTACGAGGTGAACGAGGAGTTTATTCCTATGCTTGAGGACAACCTTGAGCGCATAAGGAAGAAGTGCCGTCACGACTACGACGTGCGCCTCTACGTCACCGTATATAACGAAAACTACGTAACCGAGTCGCAAAATCACTACACGGTTACCCTTTTCGACACTCTTGAGGATAAGTTTGATATAATTATATGCAATCCCCCGACCGAGCTTGTCACCAAGAGCTCGAGCGAGGCCGAGCGTGCGGGCGGTGTTACTCAGGTGAAGATTAACGCGGCGTTTCTCTTTGCTAAGATGGCGAAGCGGCACCTCGAGGACCGTGGGCAGCTCGTTATAGTGCTCCCGACGACGGTTGCGAGTGCCTCCGCGCTCTCGGAGTACCGTAAGGAAATGGCGCGCGAGCTTTCTCTTGAAAAAATTCACCTTTTCATCGGCAAGCAGAAGAACGCCGAGCGCGCGGTACCGCTTAAGAAGTCGATAATTCTCGGCTATACCAAGGGCGTGAGGCCGCTTACCGTCACGGTGACCGTCTCAACCGACTGGGGCAAGCCCGAGAATACCACCATGCTCGCACCGCTCGACTACGATTTCGTCGTAGATAAGAACGACGGCACGCTTACTCTGCCGAAGAGCACCGAGGATACGAAAATCGTAAGCTACATCTCGGCCTTCCCCGAGACCATTACCTCGCTCGGGCTCCGCGTTTCGACGGGTCTCGTTATCGACTCGCGCTGCGAGGAGCTGCTCTTCACCGAGCCTATCCGCGGCTGCGTGCCCCTTATCCGTCCCGTGGCAATCAAGGGTGGAACGGTGCGCTTCCCTCTGCCGATAAAGCATCAGTACATCGCGCCCGTCAACCCTACTCTCATTCAGAAGAACAAGAACCTCGTGCTCATCAAGCGCGTTCCCGCGAAGTCGGACAAGCGCTTCATAAACGCGGGCGTTTATATGGCGGGACAGCTGCCGCAGTACAAATACATAAGCACGCATAACAAGGTCAACTTCATCGATACCAAGGACCCCTCGGGCGAGATGTGCGCGCGCCTGGCGTTCGGCATATTCGCTCTATTGAATTCGACGATTTACGACAGGTATATCTCAATAGTCTCGAAGTCGAAGCAGATTAACGCAAAGGAGCTGCGCTCGCTTCCCCTGCCCCCTCGCAACATTATCGAGAATATCGGCATGCGGCTTATGGCGCTTCGCAGCACCGACGTGCAGAGCTGCGACAGAATTGTCAACCCCACGCTCCACATCAAGAGCAAGTAAATTTGTACCGTAATGGTAAAAAACAAATAAATTCAAGGCTTTTTCCGCAAAAAATAGGAAAAAGCCTTTTTTCTTCGCAAGGCAAGCGGGCCCGCGGCGGCCTCGCGTAGGCGTAAAAAATAAATAAATATTTCCCTGTTTCTATTGACATCGGGAGAATTAACTGTTAAAATGGCATTGTTACGGCGGCGCCCTCTGCGCCACCAAGATACGGAGGATTAGGTTATGGCTTTACAAAGCGGATACAGGCCCTTTGCCGAGAGAGAAATTACCGCCGACGGCAAGGTTCTGCCACTTAAGGATTTTAAGCTCTGTCACGACGTCGAAAGGCAGGAGTTTAACGACGAATACAGAGCTCTGTTTATAAAGGACGCCGAGGCGGCACTTGAGCAAGACCTACCGGCGCTCTCGCTCTCGCTCTACCGCGACTTTTTCATTACGGGAATGCGCTCCAACTGGGAGAAGCCCCACCATACGCGCCGCCGTATGCTCTTCGCTCTCACGCTCGGTGAGATGACCGAGCGCAGCGGTCGCTTCGTCACTAAAATTGCCGACCTCGTCTGGCTTATATGCGAGGAGAGCACCTGGTCGCTCCCCGCTCATATGTTCTGCCACCCGACGAATAAGAAGAATACCGTGCCCCCCTGCGTGCGTGAGGACGACCTCGACTCGCTCGACCTCTACGCGGGCGGCGACTGCCTTCTTCTCGGCTTCGTTTACCACTTTTTAAAGGATGAGCTCGACGCCATTTCCCCCACTATCCGTAAGAAAATGGCTCACCTTATATATATGCGCGGAATTCGCCCCTTCCTAAGCGTGACTTACGGCTGGACGGGCGAGTACGGCGGCAAGCCCAACAACTGGCTTACCGTTATAGTACAGGATATACTTATGGGCACGGCCCTCACCTCTGAGGACGGCGAGCTTCGCACCCTCGTCGTTAACCGCGCTATAAAATATCTCGACAACTACACTGCGGGCTACCCCACGGACGGCAGCTGCGACGAGGGCCCGGGATATTGGAGCGCCTCGCCCGCTACCTATTTCACCTGCCTTGAAATCATAGAGGATATGACGGGCGGTGCGGTTAAGGTTTACGACCACCCCTTTATCAAAAAGATGGGCGAGTACATCTGCTCTGCCAATATACATAAGAAGAAATTTCTCAACTTCTCCGACGCCGCCCCCACGCTCTCTATGGACGGTAAGACGATTATGCGCTACGGAGAGAAGTGTGGCTCGCCCGAGCTCTACTCCTTCGGTAAGATGTCTGCGGCGCTCAACAAGACTTCTATCGACGCCTACGCACGCGCCTACCGCACCTATAAGAACGCCATCACGCCCGAGATTACCGAGGCAGATACCGTTCTTGCCAAGCGCGCGGTATGGTTTGAGGACAACAAGATTGCTATTTTCCGCTCTGCCGAGAACACCTCTGTGGGCTTCTTCGCCGCTACTAAGGGCGGCTCTAACGGAGAGGCGCACAACCATAAGGACGTCGGCTGTCTCGTAATCTACTACGAGGGAGAGCCTATCTTTATGGACCCGAGCCACGGCTCTTATAACAACTATTACTTCGGCAAGGAGCGCTACAACCGCTGGTACACGAAGTCGAGCTATCACAGCATACCCACCGTCAACGGCATCGAGCAGGCGACTGGGCGCAGTGCCGCCTCGCGCGACGAGGTCTGCGACCTTGAGGGACGCACGGTTTCAATGGAGCTCTCGGGCGCGTTCCCCGAGGAGGCGGGCATAGTCTCTATGAGGCGCACCCTCGCGCTCGAGGATAAGCGTGTGACCGTTACCGACGAGGTCGTGGCGAAGGAAGAGAGCGACATCAGCTTTAACTTCCTTACCCTCGATAAGCCCGAGCAGATAGGCGAGGGCAGGCTCGCCGTAGCACAGGGCAGAACTCTTACCTACGACCCGAGCCTCGAGCTCGTAGTAGAAAAGGTTGAGAACACCTATCTCCCCTATGAAGACCTCGCTATCGAGCGCCTTTGGGGCAGACCCTGCCTCTGGCGTATACGCCTCACCGCTCACGCCGCGGCGGCAAAATCGGTAATTACCGTAGAGTAAAGGAGAGTGGCTATGGGACGTAATAACAAAAGCAACATAAGGCCCTTTGACGAGGGTAAGTTTGATGTAAGAGGAAGGGTTATTCCCTACGGTGAGTACAGACCCTTTTCGTTTCTTCCCGAGCTTCGAATGAACGACGAGGTCGCTCCCCACATAATCGAGCGCGCCGAGGCGGCTCTTAACGAGCCTATCCCTATGCTCCCTCTCTCGCTTTATCGAGATTTCGAGCTTACGGGTATGCGCTCTAACTTCGAGACCCCCTGGAGAGTTCGTCGGAATCAGCTCGCGCACTGCACTCTTGCCGAGAGCTACGAGCGGGGTGGCAGATTTATCGATAAAATTGCCGACCTCATTTTCGCAATTCTCGAGGAGAGCACCTGGGTATGGCCGGCTCACACCAACACTCCCTGGGCTCCCTACCGTGACGCGGTGCCCGACGTATACAGAGAGGACCAGTGCCACGGGCTCGACCTGTGCGGCGGCTCCACGGCGGCAACCCTCGCTCTCACAAGGCTTCTTCTTAAAGACGAGCTCGATAAGATTTCCCCCGTTATCTGCAAGAGAATTGACAGACAGATATATCTTCGCGCAACAAAGCCCTTCCTTACCCATAAGTTCGGCTGGACGGGCGAATACGGCGGTGGGTGCAACAACTGGGTTACCAACATCACGCTTAACGTCCTCTTTGCAACCGCCGTGTGCGAGCGCGACCTCACGGTGCGCGAGAGCACGGTTATGCGCGCTATGAGGTATCTCGACAACTTCGCCGCCTACTATCCTACGGACGGCAGCTGCGACGAGGGACCCGACTATTGGATTGCCTCTCCCGGCGACTACGTCGATGCTCTCGAGCTTATCGACGAGATGACGGGCGGCGCGGTCAAGGTATACGACCACCCGCACGTCAGAAAAATGCTCGAATATATCTCGGCTATGAATATAGACGACACCTATTTCGTCAACTTCTCCGACGCCGCCCCCCGCATTTCGCTTAACGGTAAGGCGGTTATGGAGTACGCCGAAAGGTGTTGCTCGCCCGAGCTCTACTCCTTTGGCAAAATGATGGCGGCGAAGATGTCGCCCGCGAGATACTTCTTTACCGACACCATCGTCCGCTCCTTTAAGACGCACGCCACACCCGAACTTCACGAGGCAGACCCCGTGCTCGCTAAACGCGCGGTTTGGTTCGGCGACAACAAGATTGCGGTGCTCCGCGAGAGCGAGGTTACCTCGGAGGGCTTCTTCCTCGCGACCAAGGGCGGAACGAATTCCGAGGCGCACAATCACCTTGACGTCGGTGCTCTCGTTCTCTACTACGGCGGAAGGCCCGTCATCGTTGACCCCTCGCGCGGCTCTTACAACAACTACTATTTCGGTCACGAAAGATACAACAGATGGTATACGAAGTCGAGCTACCACAGTGTCCCCACGGTAAACGGCATAGAGGAGGGAGTCGGTGCCGCTTACGCCTCGAAGGACGAGATATTCGATGCCGATAACCGTACCGTCACAATGGAGCTTGGCGGTGCATTTCCCACCGAGGCGGGAATTATCTCGATGAAGCGTACCTGCTCTATCACTGGTGGCGAGGCGCGTATCACCGACACGGTTAAGGCTAAGGAAGAAAGCAATATTTGCTTTAACTACCTCACGATTGACGAGCCGAGAATAATTGAGGACGGCGTGCTCGCTATCGCCGAGGGCAGAAGCTTTATCTACAACACCGACCTCACGCTTGAAATCGAAAAGGTTACCAACACCTATCTTCCCTTCGAGGACCTTGACTTCAAGCACCTTTGGCAAAGAGACTGCCTCTGGCGCATAGTCTTAAAGAAGCGTGCCGCCGAGGCCGAGGCAAGAATTACCGTTAAATAATTTAGGAGTATTTACAATGGGACAGAACAACAGAAGTAACATACGCATATTTGAGGAGCGCGGAATTCGCGCCGAGGGACTCGTTCTCCCGAAGGAAAAATTCGTATTTTTCCGCGACGTTAAGGAAAAGAAGATTACCAAGGAATTCGGCGAGGTTATAATGAAGGGAGCCGAAGAGGCACTCGCATCCGAAATTCCCTTTCTCCCCCTCTCTCTTTACAGAGATTTTAAGAAGACGGGCATCCGCTCGAACTTCGAGCCTGCACACCACAAGCGCCGCCGTATGCTCTCGGTTATGACCTTTGCCGAGGTCTACGAGGGCAAGGGCAGATTTATCGAGAAGATACTCGACATTGCCTGGGCTATGCTTGAGGAGAGCACCTGGATTTTGCCCGCGCACTTCAATAACCCCGGTGCTACCGAGCACAGCGTGCCGAACGTATATAAGGATGAGCAGCCTCACGGTCTTGACATCTACGCCTGCAACGCCTGCTCGCACTTGGCAATGGTTTACTACTTCCTCGGCGACAAGCTCGACGAGATATCCCCCGTTATAAAGAAGAGAATTGAGCACGCGGTATATCAGCGCGGCGTGCGCCCGCTTCTTGAGCACACCTTCGGCTGGATGGGCGAGAATAACGGAGTTTGCAACAACTGGCTTACCGATATTGTCGTAAACGTCCTTCTAGCGACCGCAATCTGTATCGAGGATATGAAGACGCGCGAGGCGGTGCTTGATAAGACTATGCACCTGCTCGACAACTTCTCCGCATATTATCCCTTAGACGGCGGCTGCGACGAGGGACCGGGCTATTGGTCCGCTGCCCCCGGCGACTATTTCAACTGTCTTGAGCTTATCGAGGACCTCACCGACGGAAAAATCACGATTTACGACCACCCCCACGTAAAGAATATGGGCGAGTATATCTCGAAGGTCAATATCGACGGTAAATACTTCCTCAACTTCTCCGACGCCGCACCCCGCCTCTCACAGCCCGGCAAGATGATTATGCGCTACGGCGAGAAGTGCGGCTCACCCGAGCTTTATTCCTTTGGTAAAATGGCTGAGGCGAGCAACACGCCGAACCTCGTTCATCTGTTATACAACCCCTACATTTCCTACAGAGAGATGATTA
The DNA here is from genome assembly GCA_017504605.1 of Clostridia bacterium. Taxonomy (GTDB): domain Bacteria; phylum Bacillota; class Clostridia; order Oscillospirales; family CAG-272; genus UBA1740. The sequence goes on from JAFVQW010000008.1 coordinate 22,116, forward strand.
CTCCCGAAATTCACGAGGCGGAAAAGGTTATCGCGAAGCGCGCCGTGTGGCTTGGCGACTCGAAGATTGCCGTTCTTCGCGAGAGTGAAATTACCTCGGAGGGCTTCTTCCTCGCTATGAAGGGCGGAACGAACGCCGAGGCGCACAACCACATCGACGTCGGAGTTATCGTTCTTTTCCATAGCGGCAAGCCTATATTTATCGACCCGAGCCACGGCTCCTATAACAACGGCTACTTTGGCAAGGAAAGATATATAAGGTGGTACACAAAATCGAGCGGCCACAGTATTCCGACGGTAAACGGATACGAGGAGCGCGCGGGACTCGAGTACGCCTCGCGGGACGAGGTCTTCGACGAGGAAAATATGACCGTATCCATGGAGCTTGGCGGGGCATTCCCCGAGGAGGCCGGTATCCTTACCTTCAGACGCACCTGTCAGATAGCCGAGGGCGAGGCACGCATCACCGACACTGTTAAGCTTAAGGCAGAGGGCGACGTCAGATTCAACTATCTCACCCTTGACGAGCCGAAGCTGATAGAGCCCGGCAAGCTCGAGATTGCCGAGGGCAGAACGCTTACCTATAACCCCGAGCTCGAGTTTGTGGCAGAGCGTGTTGAGAACGTCAATCTTCCCTACGAGGACCTCGCAATCGAGCGACTCTGGGGCAGACCTTGTCTATGGCGCATAGTCCTTTTGGCACACGGCACCGAGGCAGAAGCAAGAATCACCGTAAAATAGAAGAAAAACGGCTTGGAAATCCAAGCCGTTTTTCTATGCCAAAATACCGAAGCCGCGGCAAAGGGATTTTGAGCAGAAATCGTCGTTCTCCGAGCGTGAGGCGTATAAGAATACGTCGAGCGAGGAAACGGCGATAGCAAACGAAAATAAAAAGAAAACCGTAGGTTTTCAACCTTAGCCAAGCCTACGGTCTTCTACAAAGAAAAGGGAGAGGCTTAAAAGCACCTCTCCCTTATAATTTCGTTTGCGGTTATGCCAAAATACCAAAGCCGCTATTTTGTGCCGAACAGGCGGTCTCCCGCATCTCCAAGCCCCGGAAGTATATACCCGTGCTCGTTTAAGCACCTGTCAAGCGTCGAAACGTAAATCTCGACGTCGGGGTGCGCCTCGGCTACGCGGGACACGCCCTCGGGCGCGCCTATAACCGACATAAACTTGATATTTTTACAGCCCCTCGCCTTTAACCTCTCGATAGCATCGCAGGCACTGCCGCCCGTAGCGAGCATCGGGTCAACGACGAGCACGAGCTTGTTCTCAATGCCGTCGGGGAGCTTGCAGTAATACTCGTAGGGCTCGAGCGTCTCCTCGTTTCTGCAAAGGCCGATATGGCCGACACGCGCCGAGGGAAACAGAACGTGAATTCCGTTAACCATTCCGAGTCCCGCGCGAAGAATGGGGACTATAACTATGGCGTTGTCGCGCACCACAGTCTGCGTGCACTCCTCAAGGGGCGTTTTAACACGGCACTCAACAGTCGGCACGCCATCGCGGAGGCACTCGAAGGTCATAAGCGTTGTGATTTCCTCTATCAGCTCGCGAAATTCCTTCATGCTCGTCTTCTCGTTTCGAAGAATAGCGATTTTGTGCTTGATAAGCGGGTGATTAAATATTGTCACGTTTTCGTAGCTTTTCATTTTTCTTCATTCTCCTCGGAAGCCTTTTCTTCGGTGACGGGCTTCTTAAATTTGTTAAGGACTATGTTAGTTATAATACCGAGAATAAGAGCGCAGGCAATACCCGATATAAACACCTTGCCGATTGCCATAGCCATTCCGCCGACACCCGTGATAAGTATAACCGATACGGTAAAGAGATTTGCATTATCCTCAAGGTTAACCTTCTGTATCATCTTAAGACCGGATACGGCAATAAATCCGTAGAGAGTAATACATACGCCGCCCATTACGCAGCCGGGTATGGAATCAAGGAATGCAACGAACGGGGAGAGGAATGAAATAAGCACTGCCATAACCGCCGTGGTGCTTATCGTCGCCACGGAGGCGTTTCTCGTGATGGCAACGCAGCCGACAGACTCGCCGTAGGTTGTATTGGGACAGCCGCCGAAGAAGGCGCCCGCAATAGAGCCGACACCGTCGCCGAGAAGCGTGCGGTGAAGACCGGGCTCTTCAAGAAGGTCGCTGTCTATAATCGTCGAGAGATTTTTGTGGTCTGCTATATGCTCTGCAAATACTACGAATGCCACGGGAATATACGCAACGGCAACGGTAGCCACGTAAGCCCAGTTGAAGTCAGCCATTCCCTTAATTGCCTTAACAAAGGCGAAATCGGGAATAGAGAGGAAGGTGGCGAGAGTAACGCCGTCTGCAACGAGTGCACGGAAGGGTGCAAAATCAATAATCTGAAGTGCGGCGTTTTCGGTAGCGTAACCTATAACGGTAAATATAAGAGCAACGGCATAGCCCGAAACGACACCGATGATAAAGGGGATGAGCTTCGCCATTTTCTTGCCGTAAACCGAGCACAGAACGACGACGGCAAAGGTAACGAGCGCGCATATAAGAGATACCCACGCATTAGGCGTCATAGTGAAGTAGCTCGCCGTTCCGAAGGTCTCTTTAGCACCGTAGCTGAAAACGTCGTTAATAGCCGCACCCGAAAGAGACAAGCCGATAAGCGCAACCGTAGGGCCGATAACCGCCGCGGGCATGAGCTTATTTATCCATCCGACACCGACATACTTAACGACGACGGCGATAATTACGTACACGAGTCCTGCAAAGATAGCACCGAGAACGAGACCGAAATATCCGAGCAGGCTCGTCGAGGTAGCACCCGCAAAGGCTGCGAACATAGATCCGATGAATGCAAAGGATGAACCAAGGAACACCGGACTCTTGAACTTAGTAAAAAGCTGGTATACGAGAGTTCCGATACCCGCTCCGAAAAGAGCGGCAGACGCGCTCATACCGTTCTGCACAATTGCGGGAACGGCGATGGTAGCTGCCATAATTGCCAAAAGCTGCTGGATTGCAAAGACGATTAACTTGCTAAAGGGCGGTTTTTCATGAATGTCGTAAACTAAGTTTTTGCTCATTTTTGCCTCCGTTATTTATTTTTTCACTGCTACTATTATACCACCGCAAAATGCCTTTTGCAACACATTTTGAGTTTTTTCGCAAAAAGAGCCCCGAGGGCAAAAAACGCCCTCGGGGCCGACCCGTTAAGCTATAAATATAAGATACATAAGCGGTATCGTGATAACCGACAGTGTGTGGGAAATCGCCGCCATAGCCGCACCCGTGCGGGTTTCTCCTCCGTGCGCCGCAGGATATACTATGGTATTGAGCCCAAGCGGAGAGGCAAACGCAACGAGCGTGAAAATCATAAGCTCGTCGGGCGCCGAGGCCAGCCTCAGTACGGCGAGCATCACCGCGGGGATAACTATAAGTCGCAGTGCGGAAACGATATACACTCTGACGTTTGTCACCATATCCCGAATTTTATATCCCCCGATAACGAAGCCCGCAAGCAGCATTGCCACGGGTCCTTGGCAGGCGCTCGCCGAGGAGAGCGCGCTGTGGAGAAATTCGGGAACGAACCGCGAAAGATTAAAGAGGCCAATAAGAATTCCGATAAGGAGAGCCACAACCGGCGGATTTATAAGTCCGCGTTTTATTCCGCGCCACACACTCTCGCTCTTGTCCTTTGGTACAAGTATAAAAAGACCCCACGTATTGCAAACAATAGTTAGAAAAAACGTGAAGAGCGTGTACTTGAACAGCATCTCGCTCCCCCACACTCCGAGCACAAGCGGCATACCGAGAAAGCCGAAATTGCCAAACGTAAGCGCGTACTTGTATACGTTTCTTGTATATTGCGAGTTAGGGGAAGAATTATTTACAAAAAGACGCGATATCGGATATGCCAGCAGCACCGAGACGGCGACTAAAAGCAGGCCGAAGAAGATAAGAGGTAGGTTTTCCGAAAGGCTCTCGGGGTTAGCGTTCGTCATCTGCGTGACGAGATTAATCGCCGGCACGAATACAAAAAACTCGGCCTTAGACAGCACCGTATCCGCATTGTCGGGAAGGAGCGAAAGCTTCCTTAACAGGAAGCCGACGAGTATAAAGGTGAAGAGCAATAGCATTTGCGTCAGCGTATGATTAAAAACCTGCATAAAATCCTCAAAAAACAAACAGCTTGTGAATTTCACCCTATTTTAGCACCGAAAAACGAGAAAGTCAATAGACACCGCCAAAATCTTTGTGCATACAACGCCCAAAATCTTAAGCTTTACCTGCTTTTAACGCGAGGACGGTTGTGAACTTTACATTAGCCCTATATAATAGTGCTTAGCGGAATGGCCTTGCCCCCGCATTACCTAAGAAAACACAAGGAGAAAATATGTTATCCCCCGAAGAAATTATGCAGCTTGTCTCCAGTCTCGTCTGGCTTCTTGCGGGCGTCGGCGTTTTTATCGTCGGTATGAACTTTATGGGCGACGCTCTTGAAAAGAGCGCGGGACGGGGTATGAAGACCCTGCTCGAAAAAATCAGCAACAACCGCTTCTCGGGCGTCGGTATCGGCGCCGGTGTAACGGCTATCATTCAGAGCTCGTCTGCCACCTCGGTTATGGTAATCGGTCTCGTTAACGCGGGCGTTATGACTCTTATGCAGGCAACGCCGATTATTATGGGTGCCAACATCGGCACGACCGTTACGGGCGTTCTCGTCGCACTGAAGAACGATTACTTCAATATGCTTATGTATCTTTTCGCCTTCGCGGGCGTTATGATGGGCTTCGCGAGGAGCGAAAGGGTCAAGATTTCAGGCAGCCTTTTCTCGGGCCTCGGTCTCATCTTCGTCGGCCTTGAGGTTATGAGCAGCGAGGAGGCGTTCGGAAACCCGCTCGTCGAGACTGTGTTCACGGACATATTCTCTAAAATCAACTTCCCGCTTCTTTTGATTTTGGTAGGCGTTATCTTTACCGCACTGATACAGAGCTCCTCTGCGGCCACGGGTGTCGTTATCACGATGGTCGGCACGGGAGTGCTCCCCCTCGACCTTGCGCTCTTTATCGTCCTCGGCGCCAATATCGGTACCTGCGTTACGGCGTTACTCGCCTCCGTCGGCGCCAATGCCAACTCGAAGCGTGTAGCACTTATACACTTCACCTTCAACGTCATAGGAACGGCCCTTTTCACCGCTCTTATTTGGATATTCAAGGAGCCCGCCGTAAGCCTTCTCGTTTCTATGTTCCCGAGCGACGACCCCATGTCGCTCCAGATGAGGGTTTCCGCCTTCCACGTTATATTCAACGTCACGACCACACTCATTCTGCTCCCATTCGTGAAGCAGCTCGTAAAATACTCCACCCTGGTTATCAAGGACAAAAGCGACGGGGAGACCCTCTCCCTCAGGTTCGTGGACGAGCGCCTTCTTACCATGCCCCCCGTTGCTCTTATGCAGGTTAAAAAGGAGATGGATTATATGCTCGGCCTGGTAGAGGAGAACACCCGTCTCTCGTTCGTCGCGATGGATGCAGCCTCATCCGAGCACGACGAGCGCATCAGGAAAAACGAGCAGATTATCGACTTCACCAACAGCGCCCTCACAAAGTTTTTAATCAAGCTCTCGGGCGAGCTTGAGCAGAGCGACGAAAGGACGGTAGGCGCGTATTTCCACGTGCTGAACGACCTTGAGCGTATCGGAGACCACGCCGAGAATTTCCACGAAATCGGTATCGAAATGATAGGCAAGAATATATCCTTCTCAAGCAAGGCACAGAGCGAAATCGCCGCTATGCGCGAGAGCGTTACACAGATGTTTGCAATAGCGAAGGAGGCCTTCGAAAGCCTTAACAAGGAGCAGCTCCCCGCCCTCGCCGCACTCGAGGAGGGTGTCGATGCGAAGAAGAAGGAGCTTATAGCCAGCCACTTCGCCCGCCTTGCCGAGGGCAACTGCAACGTCGACGTCAGCCCCTACTATTCCTCGGTCATCGTCGGCCTCGAGCGAGTTGCCGACCACCTTGTAAACGTCGGATAAAGTATCGTCAACCCCACAGGCTCTCAAAAGGAAGGCATCTGACGCGCACCGCGCGTCAGCCACACCGAAAACAAAAATCCCAACCCGCACGGGTTGGGATTTTTCACTTTAACTATTCACTATTACCTATTACTTAAATTCCGTACACGCAGGTGTGCGGAATTTCTGCCGCGAAGTCCGCAGAGTGCGAGACGGCAGAGCCGAGTGTATCGAGGCGATAGGCGGCGACACACGAACGGACCGGTGAACCCGCATCACTTTTTAAGTGTTTGGCGGGCTTCGATGCCCCGTGCTTTCTTAAAAGCAGCCCTACCAATATAAATGAAAACAGCAAAAGCATTTGCCTGAGAGTTAAATTAAATACTTCCATAAAATCCTCAAAAAACAACCTCGGCGAAGATGCGCCGAGGTTGTTTTTACACTTCTCGGATAAAAAGTCAATACCGAGAGCCTTTACGTTATAATTTAATTTCCGACGGCACGAGCTATTCCTGCACCATAACGGCATCAGCTCGCCAGGAATACGCATCAATAGTCCACACGTCGTTACCGCTGTTTCCGCCGCCAAAATATCTGCCGACAACGGCGGTGCCCTTGTAAGTACCGTCTGCAATCCATTTGCCGTCACCGTTTCTCGTAACGACCTGCCTAAATACCGTTATTCTGTCTCCCGCAGACGCACCGTCGCATTCGGTCTCATAGTAAAGATATATGTACATTCTCGTTTCGGTATTCGCCTCGTCCGCCACGAACAGAAATGACAGGTTTTCAGCATCATCCTTGATATGCTCGTTGGCGTAGGCGGCGATAGCCGTCATAGTCGTACCCGATATGCTGTTCACGCTGCAATGAACGGCGGGAGCGTCGTCTCCGCGCTTCTTGTGGCTTATCGTGCTGTTTACAGCGTCAAGTATCGTATCGTCATGGTTCAGACAGTTATTTTTCTCCGACAGGAGCGCCTGAACGACGCCGCGCAGACCACCGGTAAGTTCTTCCTCCGAGGGTTCATCGGGGTCAACCGGTGGGTTCGGGTCAATCGGTGGGTCTGGGTCAACCGGTGGGTCCGGGTCAACCGGGGTATCGGGCGTTTCCGGCAAAATCTCAGTTCCCTTTTTTTCGACAAAATTAAACTTAACGACGTATCCGTCAGTCGTCACGCCCTTGGGATTTCTTATGATAAAATCAAAGATCAACGACGAACCTCCGGCGATCTCCTCCATCGGCACGAGATCTACCGGCTCGCACGTTATATCACTGCCGGTATATATTCCCTCGAGTCCAACCTCGCTACCCTCGATAACCCGCTCGAAAACGTAAACCTTATCGCTCGTATTGACAACCGTAACCGAAAAGCGCGCACTCGAATAAGTAGATACCGATGCCGAAACAACCGTTCCGGAATATCCCAATATATTTGTTCCGCCGCTCGCCATTGGCGAGATGCTCGATATGAAAACGTCGTGTTCCGGCGGGTGCGCCGTAACCGCACCGGAAATATGCAGATAATCGGCGATTGAAGCGTAGCCTATGCAAGAGAGAACCATCAGCATGGCAACGAAAAGCACGAGCATAGCTCTATAATGTTTTTTCATGCAAATTTCCTCCCTTCCCATAAGCCCTTGACACACGAGCCCTTAATAAATATCCGCGGCGGCTAAACAACCGTTCTTGCACCAAAGAAACAGCTTCGGCAATCTCTTTATAACTGTTTATTATATTATACCACACTTTCACCGTTATGTAAAGTATAAGCCCCTAAAAACCGATAAAATAAAAACAGCCTCTTGCCAAGGCTGCTTTTATTACTCTGGAGCGGATTTGGCGGGCTTCGACGCCCCGTATCGCTTCTATGATAAAACAAAAGCAGCCTCATACCGAAGCTGGTTTTATTACTCCGCCGCGGATTTGGCGGGCTTCGATGCCCCGTACTCGCACTATGATAAAACAAAAGCATTCCCCGAAGGAACTGCCTTTCTTAAACCTGGAGCGGATTTTGGGTGAGCAAGGAAAAACAGTTGATAACTGTTTTTCCGACGCGAAGTCAACAAAGCAAGGAGCGAGGCGCTTCGAGTGTACCGAGAGGCGTATCGCGACTATGCGACTTGACTGGTGAACCCGCATCACTTTTCAAGTGATTGGCGGGCTTCGACGCCCCGTTTCGCTTCTATGATAAAACAAAAGCAGCCCCCGAAGGAACTGCCTTTTTTAAACCTGGAGCGGATTACGGGGCTCGAACCCGCCACCTCCACCTTGGCAAGGTGGCGCTCTACCAAATGAGCTAAATCCGCGGAAATGGTGCCTCCGGTC
>JAFVQW010000009.1 GCA_017504605.1 Clostridia bacterium
GCGTATAAGCACTCAGGGTTTAATTTAAGCGGAAATCCCGATGCCTATTACTTTGTTTTTAGTAACAGCATAAAGAACGAGGAAACGGGCGAAATCGAGTGCTGTGTAATTCACATAGAGCGCGTAGAAAACTCCAAAGCCGTGATTGACGGTAAAACGTTCGTTTACAACACTATTATGTCCGTTTATCGTGAAAGCGTTTCGGAGGGTTACAAATATCCAACCTATAGCATCGAATACGTAGAAAATGTCTGGGGCGATGACCTTGCAGATATGATACTACCAAATCAACCCGCCTTTTCTTTACCCGGTAAGGAAGTCACGGTACGGATAAAGCCGCAGAGCGAGGGGGCGGAGCTTTGGATAGACGGCGGCAAACAGATTCAGCGCACCGCCGTCACAGACGAGTATTGGGAGTACACCTTCACAATGCCCGAGCACGATGTGAAATTGTTGATTAGTCCGACGGTCTCATAAATGGAGCTAAAAGCCGCCGCCGGTGCTGATTTTGTGCCCTTTGGCACTGCTTCGCGGCGGCTTTTAAATTTAACTGCACAAATCTAAAAATTACTCTTGACAAACTTAAATAAAAATGATAGAATAGTTAGGCAGTTGTGTGCTGGTGTGGCTCAGTTGGTAGAGCAGTTGATTCGTAATCAACAGGTCACCGGTTCAAGTCCGGTCACCAGCTCCACTGAAGAAGAGAGAACGTCGGTTCTCTCTTTTTTATTCTTTGCTTGGAGTATGTTATGGATTTATGTAATCTTTCTGTAATTCGTGCTCTTATGGCTGAGGCGGGGATTAGCTTCAGGAAGGAGTTCGGGCAGAATTTTTTGACCAACCGTCTTATCCCCGAGGATATTGCCGACGGTTGTGCCGACGATGCCGATAGGCTCGTTATCGAAATCGGCCCCGGAATCGGCTGCTTAACCCAGGAGCTCGCAATCAGATACAGGCGGGTCGTGGCGGTTGAGATTGACAGGGGACTTATCCCCGTGCTCGAGAAGACACTTGCCGAGTACGATAACGTTACCGTTATAAACGACGATATAATGAAGATAGACCTCGCGGCGCTCGTAGAGCGCTATGCAGAGGGCAGACCCGTCTCGGTGTGTGCAAATCTGCCGTATTACATAACCACGCCGATACTTATGCGCCTCTTGGAGAGCGGAGTGCGCTTCTCGACTATTACCGTAATGGTACAGAATGAGGTTGCGCAGCGCCTCGCCGCTAAGGCTGGCAGCTCCGACTACGGCGCCATTACCGCCGTTCTCGGCTATTACGGAACCGTGCGCAGGCTCTTCAAGGTGCCCGCGGGCTGCTTCATTCCTATGCCTAAGGTTGACAGCGCCGTCGTCCGTATAGACCTTTTCGGCGAGCCAAAATATAAGCCTGTCGACGAGAAGCTCTTCCGCGAGCTTATCCGCGCGGCCTTTGAGATGCGGAGAAAGACACTCGTTAACGCCGTCTCGGCGCATATGCCGCAATTAACCAAGACGAAAATAGCCGAGGCGCTCCGCGCAATCGGTAAGGACGAAAATATACGGGGGGAGAAGCTCTCCACCGAGGAATTCGTGCTTCTGTCTAACGAGCTTGCAAAATAACAAAAAGCGTTGGAATTCCAACGCTTTTTGTTATTTTTTGAATATAAAGCTTGGCAGAAATTAAACTAAGAGCTCTTTTCTTACCTCGTCGGTAATCGCTCCGCTATACTCGCAGAGCTGATACATCTCCGCAAAGCGGATTTTTCTTCCGCGCCTGCCGTACTTCTTGATAAGCTCCTTGCGGCACTTTGCCGCGGGCTTCGCGAACTTCACATATCGGGTGGGATACGCCGCGAGAACCTCCTTGTCGGTCGAGTTCTCGTCTATCTCCGTTCCGCGCAGGAACGCGAGGCGCTCCGCCTCTCCCTCGGGCACGGTCTCACCGTTGGTATAGGGAAGCCACTCGAAGACCTGTGAAACGTTAAGCGAGGCGATATGCATTTTTCTTTCGATATAAGGCGTAATGTCAAATACGAAATCGGGCCTGAAGGGCGGGTTGGTGAAGTAGTCACCGCTATAAAGAATAACGGGAGTCTTTCTCATTGCGGGCACGTCGGGGCACTCGTGGGGAACTATCAGCATATAGGACGCGTCCTGAACGAGCTGACCTACCGTTCTGTGGTCTGCGTGGTAGTCGTTCGGGCGGTGGCTGACAATCAAATCGGGTGCAAAGGCTCTTATGTATCTTATGAGGCGCCTTCTGGTTTCAAGGTCGGGCACGATAGAGCAGTCGTCGAAGTCCCATACGTCGTAGGTAATACCGAGATACTCGGCAACGGCCGCAGATTCCTTGGCCCTTGTGGCCGTGGTTTCCTCGGGAGAGAGAATGTGGTGACCGCCGCAGCCGTTACATACGCTGAGGAATCTGACCTCGTGTCCGCGGTCGATATAGGTCATAGCAAGGCCGCCGCAGTCAAACTCGTTGTCGTCCTGATGCGCTCCGATAAATAAGATTTTCATTTGTTTCTCCTTATTTTAAATCCTTGAAGTCGAATTTGAATTCGGTGGTATATTCCTCAAAGGGGGAAATCGTTACGTACTTCTTTTCGTCAATAATGCTCTTGCCGCCGAGCGATGACGTTCTCGGCTCAAGACCGACGACGTACTCACTCTCGCCGAGCATCTTCCAGATGAGGAAGTCGGGGAGCGTCGAGGTCTTATATGTGATGTATGCACCTATTTTACCGTTCTCGATGCCGACGGTAATTTCTTCGCCCTCGTAATTAACGGGAATACACTCCTCGGCGATGCCGTGAGCGGGAGGTGTAATATCGGCATACTCATTCGGAACGTTGACGATTTTAGCCTCGGGGCATACGAGCGGATATCCGAAATTGCAGTGATAGCAAAGAGAAAAATTCTCGGGTGAGAAGCCCTCGTTTATCACCGTATCGGTTACCGATATTTCCGCCGAGAGGAGCTTTGCGGTAATGGTTCTCTTAAGAACGAGGTTCTGGCCGAATACCACGCTGTCACGCATTTCTCCCGATACCGACATAATATATTCGTCGCCGACCCACTTGGCATTTACCGAGACCTTTTCCGCGGGAGTGTTGGCAATTCTGCCGTGAAGCCCCTTGTCGTCGTAAGGGCCGCCGATGTTGTCAAGGCCGCAGGTGGTAATAAGACCGCCGTAGAAGCCGCGAAGCCAGCCGAAGCCGTCCTTCTCGTAAAACGCGGGAGCCGTAATTCCGGTCTTGGAAATCCAGCTCACAGCCGAGCCGTGGAAGTATGCGTTTGCAATATCCATACACCTGTCGGGAAGAACGGTGAAGCATACCTCTCCGGTATTAATCTCTATAGCCCGAACGCCTCTTTGGCGTCCGTCGGTAAATGTAAATTCGCGAATACCGCCTATTTGCTCAACCGAGCCTATATAGCTCATAAGCTCCTGTCTTTTCATGGGAAACCTCCTTTATCTATTGACATATTTCTAATTTTATTATACAATCAATACAGAATAAAAACTATAATGCAATTGCCTAAAAATAGAAGGATTTTGCGATTTTATGGAAAATAAGAGCTTTTTGGAAAGTCCTATTCCGTCGGAAAAACGTCCCGTGAGAGTAAAACCGATTACTCCGAAGACCGATAATACCCCCGACTATCCGCTTCACAGACACGAGCATTTAGAGCTTTTGTACGTGAAGGAGGGTGAGTGCCTCGTTATTCACTCCGGCGAGCGCATCGAGGCGAAGCAGGATGATTTTGTCGTAGTTAACTTTAACGAAATTCACGCAACCGAGATGAGTGAGAATTGCTTTTTGATATGCGTGCAGATTGCCCCTGTTTTTTTCTCCGTCGTCGATTTTACCTGCCCAAGCTTTAGGAGCTATATCAGCGACGACCCCTTTGTTTCGGATACTATGCTTAGAATACTTGCCGAGCATACTGCCTCGGGCTCGGGCTCCGATATGGAGATTATGGGCCTCACCTATCGGCTGATTTGTCACCTTTTACGCAATTATACCGAGGAGCGAAGTGCTCTTATCTCAAGAGGTAAGCGAGAGCATAGGATATCAGAGATTATCAGCTATGTATCCTCGCATTACGCCGAGCACATTACAACGGCGGGACTCGCCGAGCGCTTCTTTCTCTCGGAATATCATTTTTGTCGCTTCTTTAAGGAAACGACGGGTATGACCCCCACCGATTACATAAACAAGTACCGCATAGCCTGCGCGTCGGCGCTCTTAAAGAATACAGACCTCTCTGTAACCGAGGTGGCTCTTCGCGTCGGCTTCACCGACTCCAACTATTTTACTAAGCTTTTCAAGAGGTATCGCGGCAGCGCGCCGCGCGAATTCAAAAAGCAATAAAGCATTGCTGTTGCATTTAGGAATATAAATCTTTCTTTTAAAGAAGTGAGGTCTCGTTTTAGAGGCCTCACTCTTTTTTTATTCAATCCACCCAAGACTGCGCTCTACGGCTCTGCGCCACACGCGGATTTTCTCCTCGCGCCACTCGGGGCTCGCTTTGGGAGTGATTTCACACTCGATTTTATGGTTCTCGCGTATTTGTGCAAGAGAGGAATAAACGCCGAGCGAGAGGCCTGCCATATAGGCCGCACCGAGCGCCGTCGTCTCGATACAGGCGGGGCGGTGAAGAGGTACGCCGAGAATATCGGCCTGAAAATTCAGCATAAGAGAGTTAGCGCTTGCACCGCCGTCAACGCGCAGAGCCGTGATTTTCTCGCCGAGCGAGCGCTGCATAAGGTCAATGACGTCCGCCGTCTGATATGCGAGCGACTCGAGCGTTGCGCGTGCTATATGAGCCCTCGTGGTTGCTCTCGTTATACCGATAATCATTCCGCGAGCGTAAGGGTCCCACCAGGGCGCACCCATACCCGAGAAGGCAGGTACCACCATAACGCCGTCGGAGTCGGGGACCGAGGCGGCGAGGCTCTCGGATTCGGGAGCCGTATCGATTATTCCGAGCCCGTCGCGAAGCCACTGAATAGCCGCGCCCGAGGTAAATACCGAGCCCTCAAGAGCATAGGTAACCTCGTCGCCGATACCCCACGCGACAGTCGTTATAAGTCCGTTTGCCGTCATATAGGGGCGTTCTCCCGTGTTCATAAGCAAGAAGCCGCCCGTGCCGTAGGTGTTCTTAACCTCGCCGACCGAGTGACAGCACTGACCGAAGAGAGCGGCCTGCTGGTCGCCGAGAACGCCGCCAATGGCAATTTCCGCGCCGAAGAGCGCCGCATCGGTATAGCCGAAAAGAGATGCCGAGGGCATAACGCGAGGGAGCATAGAGCGGGGAACACCGAAGAGCGAGAGAAGCTCCTCGTCCCACTCGAGAGTATGTATATTGAAGAGCATCGTCCGCGCGGCATTCGAGTAATCCGTTGCGTGAACCCGCCCGCCCGTCAGCTTCCATATAAGCCAGCTGTCAACGGTGCCAAAGCATAGCTCTCCCGCCTCAGCCTTTTCTCTCGCGCCGTCTATATTCTCTAAAATCCACTGTAATTTCGTGGCAGAAAAGTACGGGTCGAGTAAAAGCCCGGTTCGTTCCTTTATGAATTCTTCCTTCCCGTCCTTGGCAAGAGCCTCGCATATATCGGCGGTTCTGCGGCATTGCCAGACTATTGCGTTGCAAATCGGCTGCCCGCTTTTCCTATCCCAGACCACCGTCGTTTGTCGTTGGTTGGTGATTCCAATTGCGTAAATCTCGTCCCACCTCGCGCCGATTTTCAGCACCGCCTCGGCCGCGACCGCGGCCTCGGTAGACCATATATCCATAGGGTCGTGCTCGACCCAGCCCTCGCGGGGGAATATCTGCGGGAATTCGCGTTGTGCCATGCTTACGATTTTTCCGCCTATGTCGAATAGAATACACCGCGAGCTCGTCGTACCGGCATCGAGCGCCATTATATATTTTTTCATTTTTTCCTCGTTTCTTAAAGAAAAGGCCCTCGGGCATAATTCACCCGAGGGCACTCTCTTATCTGATTTCTACGGTTACTCTCTTGCCGGCGGTGTTAGCCGCAGCCTTCATAACCTGGCGGATCGCCTTCGCAATTCTGCCGTGACGTCCGATTACCATACCTGTATCACTTTCAGCAACGGTGAGCGTAAGCTCTATATCGTCACCGTCAACCTCTTCGATTACATTAACAGCGTCGGGATTGTCAACAATAGCGCGAGCGATATCGGTTAATACCTGCTTAAGTTCCATTATCTTTAGGTCCTTCCGTTGTTTGTATGGAATTACTTAATGATTTCGGACTTCTTGAGAAGAGTTCTTACGGTCTCGGTGGGCTGAGCGCCGTTAGCGAGCCACTTTTCTGCCTTTTCCTTGTTGATCTTGATGTCAACGGGATCGGTGAGAGGGTTGTAGTAACCGATCTCCTCGATGAACTTACCGTCGCGGGGCGAACGCTCGTCTGCAACTACCACACGGTAGAAGGGGCTCTTCTTCGCGCCAAGTCTCTTAAGTCTGATTTTTACTGCCATTTTTTTGTCCTCCAAAAGAATTATATATTTTTATTTTTGATTTTACTTAAAAGGGAAGCCTCATACCGCCGGGGAAGCCCTTACGCTTGCCCATACCGGCGAACTGCTTCATCATCTTCTTCATCTGCTCGAACTGACGGAGCAGACGGTTGACGTCCTCAACGCTCGTGCCCGAGCCGTTTGCAATACGCTTGCGCCGCGAGCCGTTGATAATCTCGGGACGGAGCCTCTCCTTCCTTGTCATAGAGAGGATAATAGCCTCGGTGCGAGCCATCTGGCTCTCATCAAGCTGCGCATCCTTCAGCTGAGAGGCGTTAAAGCCCGGGAGCATACCCGCGAGCTGGTCGAGGCTGCCCATCTTCTTGAGCTGGCGCATCTGCTCGAGGAAGTCCTCGAGGGAGAAGGTCTGCTCGCGCATCTTACGCTCGAGCTCCTTCGCGTTCTTTTCGTCGTACGCCGCCTCTGCCTTCTCGATAAGAGAGAGAATGTCGCCCATACCGAGAATTCTCGATGCCATTCTGTCGGGGTGGAAGAGCTCGAGAGCATCGAGCTTCTCGCCCGTGCCGACGAACTTAATCGGCTTACCGGTAATGTACTTGACCGAGAGCGCCGCACCGCCGCGCGTGTCGCCATCCATCTTCGTAAGAACGACACCCGAAATGTCGAGCAGGTCGTTAAAGGACTTCGAGACGTTGACGGCATCCTGGCCGAGCATAGCATCAACGACGAGCAGTATCTCGTCGGGAGTGACCGCACTCTTGATATTTACGAGCTCCGTCATAAGCTCCTCGTCGATATGCAGTCTTCCCGCAGTATCGATAAGGACCATATCGTAGCCATTCTTTTTTGCGTGCTCAACGCCCGCCTTGGCAATCGCGGTAGGGGAGAGCTTGGCACCCATAGAGAAAACGGGAACGCCGACTGCCTCACCGACAATCTTCAGCTGGTCTATAGCCGCAGGCCTGTATACGTCGCAGGCGACGAGGAGAGGGCTTTTACCCTTGCCCTTGAAGTAAGAGGCAATCTTTGCCGAGTGCGTGGTCTTACCCGCACCCTGAAGACCGACCATCATTATTACCGTCGGGGGCTTAGGACTGATATTGATTTTAGCCGCCTCGGAGCCCATAAGCTTGATAAGCTCCTCGTTGACTATTTTAACTATTTGCTGTGCGGGAAGCAGGCTCTCGAGCACCTCGCTGCCGACCGCTCTGTCGGTGACGGCGCGAATGAAGTCCTTGACAACCTTGAAGTTAACGTCAGCCTCGAGCAGTGCGAGCTTAACCTCGCGCATACCCTCCTTGACGTCGGCCTCGGTGAGCTTTCCCTTGTTTCTGAATTTTTTAAAAGCGTTAGCGAGCTTTTCGGTAAGTCCTCCGAACATAAGACCTCCTTCCGCAGAAATGACCGTAATTAACCCTTGTTTGAAATAGCCTCGACAATCTCGTCAAGCGAGGAGACGACCGCGGGGTCGCACTCTCCCGAGGCGATTTTTTCTCGAATTTCGGATAGGCGCTGTGCAGCCTTGGCGAGCCTGTCGCCGAATGCCGCAAGCCCGAGCCGCTCCTCGAGGAAGATGAGCTGCTCCTCACCGCGCTTAATAACGTGACGAACACCCTGGCGCGAAATGCCGACACCCTCGGCAACCTCTGCAAGAGACAGGTCGTCATCGTAATATGCCTTCATAACCGCCCTCGTATGCTCGTCGAGCACGTCGCCGTAGAAGTCGAGCAAATAGGCAAGACGGAGATTTTTTTCGAACATATATCCTCACAGTTAGGTGCTGTAAAGCAAATTACTTTACAAGTATAACAGAAAATATCCCGCTTGTCAATAGAAAAAGCAAAAAAATAAATTTTTTTAAAAAAAGACTTGATTTTTATAAAGAAAGATGATATAATTCTTAAATGTTGGAATAAAACAGTAATCAGAGTGCAAAGCAGGCATTAACGGACCCTCTCAGCCGTACTTGTTACGCAGAGCATGGATTGCAAAAAATAAAAGGAGATTTATAATGGCAAACATTAAGTCCGCTAAAAAGCGTATTCTTGTAAACCAGGCGAAGGCGCTTCAGAACCAGATGATTAAGAGTCAGCTTAAGACCATAATCAAGAAGTTCAATGCTGCTGTTGATGCAGGGGATAAGGCTGCTGCTTCCGAGCTTTACAGGCTTGCTGTTAAGAAGGTAGACCAGGCAGTTGCTCACGGCATCCTTCACAAGAACAATGCGGCTCACAAGAGGTCCGCGTTCACTCTTAAGTTTAATACTATGGCATAAATTTTTAAAAAACCTGCTTAACCCGGCAGGTTTTTTCTTTTTAACCTCGTTGACATTTATATATAACGTATGATATAATGAAATAAAAAAGGAGGCGGACCAATGCCTAACTATGAGCAGCTCTCTCCCGAGCTCACCGAGCGCATACGGGAAGATATAAAAAATAATACAAGACCGAATTTTGCCGCCTCGAGTGCGAAGGCGCTTCGTCGCGACCCTACGGCAGACGTGGAGTCGGTATGGCGCCCGGCATACGCGCGCGACGTTGACAAGATAATGCACAGCCCCTTCTACAACAGGTATACCGATAAGACGCAGGTATTCTCGTTCTATAAGAACGACGATATAACGAGAAGGGCGCTCCACGTTCAGCTCGTATCGCGAATTGCGCGCTCGATAGGCTCGGCGCTTAACCTTAACCTTGACCTAATCGAGGCGATAGCTCTCGGCCACGACATCGGACACACCCCCTTTGGACACGCGGGCGAGAGATATATCAGCGAGGTGTATCACGCCGAGACGGGTAGATATTTTAACCACAACGTGCATAGCGTAAGGGTGCTCGACGGTATTTTCCCGCACAACCTAACGCTTGATACCCTCGACGGCATAATCACGCATAACGGCGAGTTTGAGATGCACGAGTATCGCCCCTCGGTGATGCCCGACTTTCTCGCCTTTGATAAAATGGTAGAGGATTGCTACGTCGACGAGCAGAATATCATTCGCATTATCCCCTCGACCCTCGAGGGCTGCGTTGTCCGCGTATGCGATATTATCGCATATCTCGGCAAGGATAGGCAGGATGCGATGCGGGCGAAGCTTATCGACTCCGATGCCTCGCTCGGCGATGCGGGAATAGGCAACGTAAACCCCGAGATTATCAACAATCTTGAGGTCAACATCATCGAGAACAGCTATGGAAAGCCGTATATAACTATGGACGAGGAGCACTACCTCGGTATGAAGGAGGCTAAGCGTGCCAACTATGACCTTATATATAAGGTAGATAAGGTCGCGCGCGTCCTCGACGAGCGCGTTAAGCCTATAATGCAGAGAATGTATTATAAGCTGCTTGCCGACTTGAAGGGAGGTGTCAAGTCATCGCCGATATACAAGCATCATATTGACTTTGTGACAGGCAATCACTATGCACCCGCGATGCCGTATATCGAAACCGAGCCGAACCAGATAGTCGTTGACTATATGGCATCGATGACTGACGACTATTGCACTGAGCTTTATAAGTTCCTTTTCCCGTCATCAACTCTCGACTTCACCTATCACGGATATTTCGAGGATTTGATTGTCTGACTCTCTGTACCATACAAAACAAAAGGGCAACCCGGTCGGGTTGCCCTTAATCTGTATTTATCCCTATTAGTTGGAAACGTAGGGAAGAAGTGCCATCTGGCGTGCTCTCTTAATAGCAGTGGTAAGCTGTCTCTGGTGAAGAGCGCAGGTGCCGGAAACACGTCTGGGGAGGATCTTTGCTCTCTCGGAAATGAACTTTCTGAGCTTTGCAACATCCTTGTAATCAATGCCGTCTACCTTGTCCTGGCAGAAGATACAAACCTTCTTTCTTCTGTGCATAGGACGGAAGGGACGCTGTGTATCGTTTCTATCCATTTGAATAGTCCAAAACCTTTCCGACTCACGTATTTCTGTACCCCGATGCAGTGAGTCTTACATCGGAGAGTATTCCGCCCAAATTAGAAGGGCAGGCTATCGTCGCTCGGAAGCTCCTCAAATCCACCGCTCGCGGTGTTATTGAAGGTAGGGTTACCGTACGCCTCGGGAGTATAAGTATTGCCACCCTGTGCAGCACCGTTAGCACTGCCGGCAGCGCTCGAGACGAAGGAAACCTCGTCCGCAACTACCTCGGTAGCATATCTCTTCTGTCCCTGGTTATCGGTCCAGCTTCTTGTCTGGAGCTGACCGCAGACAAGAATGGGATTACCCTTCTTAAAGTAGCGGCTGACAAATTCCGCGCTCTGTCTCCAGGTTACGATATTGATGAAGTCAACGCTCTGCTGGCCCTGCTCGGCCTTAGCAAAGCGACGGTTTACCGCGATAGAGAAGCTACATACGGAGGTGCCCGACGTGGTCTGCTTGAGCTCGGGGTCTGCCGTCATGTTGCCTATAAGGATAACCTTATTGAAACTTGCCATTGTTCCGCCTCCAAATTCAAAAATTTAGTTTATGCCTCGGTTGCTTCTTCAACCTCGACGGGAGCTGCTTCCTCTGCAACGGCAGGGGTCTCAGCCTTAGCTGCCTTCTCGGGAGCGGTGGTGGTCATGTAACGGAATACACCTTCGGTGATTCCAAGCACACGCTCGAGCTCGAGAGGGAAGCTGGGTTCGCTCTTAAAGGTAACGAGAACGTAGTATCCTTCAGTGATGTCATTGATAGGATATGCAAGTCTCTTCTTACCCCACTCGTTAACGTTGACGTCGGTAGCGTTCTCGTTAACAAGGTTTACGAACTTCTCCTCAAGAGCCTTGTAAGCCTCCTCGGTATAAGTACCGTTGAGCACGAAGAGAGTCTCGTAAGAACAAATCTTCTTTTCCATCTGATTTTTACCTCCTTTTGGTCATTCGGCCGCCTCCGGCGGCAAGGAGTCGGGTACCGTTTACCCGAACTACCGAAGAATTATATCATAAATTTTACCGCTTGTCAACCCCTTTTAAAAATATTTATATATGATATATTTTTAGTTCCGCCTTGTTTTTTTCGGACAAGTGTGGTAAAATAATTCAGTAAGCTTATAAAGGAGGTGACCGAGATGAATGCGGTTAAGGAAAAAGCACCCGCGAAAATCAATCTTTTTCTCGACGTAGTTGCGAAGAGAGCCGACGGATTTCACGATATCCGCACCGTTATGCACTCGGTTTCACTCTGTGACGAGATAACCGCGCGAGTGGGGCGGGGCAAAGGTGGCTCTGTCAGACTGACACTCCTCGGTAACCGACGTCTCCCGACGGATAGCAAGAATCTTGCCGCGCTTGCGGCAGAGCGCTTCCTTCATAGCGCGGGCATATCGGATAATGTAGAAATAACGCTGAATAAGCGTATTCCCGTCGCCGCGGGGCTTGCGGGTGGCTCGTCTGATGCCGCCGCCGTGCTTCGCGCGCTTAACAGACTGTATAAGCGCCCCTTTACGGACAGGCGACTTCTCGCGCTCGCTGCCGAGCTTGGCAGTGACGTGCCCTATTGCCTTGTCGGCGGCACCGCGCTTTGCGAGGGGCGGGGAGAGCTTATTACCCGACTTCCGTCGCCGAAGAGCTTCTTTGCGGTAATTGCCACCGCGCACGAGCGCGTTTCAACCCCCGCCGCATACGCCGAGCTCGACGAGCTTTTCCCGAGCTTCGACGGCGCGAATACCGCCGAGCTTGAGCAGCTGCTTACGGCTATACGCGAGGGAACGGAGCTCTCCGGATTTTACAACATCTTCGAGGCGGCGGTCTTACCCGCCTGCCCCGGGGCTGCGGCGCTTCGCTCGCGCCTTATCGAGCTTGGTGCCTCCCGCTCGCTTATGAGCGGCAGCGGACCGAGTGTCTACGGAATATTTGATACCGAGGAGGCGGCCGACAGGTCTGCCGAGAGTTTAACGGCGGAGGGATATACTGCCTTCGCAACAAGAGGATAAGAAAATGGAATCGAATAAAATGGCAAAATTCTTTAGCCACCCTCTCATCGTTGTTTTGGGAACGCTTATTACGACGGCTTTTTGGGGAAGTGCTGTGCCGATAATAAAGCTCGGATACAGCTATTCCTTGCCGAGCACGGATATACCGTCGATGATACTCTTCGCAGGTGCGAGGTTTTTCGTCGCGGGTATAATAACTGTGGCTTTTTACAGCATTCTGAAGCGTAGGATTGTCATGCCAACACGCTCGAGCATAGGCGGGATTATGGCTATCGGCGGATTTCAGACGGTTTTACAGTACGTATTTTACTACATAGGCCTTGCCAACACCACGGGGGTTAAGGGGGCAATAGCGAGCGGTGTAAATCCGTTTTTCGACCTTCTTTTTGCGACCTTGATCTTCAGGCAGGAGCGGCTCACGCCGAAAAAGATTTTGGCGGTAGCTGTCGGATTTTCGGGTATAGTTATAGCAAATCTTAAGGGGATTACCCTTGATGTGAATTTTCTCGGCGACGGCTTCGTGCTTTTGAGTGCGGTCTTTTATTCAGTGTCGATAGTTCTTGTGAAGCACTGCTCAGAGCGTGAGGAACCCATGGTTATTACGGGTTATCAGTTTCTCTTCGGCGGCGCAGTGATGATTATTATAGGACTTATTTCGGGAGGAAAAGTC
Organism: Clostridia bacterium; assembly: GCA_017504605.1. Lineage (GTDB taxonomy): Bacteria > Bacillota > Clostridia > Oscillospirales > CAG-272 > UBA1740. Next base: position 13,097 of record JAFVQW010000009.1, read on the forward strand.
GTATTTAATACTCCCGCATCCGCGATAATTTTCGTATATCTGTCGGTGTCTATTGCCGTAGCGTATATAATCTGGAGCTATCTACTCAAGTACAACCCCGTAACGAGAGTATCGGTGTTTTACTTTATGACACCTATTTTCGGCGTTCTTTTCTCAAGAATGATTTTCCCGAACGACACGGGCTTCGAGCCTCTCAATATCACTCTTGCCCTCGTTCTTTTCACTATTGCAATCGTTATGCTAAACTACACTCCCAAAAAGGATAGATTGAAATGACCGATAAGGCTACAAAATTCTTTACTCACCCGATAGTTATAGTGCTCGGTGCGCTTCTTTGCACGGCGCTTTGGGGCAGTGCAACGCCCGCTATAAAGATTGGCTATCAGCACATTCTCCCTGTACGAGACGTGCCCTCTACTATACTTTTTGCAGGCGTTAGATTCTTCTTCGCGGGTATTATAACCGTCGTGATATACAGCATCACAAAGCGGCGGGTGCTTTATCCGCGCCCCTCGAATATCGGCAGAATTGCGGTAGTCGGTCTCTTTCAGACCATACTTCAGTACGTCTTCTTTTACATAGGACTTGCCAACACCACGGGCGTTAAGGGTACTATCGCAAGCGGTGCTTCGGCATTCTTTATTCTTTTGATTTCGGCATTTATTTTTAGGCAGGAACGCTTCACTCTCAAAAAACTAATCGCTGTTCTTCTGGGCTTTTCCGGTATCGTAGTGGCTAATCTCGCGGGCCTCACCCTCGATATGAATTTCCTCGGTGACGGCTTCGTTATCCTCTCGACCGTCTTCTATGCCTTCTCGACGCTATTTGTGAAGCGCTATTCGGCCTATGAGGACACCGTCGTTATCAGCGGATATCAGTTTATCTTCGGCGGCGCGGTTATGATAATTATCGGACTTGTCCTCGGCGGCAGAATCGTGCTTGGCTCGGTGACTGCGGTTGCAATTCTTACCTATCTCTCCTTTCTCTCAGCCGTTGCTTACGCGCTTTGGGGTCTCCTCATCAAATACAATACCGTATCGAAAATCGCGGTATTCTCCTTTATGACTCCCGTCTTCGGCGTAATACTCTCCGAAATCTTTATGCCCGGCGAGGGGCAGGTCAAGCCTCTTAATCTCGTTCTTGCCTTGCTTCTTGTCAGCCTCGGCATTTTCCTTCTTAACTACAAGCCTAAAAGCGAGGTAGAGAAGTAATGATGTACGACCTTATCGCCCCGATATACGATGCCGTAAACGGTGAATTGGATTACTCGGCTTGGGCGGATTTTATTGAGAGAATCATAGAGCGCGAGTACCGTATGGGTAGACCCGAGCTCGTTCTCGACTTGGCGTCGGGGACGGGTAGAATGACTATCGAGCTCGCTCGGCGCGGCTACGATATGACGGGAATTGATATTTCCCCCGAGATGCTCGAGCGGGCTCGCCGCTCTGCTGAGCGCGCGGGCCTTGGAGATAAAATACTTTGGCTTTGCCAGGATATGACCGACTTCGAGCTTTACGGCACCGTCGACGTTGCCGTCTCTTGCCTTGACAGCATCAATCACCTGACCGAGCCCCGAGAGCTTCGCGCCTGCCTTAGCCTTGTGCACAATTATCTTATCCCGAACGGGCTCTTTATCTTTGACGTGAACGGTCGGGGCAAGTTCGAGCGTATCTACGCCGACAGAGCCTATGTCTCGGAGGAGGGGAATAGCTTTTGTGTATGGCAGAACGACTATAGCCAAAGAAGCCGCCTCTGCGACTTCTATATAACGCTCTTCGAGCGCGGGAGCGACGGCAGCTACCGTCGGAGCGAGGATATGGATACCGAGCGTATGTATACTCTGCGCTCGCTTCGCCGCGCGCTTTCCGACTGCGGCTTTGAATTTATCGGTGCCTACTCGGATTTTGATTTTACCCCCGCGACCGACGATGCCGAGCGCATATATATCGCGGCGAGATGCATAAAGAACTGATAACGAGGTAAATATGGAAAACAAGAAATCAACAATACTCCGCGCTATGACGCGCGACGGCTCGGCGAGGGTGCTCGTAATCAACTCGCGCGAGATGATAAACGATATGCGTAAGTCTCATAAGACCTCGCCCACGGCTACCGCCGCACTCGGCAGGACGGTTACCGCGACCTCTATGATAGGAACCATGCTCCCCGAGGCGGGAGATACCGTTACCGTTACCTTTTCGGGCAACGGCGAGGCGGGGAAGATTATCGCCGTCGGTGACTATTTCGGAAACGTTAAGAGCTATATAGAGAACCCGCTTGCAAATCCGCCGAAGAAGCCTAACGGCAAGCTCGACGTCGGTGCGGCGGTAGGTGCGGGCACTCTTTCCTTCGTTAAGGTTTTACATCTGCACCCACTTCAGCATCTTCTGGAAGCACAAGGAGTCCATTGTAGCCAGCACCTGGGAACATATCTTCAGATACACCAAGTTCTACGCCAGAACAAAGCATACC
>JAFVQW010000010.1 GCA_017504605.1 Clostridia bacterium
ATTTCGCCCGTTTCCTCGTTCTTTATGCTGTTACTAAAAACAAAGTAATAGGCATCGGGATTTCCGCTTAAATTAAACCCTGAGTGCTTATACGCACCGTAATGGTAGCCTTTGTCGTGCGGTAAAAATGCGTATTGTTTCGCTTCTCCCTCGGCGTATATAACCTCGCCACGTGTTCCGAGATACTTAAAGTTTCTCCCGATTAAATAGTTATAAACGCTTTCAAGGTATTCGTGAAATTCATCTGAATCGGTGTCAAATAAAATTGTTTCGCTGTTCAAATTAATACAATCAATATCCGTCGGCGCAGGCAAGCCCTCTACCATAAACTCCGAGAGCCTTTCGGAAGAAAAGAATTTAGCCTTTTCAAAAGCATTCCTTCTTTTTTTGCTTGCGATGCTTGCCGGAACAGCGATAGCTGTAATAACGATTGCGGCAATTACGATTACAATAATGATTCTCTTAACAAGCGTAGGATTATCTTTAAGCCTCTTGACCGTTCCTTCTGCCTTAATCTTCTTTATGAGCTTTATGACGGCGTAAGTCAGAATAGGTAAGCCAACCGAGATAGCAGCAATCAAGCACATAATAGGTGCGTCGATACCGAAGAAAATTCCTTGTATCAAGAATAGCACAACACCAGTCACGAGGATAATACCGCTAAGGATAAGGCCGTCCTTTTTCAATAGCATTAGCAGTATGCCAAACGCCGCTGTGACGATACCTATTCCAAGCATAAAAGGCATAATTGCACCGAGCACGAAGGATAAACCGCCAAGAGAGGTAAGCACAATTCCAATAATTTTGAATATGGGAAGATTCTTTTCAACATAAACAACCTTCGGCGGTGCTTCTTCACCGTTTGCAAGATATTCAACGCTAACGCCAAAAATCCTTGCAAGTCCTATAAGGTTGCTCGTGTCCGGCTCTGTATGATTAGTTTCCCATTTTGATACAGCCTGCCTTGAAACGTCGAGTAGCTCGGCAATATATTCTTGTGATAAATTCTTTTCTTTACGGCATTTTGCAATACGCTCACCGATTGTCATAGTAATGAGCCTCCGTTTTCGATAATAGAGGGGGTGGATACGTAGCATTTTATCTGCCGCAGCTGTCGCCCTCGTGGTAGTATTTTACCATCAAGCCCTGAAAAACACCACCAACTATCGCGCAACTTTGGGTTGCACGGGGAATTTTCTTTAGAAAATACGTTTCAGCCTTAGCTTAGATGTTCAAGAAGCTCTCTCGGCACCTCCAACAAGTCAACACACCAACAAATCTCAACCGCAGGAAAGTTAACGTCGGGCTCCGGCTGATAAACCGTTTTACATTCAATTTTATTTGTATTCACATCATAAAAATAATCCACGGGAATAAAATCAGCCGAACCGCTGACACATCTTAAATAGCAAAGCATCACCTTTCCCTCAAAAAGAGTATCAAATGGCCCTTCGTACGGTACGCCTATATCGGATAACAATTTACAATAATCCTCTGAATTATCAGCCAGATAATACTTTCCGTCATAGAAATCATATTCTTCTATCAAGCCTTCTACGTTATATCCGTACGATAACCTTTGCAATATATCGGAAAGCTTTATTTTGCCCGCGCTTGTCCAATAAATACTTGCGCCCTCATTAAGCCCCTCTGCCCATTTCTCATTCCAATTTTCACCGGGAGCAGCTACGCCGAAGTAAATATTGGTCATATTATTTCCATTGAACACCCACGAACCCATTTTTTCAATAGAAGCGGGTACCCAAATGGTTTTAAGGCTTGTGCAGTTCTCAAATACCGAACCGGTAATTTCCTTTACATTCTTGCCGAGTGAAACCCTTTCAAGTGATGTGCAACCCTCAAAAGCACTTGCATAGATGTACTCGGTAGCGTCGCTTATTACAACGGTTTTAAGGTTGGTGCAGTTCTCAAAGGCGCTTACGCCAATAGTAACGACACCCTTTCCTACGTTCACGCTTGTAAGAGCGGTCTGACTTTCAAATGCATCACCGTCAATACTCACTACGCTATCGGGAATATCGACAGAGGTAAGCTTGTATTCACTCTCAAATGCATCGTAGCCAATCTCTACGACAGGGAGTCCTTGGTACTTTGCGGGAATAACAACGTCGCCGCCCCTGTATCCCGGGCCGACTCTGTCAAGCTCGTATCCCGATTCGTCGGCTGTAAGCTTGAAAACAAGCTCGTATTCAAAGCTGCAAGCATCACAAACACCGTCACCGTTTTCGTCGATGTGGTCAGCACATTTTTTATTGCAGGATGCAAGTAGTGTTACGCACATAATGGCGCATATTAAAGATGTGAATAAAAAACAAGTAATTATCTTCTTCATATAAGTCCTCAATATTAATAGTTGTTTGTGCAAAGTATTACATAAACAGTATATCACAGCCTAATGAAAAAATCAAGGCATGGTGTCGGCAACAGAAAAGGGCTTTCCTTGCGGAAGCCCTTTTGCGACGGGAATTTGCTCCGCCTTACGAGCTCTCCACGGGAGAGGGCGGAGCAATGTTACGAACCCGTCATTGCGCTTCGCGCAACGACGAGTTCGATGGTAGTCGCTTGCTCCAACAGAAAAGGGCTTTCCTTGCGGAAGCCCTTTTGCGACGAGAATTTGCTCCGCCTTACGAGCTCTCCACGGGAGAGGGCGGAGCAATGTTGCGAACCCGTTTCGTGCAAAGCACGAAAGCGGGTCGAAAGTGTCGCTTGCTCCAACAGAAAAGGGCTTTCCCTGCGGAAGCCCTTTTCTGTTGGAGCAAGCGACGGGAATATAAATATAACTAAATATAGTATTCGTCCTCGTAGGATTTGCACTATATCTTGTGCTTGTGTTGTATTTAGGAACATTTTAGGAACAAACATCATCAAATTTTTATTCATACGAGGCACAGAACGAGATTTTAACATTTCGCCCTCGAAATTTTATTTTAGAGTTTGTGCGTTAATAAAATATTCACAGTTTTTTGCTCATTTTCCGTCATTCCCTGCTGACAGAGAACAAATAAAAGAAAAAGGAACCCAAAAAGAAAACAAAAAAGAGAGCTATTGATTAAATGGTTTTTTTATTATATAACACTCTCTCTTTCTCTCCCTCTTGTGAGAAAATCGGTGTTTTTTTCGTGTCGATAGGTAAAAATGTGAAAAACGCAAAAGATAGTGACCAAAAGCACTTTTGTTTGTGGTATAATAGACTTAACCAAATAAAAATCAAAGTGCCATATACCCATTGAGGTCAGAGCCATAGTACACGATATGATGTACATGGCTCTTCTTTTTTTGCTTTGGATTATGAAAGGAGTTTTACTATGAGCAAAAAGAAGCAGCCAAAAGAACCGCGAGCGGATAACGGTCAATTTCTCCCCGGGAATACTGTCGGCCTGAATACCAGATTCCAAAAAGGACACGATTCTTCCAGTAAATACAGTGCATCGTATCCCGAGCAGATGATTAACTACTTTCTATCCTCCGAGCACGCATTCCCCACCTTTGCCGGCTTTGGAGTAAGTATCGGAGTGCTTATTGAAACGCTCGAGAGATGGCGAGACAAGTACCCCCAATTCAAGAACGCCTACGCGCTATGTAAGCAGATTCAGGAGGACAGGCTTTGCAACGGTGGCCTAAACCGAATGTACGACCCGTCTATGGCTAAATTTCTGCTCCAAAATAACCACGGAATGCGTGAGAAGAGCGAGCAAGAAATTAATGCTACCGCAAATGGCGCCTTTAAGGTTGAAATTTCATATTTCGACGAGGAGAACGATAATGCCGGGAATAAAGCTTCAGATAACACGTAAGCAAGGCGAGTTTATAAAGGCCTCTGCGGGCGAGGTCCTCTTCGGCGGAGCTGCGGGTGGCGGCAAGTCTTACGGACAGGTTATCGATGCACTTCTCTTCGCGCTCAAGTATCCCGGCTCAAAGCAGCTTATATTACGTAGGACCTTCGCGGAGCTGGATAAATCCATTATAAGAACCGTAATGTCGCTCTACCCTCTATCCATATGGAGCTTTAACGCATCGTCGCATACGGGGCGTTTTGCGAACGGCTCAATAATAGATTTTGGCTACTGTGCCACCGAAAACGACGTCTATCAGTACCAAAGTGCCGAGTATGACGTTATCCGCTTTGATGAGCTGACACACTTCACCGAGGCTCAGTACGTTTATCTTATATCGCGAGTGAGAGGTGCTAACAGCTTTCCGAAGCAAATAAAGTCTTCTACTAACCCCGGAGGTGTCGGTCACACCTGGGTAAAGGAGCGCTTCGTTGACCCGTCACCGCCAAATACCGAATTTGTCGGAGACGGCGGCATTACACGAATATTCATTCCCTCGCTGATTACCGACAACAAGCCGCTGATGAAGAGCGACCCCGACTACCGTAAGCGCCTCGAGGCTCTACCCGAGAAGGACAAAAAAGCACTGCTATACGGAGAGTGGAATATCCTCGAGGGCACGTACTTTAACGAGTTTTCAAGAGAGCGGCACGTCGTGGAGCCCTTTAAAATCCCTGCCGATTGGCGTAAATACAGAAGTATCGACTACGGACTTGACCGTCTCGCCTGCCTTTGGGTTGCCGTCAGCTCCACGCGTGACGTGTACGTGTACCGCGAGCTGTGCGAAAGCGACCTTCCGATAAGCGCCGGAGCAAAAAAAATACTCGCTTATACCCAGGCAGACGAAAAGATATACTCCACCCTCGCGCCCCCCGACCTGTGGTCGCGCTCTCAGGAGACGGGGCGTAGCAAGGCGGCGCTCTTCTATGACAGCGGCCTCGGATTGACAAAGACATCGAATAACAGAGAGGCGGGGTGGCTATCAATCAAGGAGCTGCTCTCTACCGATACAAACGGCCACGCAAGGCTTCACATCTTCAATACCTGCACCGAGCTTATTCGTTGTCTCCCCGCACTGCAGCGTGACAAGCGTAAGCCCACCGACTGCGCTATCGAGCCCCACGATATAACGCATGCTCCCGATGCTTTGCGCGGCTTTGCTATATACTGGACACGGCCGAACGACCCGCCGCCTCCACGTCGCACGCGCTACCGCCCCGATATCCTCGAGGATTATATGAACGGAACCGAGGAAGAAAGAGCACAAATAAGATTAATTTACGGAGAACCTGATATTTATGAAAATTTCTGATGTACCAAAGGCCGAGAAGCTCGCCTTTTTCCAAGAGCTTTACCAGGATGCACGGACAAAAACCGCTGAGGACAGAGCCCGCCTCGAGCAGCACCTGAAGCAATATAAGGGAGATACCGCAATCGACGGCTCGGACGTTCCGGCCGATATCGTTAGAAACATCACCTACGAATTTATCGAGAGCCAGGTGGCGAACAACATACCGACCCCCGTCGCCTCTCCCGAGATGTACTCGGAGCTCAACGAGCGCCGCGCCCGCACCGTTGAAACACTGTTAAATGCCCTACGGCAAAAGCTCTCATTCAAGGAGATGAACGACATTGACGAGCGTTATACTTACATTTACGGCGGCTCTGTGTGGCTCATAGAGTGGGACGAATCTGTCGTAACTCACAACACCGTCGGCGGTGTGCGCGTGTCCTGTATATCCCCGAACGATTTCGTAGGACAGCCTAACATATTCAGAGTCGAGGACATGGAATACTGCTTTGTGAGGTTCGTCACCACGAGGGAGGATATAGAACGCCGATACGGTGTATCCGAGGATACCGCCACGCAGGCAGCCGCCGAGGACGAGATAGCCGACGAGGATACCGCCGAAATTGTCGTTTGCTACTACAAAAACGACGACGGTAAGGTCTGTCAGTACGTCTGGGCGGGCGACGTAGAGCTGCTCGACATTGACGACTACTACGCGAGAAAACGCCGTGTGTGTAAAAAATGCGGAAAGCGAGAGGAGGTCTGCACCTGCGAGGATGCGGGCGATAAGGACTACGAGCTCAAGAGCTCTGATTGTGAGGAGCTCGAGAGAGATATAAAGCTCTCGGACGGCTCCCTGTTGCCGAGGCTCTCAAAGAAGATAGAGAACGGACAGTACGTCTATGACACGCGGAAGGCAAACGCCATAAATGCAGAGACTAATATGATGGTGTTTGATGAAAGCCTTCTGCCGCATTTAACGGAAGAAAGAATCCCCGTAGAAGAGCCTACGAGGCTTCCCTACTATATGCCCGACAGGCTCCCCATCGTAATCAGGAAGAACACCTCGGAGGAAGGGCGCCTCTACGGTCAGTCGGACTGTGAATTTGTGAGACCCCAGCAGCAGGCAATAAACAAGGTGGAAACGCGCATAATGCAAAAGCTGTTACGCGCCGGTGTTACTCCCGTGATTCCCGAGGATGCTTCAATATCCGTAGGCAATTCGATTTTCGGTAAGGTTATCAAGATAAAGCCGGGCGAGAGCATGGCTCAGTACGGCAAAATAGATACCACGCCCGATATCTCGAAGGACATAGCAGAGGCAGAGCGCCTCTACGACCACGCGAAGAGAATACTCGGAATTTCAAACAGCTTCCAGGGGCAATACGACAGCTCGGCACAGAGCGGCGTGGCGAAGAAGCTGCAGATTCAGCAATCGGCGGGCCGCTTGCAATCCAAGCGAGAGATGAAATGCACGGCGTATGCCGAGATATATAAAATTATCTTCAAATATTACCTCGCTTATGCCGACGAGCCTCGCCCCGCTATATACAAGGATGCAGAGGGCAAGCTGCAAAACTACGCCTTTCTCCGTTACGACTTTGTGGAGCGTGACCTCGATACAGGCGATTACTACTACAACGACGATTTTATTATTTCCGCGGAGGAGGGCGTAAACTACGAGGAATACCGCGAGTTTCTCTGGGAAGAGGCGCGCAAAAATCTTCAGTCAGGCGCCTTCGGAGACCCGAATCAGCTCTCGACAAGGCTTATATTCTGGCTCACGATGGAAAAAGCACACTACCCCGGTGCTCACGATATGGTTGACCGTATAAGAGCACAGATAAGCTCTCAGACGGAGCAGGTTAAAACCGAGAACACGGCTCTTAAGGAAGAGCTCGGTAACCGTATCGCATACGAGAATTTATTACATAGCATAGCAGGAGGAGAAAGCAATGGCTAAATATTCTACGCCTATTACGTTGTCATATAAGCTGCCAACGTTCGAGGAATTTATGCGCGGCCAGGTATCCGCTTACGGATTAAGCGGTAAAGCGAGCACAGGAGGCGCCACCGCCAAGCCTACAGGTTCTATTTTTTCCGGCGGCAACGCCGTAAATTTCGGTAGCACGCAGGTTAACCCGAATTACAACGGTGCAAATATCGGCGGCATCAACGGCGGTAAACAGCCGAGCGAAGGCGCTGATAAGGCTAAGACCGAAACAACCGATAACAAATATATTATCACGCCTTTTACCTCGGCCCCGGGCGGTTTTGAAAATTGGATGAATACACAGTTAAACGGCGGCAACGTTGCACAGTACAGTGCTTCTCCTCCCCAAAACCAAGGGCATCAGAATTTTACCCCGCCTAACTTTAACGGATACAACAGCGGTAACAGCGGAAGTATGGACGTTACGCAGGTAGACCCGAATTACAACGGCGCAAACATTGACGGGATTCCCGATTATAAAGACGGAGGTCATCACGCGAGTGAAGGCTCCTCGACAGAAAATACGACTCCTACCACCCCTGAGATTTCAAACAAGACCGAGACCGAGCCTCCGACCGAGACTGAGCCTCCGACCGAGACCGAGCCTCCGACCGAGACTGAGCCTCCGACCGAGACCGAGCCTCCGACCGAGACTGAGCCTCCGACTGAGACCGAGCCTCCGACCGAGACAGGAACTCCCGCGGAGCCGCCCGCGACTACCCCCGAGGAAACCGTCAAGCCTGAAGCACCCGCGGAGCCGCCCACCCCAGAGAGCACCACCGAGCCCGAGGCCACGACCGAGACCGCGGGAAAATACACAGAGGCCCTTAAATATCTTCAAAGCATAAAGGACGGCAGCTATAAAGCGGCAGAGGCCACGCGCGAAAGAAACGCGCTTGAATCCAACGCCGCTTACAACAGGAACAAGGCTACGTACGGTAAAAATGCAGAGAAGCTCGCGCAGATGGGCCTTACAGGAAGCGGATACGCCGATTATATTGCATCGCAGGCGTATGCACAAAACCGCTCAGAAATCCAGGCGGGCAAGGTCCTCGAGTCGCAGGAAAAGGCGGCGGCAGATAAGAACTTCGAGGACGGAAAGCGGCTTCTCGACCAGGATTACGAAACACGCTACAATACTCTCCTCGGCTACGCTATGAGCGGCTCTTATACCCCTGAGCAGATTTCCGCTATGGCAGCCTCTTACGGTCTCTCTACCGAGCAGGCTACGCTTCTTACGGAGCAGGCGACCGCCGCTATCAATAAGGCCGAGGGGGAGAGGACGACGGAAACCTATAATACCCTTCTCGGCTACGCTATGAGCGGCTCTTATACCCCTGAGCAGATTGCAACACTCGCTAAGAGCTATGGAATAACGGACGAGGGACAGATAAACACTCTCGTCTCCGAGGCTACTACCGCCAAGGCGAATAGCGCAAGCGAAAACCAAAAGGGCGCGTTCCAGGCCCTTATGGAGCTTGCAATAAGCGGTCAGCTTGATGTAGACGGTGCGAAGCATCTCGGCGGCGCTTTCGAGCTTAGCGAGGAGCAAATTTCCGACCTCGTATCTGCCGCGGGCAGCTATGCGCTTTCCGTACTTAAGGAGAGCATTTCTTACGGCGAGGTTAGTGCAGAGGATATAAAAAGTGTTTGGGATAATGCCGACGAGAGTACGAGGAACGAGTTAATATCGGTTATCAGCTCTGAATTTTCATCTTACTTAAGCTCCGGCGATTTTGACAATGCCGAAACGCTACTTGCCACCGCACACAATGCAGGCGCAATTACGAGAGATGACTATGTTGAGCGACTCGCTCATCTTACATTTTTAGCTCTTGATGTGAATATTTACAACGGGATAAAATACAGGCCTCTAATCGAAAATCATTCTCTTTCCAAAGCCGAAGCAACAAAAATTGTGACATACTGCATGAACAAGGTAGCGGATTTGGGAAAAAGAGCGGATGGTAAATATTATTATAGCGACCGCGTAAAATTCGACACTCAAGAGGCGTATGTATCATATCTAACAAACAACATTTTAAATGTTATCTACGGAAATGGGTAATTGCAATTTTTAGGAGGCGAAATGTCAAGTTCATTTGCTTTGACAAAAAACAACATTATATCAAGCTTTGGCAAGAATACAAATACAGGTAAAAAAATCAGTTCGTTTTCTTCCGCAACGAAAAAAAGCCCCGTACCTATAAACGTATACAGCAACGAAAAGGCGGCCGAGGTAAAGAAGAATAACGGCGGTATTCTCGGCGGCGCTGGATATCTCGGAGAAAAGGTCCTCCTCGGCGCTCTGCAGAGCCTCGAGGGCATATGGGACTACACTACCGCCGGAATCGCAAAGCTCATAGGTGAGGACGAATGGGCTGAGAGGCAGATGGAGGACGACTGGCTCAATTACTCTCACCCTGAGGAGTGGTTCAACCCCGGCGACGGCTGGAGAGTTGCGGGCGACGTTGCGGGCGGTATCGGCTCTACCCTGCCCTCGATAGCTGCCGCCCTTGTCCCCGGCATTGGCATCGGTGCATCGGTAGCAACCGCGGGCCTTGGCGCCGCGGGTAATGCGACGAAGGAAGCATACAGAGAGACGGGCAAGCTCACGGGCAAGGAATTTACTTACGGTGCGCTCGTCGGCGGCACTGAGGCGCTCGTAGAAAAGCTGACGGCGAGTATCGGTATGGGCACGGGACGAATAGTGAAGTCTATTGCCAAGCGCGGCACGGCAGAGGCGGGACAGATGATAGGCAAGACGGTGCTTACACGGCTCGGTGCAGACTTTCTCTCCGAGGCATTTGAGGAAGGACTCGCCGAGGCTCTCGCCCCGCAATACGCAAAGCTTACGTACAACCCGAACGCAAAGAATGCAAGCATTGAGGAGATATCCTATTCCGCATTCGTTGGCGGTCTCTCGGGTCTCATTATGGGCGGTGCGCGCACGGGTATAACCTCGGTGAAGAATACGAGCCGCGGCAATACTATCGTAAACGAGGGCGGCGCCGAGGGTGTTATACAGCTCTCGGAGAAGCTCGCCGAATACGAGGACAAGCATAAGACGGGTGACGACACCTACGCCGAAATATCGAAGACGGCGAAGGAGCTCCGCGCGAGCCTCGAGAAGACGGGCGGTCAGATTACCACCGTCAAGCAGAGGAGCATGCTCGGCAGGCTCGAGGAGTTGAATACCCTCGCGCCCTTAAAGCCCGCTATACTCCGCTCCGCTATATACGCGGCACAGAATGCAGAGCAGCTCGCCGAGCAGTTTGCGGGTGCCGAATTAACAGACGAGAGCGGAAACGCCATAAAAATCACGGCAGAGGCGCTACGAGAGGGATATAACCCGAATGACCCCCGCTCCGTCAATTCGGCGCTCAGAACTAATTCTGCCCTGCGTACCGTAGCGGTATCTCGCGCCGTTGGCGAGCTCACGCTCAATACCCGTAAATACGCCGAGGCAGTACGCTCGGGCGAGAGAAATATAAATTCCTACGACCTCGGTAAATTCGTCGAGACGGCAACAGAGGACGAAATCCGTGCCGTTTCCGAGGCTCTCGGCATTGAGGACTGGAACGACGTATCCCCCGAGGACCTGAACGCAAGGCTCAACGAATACCGCAAGGGCGAGGCATACCGGGCGGGACACAGACAGGCCCTCGCCTTCCGCGAGGCTGAAAATTCTCCCGCAAATAAAAAAATACCGCAGAGGCCGAACTTCAAGGACGGCGTATCGCGGTATAATGACGGTGTTAATAATATCGGTATTTTGCGCGAGAATGCGAAGTATACAATCTACGACTACAACAGCAAGCAGCGTACGAGGCAGCTCTCCTACACCGAAGCAAGAGAGGTACTCGAGAACTATCACGAGGGCACGGGAGCCGAGGCGGTGAGAGCTGCTTCATCGGTGACGGCGGAAGTGACTAATGGCAATATGGCAGAGCCCGCATCAGTTACCGAAGGTGTGGTCTCTTCTAAGAGAGCCGGTCGAAACGTAATAGATTTGAGTAATGATAGCGAGCTGACCCGAGCAATAGGCAAAACGACGGGCTCCGGCAAGTATAAAATTATTCAGCAGTATATTCTTGGCGCTCTCGGGGAACAGCCAATCACACTCAGCGACGGGAAGAGGGCTGTCGTAGATAAGAGTGACGCATTGCATATTGCTAACAAGTCTGGTGATGTCAAAACATCTCAAATAGCAAAAATCAAGGAGATAGTCGAGAATGCTATTCCGTACGCAGAAGACACACAAGTCGAGCATAACAAGTTCAACTATTTTCGCTATTATGAGGCTCACGTCAAATACGGTGATGAAACCTTCCCTGTTTACCTTAACGTGGGGAGAGCAATAAACGATGGCAGTTACCACATTTACGATATTACGAAAAAAATAAAAGACACCGCAAACCGAATTAACGGTTTCGAGCGCCCCAAACCAAATGAGGGCTACGCTCAAGAAAACGATGTCTTCGTTAATAGTATACCCCAAAACGCCGAAAAAATCAACCCCTCTGACAAAAATTCTTCCGAAAGCGGTGAAAAAACTGCAAAATCGGCGAAGAAAACCAAGTATCAGGAGCAGACCGAGGCGGCAGACAAGCTCGCATCGGAGAACGTCAAGGAATACTCTTCCCTGCCCGACGAGGATAAGGTAAGAGTAAGAAAGGTTATAAGGCAGGCACAGACCAGGGGCTTTAGCGAGAGCGATACTCTTCTCCTCGCTCGCGTGGCAGCTAAATCGGGGCTGGATATCGAGATAAGCGAGAAAAAGTGCATCCGCACAGAGCTCGACGAGAACGGAAAGGAGAAGACCGTCACCGTTGACGGCCTCTATGACGTTAAGACGGGGCGAATAGTAATAAACCCGAACGGAACTCGCTCTGCCGCTCGCATTCTCGGTCACGAGGCATTCCACGCTATATTTGGTGGGCTAAAGAATAGCCGTCAGGGCGCGAAGGCGCTCGCGAGGGTCGTTTACGCCGCCGCACAGCATCTTGACACTCCTGACGGAAAAAACAGGCTCACTAAGGCTGAAAGAATAGAGCTCGCCTACCGTAATCAGAGTGACGAGGTAATCCTCGAGGAGCTTGGCGCTCATTTCGTTGAGTGCTTTACCGACGAGGGCTTTATGCGAGAGCTCGTAGGCGAGAGCCCGAGCCTTAAGGATAAATTCCTCTCCTTCTTCGGCGGTGCCGTTACCGCATATTCCGATGATGCCCGTCTTGCCTCAGCTGCACGCAAATACAGAAACCTCTACAAGAAAATGTTTGATGCCTTAGCTGCCTACAAGAATAGCGAGCGTGGAGTTATGATAGAGGCTCTCGCGGCTAATTCCGATGCGCTAACGAGCACGAATAGCGAAAATATGAAGGTTAGCGGGAAGAATGACGGAAAATCATCTACTAAAACGAACACAGATGTTGATACTGATACAAGATTTGCGCTCCCTCTTGGAGACGGAATAGTCGATGCAAGGTCGGTGACCGAGCAAGATGTAAGAACCCTTCTCGATAACGCCTTCAATAAGCAATACAGGGACGGCTCATATATTCCTGTAAGAGTTAATACGCCGTCCGTTCTCATCGAAGCGGCACAGAGCCTTGGAAAGACAATAGACGACCTGCCCGTAATTCTCAACGTCGACAAGGCTCGTCAGATGATGTCGTCTCAGAGAGAGTGGGCGCTGGAGCAAAAGCGCGGCACAGCTCACGACTTCACCGTAGACGATGTCATATCCCTTATCAAAGCTATGGACGACCCGAAGCAAATTATCTACCAATCTGCAGACGAAAGATATGTCGAGGTCGTAGAGTTCGAGACAGCAGAAAAGACAAAAGCCGTCGCAGTACTCGAAATTGGGGAAAACAAGAACCCTGAGTACCTCAACGGCTATAATGGCGGTTTTTATCAGGTGCTGGTTACTGCATTTGAGCCAGACACGGGATATGTGGAGAGCTTGCTGGGAAAAGACGGTAATATCCGAATTTACCCAAAAAAGAAGAAAGGCTCTTCGCAAAGAGGTTCAGGCAACAGAGTGCCGTCGCATTTGAACGAATCACCTTTCGCTGATAGTATACCCCAAACCGAGCAAAAAAGCAATAGTTTTCCCGAAAAAAGTTCGAAAAATTCTTCCAACGAGCGCTATGCCCTCGACCTCACGAGCGAAGACACCTCGCTCGGCTATATCTCTACCGCGTACGGCGGCGAGAGCTGGCTCGGACGGATTACCGAGCAAATTAAGAGCGAGGGGGTCGGAAGGACCGCAAAAGGCATATACAAAAGCGGCAAGGAGACACTATCCACGGGAATTCTCAACACACAGATTCTCTTCACCAACGAGCAGGCGGGTATCGAGAAGGCGGGCAAGGCCCTCGGTGTAGATAACGTCGAGGAGCTCGTTCAGCAGATGAGAGCATCTACAAACGCCGCGCAGACTATGCTCGGAGACGTTCAGTACATACACGTAAACGGTAAGCTCGTTCGCGTTGGTGACGGCCTCGCGACTATTACCGGCGAGGTTAAGGCTCGCGGAGATATTTACTACAACAATTGGCAAATGCTTCTCTTCCATCAGCACAATATCGACCGAATGTCGCTCGAGGAGCGCTCGATAGCAAGAAACGAGGCTAACCTCGAGAGGCTAAAGGGAGTAACCGAGCGCCTCGAGGAAATAGCGAAGCGCTTAAAGGCTATCTACGACGAGCAGGTTCGGCTCCGTGCGGTCGGCGACAGAGCGGCACAGCTCGAAATCCAAAGGCTCGCTAACGAGAAGAAGGGGCTCGTAGCTGAAAAGGCGGCACTCGACAAGGCGGCTAAGGGGCTTCGCGAGGAAATACAGAATTTCACGCCCGAGGAAAATAAGCCCGTTTTCGGTAAAGAGGTTGACGGCGAGATGGTTCCCATCACCGCCGAGGAGAGCCGCGCCGAGGTCGAGAGGCTTTTCGCCGCAGCTCCCGAGATGGCGGAGTATGCCGAGAAGCTGTATAAATTCCTCGATGCGCTTCAAAGAGAGAGGCTCGATGCAGGTCTCATCGACGAGAAGCTCTACAACGACCTTAAGGATAAATACCCGCACTACGTCCCCACCTTTCGCGACGAGCAGAACCAGGGGAGCCGCGGTATCAGCGGAAAGTTCAATATAAAGGTCAAGCAGGGTATCAGAGCGGCGAGGGGCGGCTATTCCGAGCTGCAACCGCTTGAAATATCCATTTCTCGTATGGTCGAGGAGACGATGAGCGCCGCGGCACACAATCGTACGGCACGAGCGCTCGCGAAGGCGGCAAAGGGCAAGGAGAACGGGCATATCGCCGAGCTATCGAGAAGAAGGCTAACGTCCGACGAGGCCATCGAGGGCTCGGAGAAAAAGCGCCTAAGCAACCAAATCACCTATTACGAGGGCGGCGAGGAGGTTACAGTATCCGTCTCGCGCGAGGTGTTCGCGGGCTTCGATGCTTTTAATTCGAAGGTCTACGATAATACCCTGCCCGTTAAGGCGGCGACCGCGGCGAATAATCTGTTTAAGCGGCTCGTTACCTCGGCTAACCCCTTTTTCCTCGTAAGAAACTCCATTAAGGACCTTCAGGATGCGGGCATTAATACCAGATACGGTAAATCCTTCGTTAAGAATTACGCGAGAGCGATAAAATTTATACTCTCTAACGACACTATGTGGCAGCTCTACCGTGCGGGTGGCGGCTTAAGCAACACCGTGTTCGAGTACAACAAGGGCTTTACGGGTGGCATTACCAAGATGGGCTTTGCCGCCTCGGAGAACAAGTTTATCCGCTTCATAACCTCTATGGAGCGCGCTAATATGTTCGTAGAGCAGCTCCCGCGCTTCGCCGAGTTCATAAGCTCGGTAGAGGCGGGAAACACCGTAGAAAAGGCGATTCTCGATGCCGCAGACGTAACGACCAACTTCGGCCGCACGGGCAAGGTGACGAAGCTGCTTAATCAGACGGCTATTCCCTTCCTTAACCCTGCGATACAGGGTATGAGCAAGATGGTTAGAAACCTCACCGATGCCTACGACGTCGAGCACCCGAGGAAGATGTTTAAGGCCTACCTGACTCTCGCACTTAAGGCAGCTATTGTCGGCGTTATTCCACAGATGCTTAACCAGATGCTGCTCGACGATGACGAGGACTACAAGGAGCTGCGCGACAGCGATAAGGAAAACAACTATATTTTCCGTGCGGGTGACAGCTTTATTAAAATCCCGAAGGGCCGCGTTGCCGCGGTGCTCTCGGGCCTTGTCAACAGGACCTCGCAGGAGCTCAGAGGAGAGGGCGCGGACTGGAAGGACTACCTCGATAGCGTAATATCGAACGTTACCCCGGTAGAAAATTTCTCGCGCTCAATCATAGCACCTATAAGGGACGTCAAAAATAACGTAACCTGGTACGGCGGGACTATTGAGGGGGCGCAGTTCGAGAACACGAGACCGAGCGAGAGGTACGACGAGTCTACGAGCTCCGTCGCGATAGCACTCGGCAAGGCGTTCAACTACTCTCCTAAGAAAATACACTACCTTATCGACCAGTACAGCGGCGTTATAGGAGATGTTCTCCTTCCCGCCACCACCGAAAAGGCGGAAAAGGATATTATATCCGCAAACTTCGTCATCGACCCCACGAGTCAAAACAAGCTCTCCGACGAGTTTTATAAGCTCTACGAGGAGGCACAGTACGCGAGGACCGACGGCGTTGTAAGCGCTAAGTACCGGGTTAAGTATCTCAACAAGGTTAAAGAGGCTGTGAGCGAGCTATACGACGAGAAGTCGAAAATACAAAAATCAAGCCTTACGACCGCCGAGAAGCTCGAGCAAATCCGCGTGGTACAGGCGCTTATAAACGAGCTCTACCGAAGCACTCTAAACGGTTATGAGGATTACTGCACCGCTATTGAAAAGACGGCGGGTCAGTATGACGAAAATACCGAGGAAAAATTACGGCAGACCGAAATTACCCGAATAGTGTTCGGCGCAGAGCGCGCGCTCAAAGAGTATAACGGGAGCGTGTATGCGAAGGCAAGCACGTTCTCGGCGGGCGTTGACTGGGATACCTATTACCGCTTTTATTTCGCTACCGCCGACATCACCGCCGACACCGACAAGAACGGCAAGACGGTAAGCGGAAGCCGTCGGAAGAAGGTCGTCGCGGCAATTAATTCGCTCGGGAATATACCCCGCGCAGAGAGGCTCTTGCTTCTCGCCTCGCGCGGCTATTCCCTGTCCGACGGAGATTTCGGCTACCGTACCGCAGAGGCGGCGAAAAAGGCGCTTCTTCGCTACATTTTCTCGCTCAAGATTACGAGGGAGGAAAAGGCGGAGCTCGCCGCGGCGTGCGGTTTTACCGTCAAGGGTAACAAAATCAGCCTAAAATAATCCCAAAAACGCTAAAAGATAGTGACCAAAAGCACTTTTGTTTGTGGTATAATATATACGGAGGTGCTTATGGTTAACATTTTCCCAACAGAGCACACAGAGGTAACCGATATACGCTGTCCTCGCTGCAGGTGGGTAGTTCCACACGTGAAGCTCAAGCGCGACAGCATAGTTTCGGGATTGACCTTTAGGTGCGGCAGGTGCCGCGAGCTTTTAGAGCTGGAGGCAAGACCAATATTAAAAAAAGAACAGAGCCAGAGCCCATAGAGGCAGAGCCATTTAAGCCTATTGAGGTTAATTTGGCTCTGTTTTTTTATTTTTCAGGAAAGGAGAATTCAGAGGATGAAAATCGGTAACAACCCCTATGCAACCAATGCCGGCGGCCACATCAAGGCGCCGAAGAATACGTCCCAGGGACAGCCTAAGTCTACCGTAGTAACCGGTGACGACCTTCGTGTTAAGAAGGGTAAAAAGTAAAACAAAAATCAAACAGGAGTAAAAAATGAACGACCGGAACGAAATCACAGAGGGCACCGTGGAGACTTCTCCCGAATACAGCCCTGAAGACGAAGCAGAGGTGCTCGGCACAGAGAACGACGGGGACGTCGACCCGAATGAGCAGGATAGCTTCGATTTTGACGAGGACGGAGATATCATAATCCCCGACGAGCCTAACGACGCCCCCGAGGAGCAGTACGACTCCGAGGACGGCGAGGAGCCCGCCGAGGAGGCGGATACCACCGAGAACGGCAAGCCTAACGAAGAGGGCGAAGCCCCCGAGGCAAGAAAGCCGACCGACACCGAAAACGAACTCCGTGAGAGCCTCGCGAGCATAACTCAATATGCAAAGGCCGCTCTCAAGACTATCGGTGTTGAGGGAGATGACGTGCTGGACAATCTAATCAAGGTTGCCGCAGAGGGAGAGGGCGTATCCAAGGAGGAGCTCGTCGCGCGACTCGACGGTGCGAAGGCTCTCGTTAAGCAGAGAGAGGCACAGTATACCGCTCTTGCCGAGAACGACCTTCGCGAGCTGAAGTCGCTCTTCCCTGCCTGCTCGCAGTATTCCTCGCTCGCAGAAATACCTAACGCCGTAAAATACGCCGCGTATCGCGATAAGGGGCTCTCGGTAAAGGAAGCGTTTGCGGCAGTTAACACCGACCTTCTCGCAGAATCGGCTACCCGAGCCGCGCGTAAGAATGCCGTAAGCGACAAGGCGCATCTGAAATCCGCCGTACCGCGAAAGAGCGGCGGCGAGGAAAAAAGAATATCGAGGCGCGACGTCGAGCAGATGCGCGACATCTACCCCGATATGCCGGACAAGGAAATCGTAGCCCTTTTAAAGAGGGTTAACTAAAACAAGGAGAAAGAAAAAAATGTTCAAGCTTTTAAAAATCGAAAACGGACGTATTAACGTCCCCGAGCCTATTGCTTTTACCGCCGGCGTGGCGTTTAAGAGCGGTACGGCTCTCAAGCTCTCGGGCGGTAAGCTCGCTCTTGCCGACGGAGCACCCGAATACATAGCTCTCTCGGACGGCGTAGCCGATACCGAGGCAACCGTATACCGCGTAACGCCCGATATGGTGTTTGAGGCGCCTGTAAGCGCTTCTCCCGAGGCACTTACGGAGGGTGACAGGGTCACGCTCTCGGAGGATGCCACGAAGCTCACTGCTACCACCTCGAACGGCGTTGCCACCATAATCAACAAGAATGGCGCTGAGGCCGTCGGCGACAAGCTCGTCGTAATATTCGCATAAAGGAGGAATAAAAAAATGCCTAAAGTTTTATATTCTAAAAGCGTGCCGGGCAGTGATATTATGTTCGGCAGATTCCAGGGTCCCGTTAGGGCAATCATCGAGCACGAATCGGATTTGCACAGTAAGAAGGACAGCCTCGTAGACGTCCTTTTTAACGTTGAAAAATCCAAGCGGCACTCTGAGACCATTTCGGGAGAGACCGACTTCGGCCCCTTCCAGGCAACGCGCGAGGGTGCAAGCGCCGAGAACGATTCCGTTCTTCCTACCTTCCCCAAGACCATACTGCACGTTCCGTTTATGAAGATGTTTACCATCACCAAGGAGATGGCGGACGACTCCGTAGTCGGAATCGCATCGGATATCACGAGCAAGCCCAAAAACATGGTACGCTCTTACTACCGCACGCGCAATCAGCTCGCGGCCGCGGCGGTTATCCACGGAAATAAGAAAAGCCACGTCTTTAACAAGGCGACCATTGACCTCACGACCGCGGACGAGCTGCCGCTCTTTTCCGCTCAGCACCGCTTCGTGGATGAGGAGCTGTTTGGAGACAGAAGACAGTCCAACCTCTTCTCCTCCGACTTCTCTACCGTCGAGGGACTCAGAAGAACGCTCACGAGAGTATCGAACCGCATGAGGAATTTTAAGGACGAGAACGGTAACAATCTCGGCTACGCTCCCAACGTTATTCTTCTGCCCTGCAACAGGCCCGACCTCGAGGAGAACATAAAGGTAGTCGTCGGCTCCGAGAAAGCCGCGGGCAGTTCAAGCAACGATATTTCCATTCACTACGGCAACTGGGACCTCGTGGTTCTCGACGACTGGGAGCTCTCCGAGCACGCCGAGGACGAGCTTATGTTTATGTCAAAGGAGGCGAATAAAAACCTTCTCGGCTCGATGTTCTTCGACAGACACACGCTCGACGTAATGAGCTTCATCGACCCCGGCACCCGCAATAACGTATGGAGCGCATATTGCCGTATGGGTATCGGCTTCACGACCTGGAAGCATATGTCGAGATGCGTAAGCAACGCCTCTGCGGTAGACGACACTACCTGGATTGCATAGAGAGGCTTGTAAAGCATGAGAGTTAACGAGCTATACGGACAGGTAGCGCAGCTCGGCTTTGAGGACTCTCTCGAAAGCGGGAGCAGATTTTACCGCGCGGTTAACCGAGCCGTTCTCGAGGTGAATCTGCTCCGCCCTAAAAAATCAAGCACCGATATAGTTCACTCGCCGCCCCAAAATTTAATTTCGGCGGCGAGTTTTGTACCCGTACGCCACACCGACGAGGATATCTGCTATCTTGCGGAAGGCCCGAGGGCGTATTCCTTCGAGGTCGCAGGCAGCGGTATATGCCACGTCGAGAGGCTTCTTTCCGACGGCTCCTGGGAGCAAATTACCGAGCCCGTCGAATTCCCTGCCTCGCCGACCTTCGTCGCTTACAGGGGATTTATTCGCGACATAGACGGGTTTGTATCGGGGACGGTGCGGCTTCGATTCACGGGAGAGTATTCATACACACTGCGCGGTGTCTCAATGTACAGAGAGCTTATCGGCCCCGAGGTCTCGGATATACCGCTTTATTCTCCGTTCGTAAAATACCGCCTGCGCGATATAATTCCCGACTTTCTCGCGCTGGCTAACCCGCCGATTTCGGAGATTGACGGCTACGATAGGATTACTGAGGGCTACGAGGTCGAGGGAGGAGATACGCTCCTATTCCCTTACGACGTCCCCGGGTGCTATCGCATTGTTTATAAGAAACTACCGAGGGCGCTCGCGGAGGCCTCCTCTCCAATAGACGACGAAAGCGAAATAGACCTCGACGAGGACCTCGCACATCTGTTGTCGCTCCTCGTTGCCGTTTACAATCTCGCCCAGGACGAGCCCGAGCTTGCCAACGCATACCGAGAGATGTACCGACAAACCGCGGCACAGCTTCTCAGCACCGAGGAAAAGCACAACCCCATAAAAATCAAGGATGAATACGGATGGACCTAAGCTATGGCAAAATCTCTTTTCAAGGCAAAGAGCGCGTACAGCAGCTGCTATGACGATTTTCGCGGGGTGGACTTCTCCTCGGACCACACCCAGATAAACAATCACCGCTTCGCATACGCGGTAAATATGTACAGGGATTACCGCTCGGGACAAGGCAAGGCTATCGAGACGTTTCCGGGATTCCGCCGCATCTTCGAGAGCCCCGACGGCTCGGCTATATACGGTATACACGAGTATTCGGGCCCCACCGAAAAAGTGAAGCTCTTTCACGCAGGGCGAGGACTCTACCGATTTTTCGGAGAGAAGGAGTCCGTAGAAGTGGCCGTTTCTCTCGAGGATGTATACGTTAGCGGCAGCTACGCATACGGCAAGTTGCTGGATGCCGACGGAAACCCTCTCGCTATCCCCGAGACCGCACAGGTGCTCTCTTATAAAAGTAGCGGCGGCACCTCTTATTTATCCTACGTACAAACGGTATCCCTCGGAAACGGTATGAAAGAGGTGCGTGTAAATTATCAGTGGGCACCCGACCTCGGCAATATAGTTTATCTTGAGCCTTCCTTTGCGGCCGTGTCGAAAAGCATAATGAACGAGCGTGAGAGCTGCTCCTTTATGGCGAACGGCCGCCTCTACATTCTCGACGGGGCATCGTTTTTCGTCTACGACGGCACGGAGCTGAAAAAGGTCTCCGAAGACAATCCTTATATACCAACCGAATATGCCGATATTTATGCAGATACGGACAAGCTCGCCCACGACTTTTTCTTCGAGCAGCGAAATCTGCTCTCGGATAAGGTTAAGAACACCTTCGCCGTGCGCGAGAGCTCCGATACCGAGGCTACCGAGGGCACGGAGGGCTCGGAGGGCTCGGCGGGCTCGGCGGCTGTTGTGTTCCCCTCTTTTATGCCCTATTCCGAGGGAGAGGTCGGCGAGGTTCGCGTTTACGGCGAGATGCAGACGGCGGGAACGGATTACGAGGTCTTGGAGACGGGAGAGGTGTCCTTCTTAAGGGCACTGCCGACCGCCGTCGAGGCAGGATACCCCGAGGGCTATTCGGGCGTTGAGATAACACTTATCAAGCAGCCTACATTCACACTCTCCGACGGCACCGAAATCGGCGGCAAGGAGGTAATATGCGGCTGCACCCTCGTCGCAGAGTTCGACGGCCGTGTATTTCTCTCGGGAAATCCCGCTCTCCCGAATCACGTATTTTACTGCAAGAGAAACGATACGGGATACGTAGACCCCTCTTATTTCGGAGAGCTTGACTATTTTCAGGTAGGCATAGGCGCGGACAGGATTACCGCGCTCGTCTCGGTTGCCGATACTCTATGCATTCTAAAGTCCGATACGAGCCAGGGCGGAGCCGTCTACTACTACACCGGGGTTGACGGCGATAACCTCGTCCCCAGGTATTACGTAGGAGAAAAGGGCCTTAACGGTCTCGGCTGTCTCGGTGCTGCCGTGAATTTTCTCGACGACCCCGTTTTCGTCTCCCGTCTCGGCCTCGAGGGCATCGGCACGCTCTCCGCAAAATACGAGCGTGCTATCGAGCACCGCTCCTCGCTCGTAGATGCAGAGCTCTTAAAATGCGACCTCTCCAAGGCCCGCCTTGCAGAGTGGGAGGGATATCTCGTCCTTCTTTGCGAGGGTAAGATTTTCCTCGCAGACTCACGTCAGCGCTTTACTCATCAAACGGGCGTAATGCAATACGAGTGGTATTATCTTGAGGATATCGGCGTTTTTCAGAACAACTTTCTCGAATATGTGTTTTCCGAGCGCCTACGCGAGGAGCTTGTTGGTGTGAAGGTGGAGGTCACCCACGAATTGGAAATAGCATCGGCAGTATACGACGAGGTGACAGACGAGCACGTTAATCTTACGGGAACGACGGCAAACGCAAGAGTCTGGAACGAAGCCGAGGGGCGCTACGACTACAGCGGGCTCTCCGTGCGCTCAGTGCCGTTCGATTTCACCGATGAGGAGAGCGGACAGGTCTACTCTATCACCGCACAGTATACGGTGCTCGGCGGCAGGTATTACGCAGTACGCGATACCGGCAGAAAGGTAGGAAGCGGCTTCTATCCGGCAAAAATAATTCGCTCTCTCGACGGCAACCTCTATTTCGGAACCGATAACGGCGTAGTGTGTATGTTCAATTTTGATAAGCGCGACGGTGCTACGCTTGAAATTCCGTCAAGATACTACGACTTCGACGGACACTTAATACGCTCGGGCGTTGCTACGAAAATGGACAATTGCGGTATACCGCATCTGACGAAGAGCACCGTCCGCAAGTCAACGGTTATAAAAACCAAAACACTTCCCTCCACCTCCGTAAAGGTAAAGGTAAGGACGAACAAGGAGCCCTACCGCCAAATTGCAAGGCTCGGCAGTGCCGCTCTTAACTTCGGCGAGATATGCTTCGACGACCTCTATTTCACCACCACCGAGCAGACCCTCTTTGCCGTTCCCGAAAAGGAAAAGCGGTGGGTGGAAAAGCAATACTACATTTTTTCCGACGATTTCAGGCGCCCCTTTGCACTGTTTTACATTGCATCGCGCTACACCGTCGCCGGAAGATACAAGGAGTAACCTATGGCAAATAATTTTTCCGACGTCAAGGAAATACATAACGATTATCTAAAAAGAAACGGTGTGCAGGCTCTCTCGGACAGACCAAACGAGCAGCAAAAATACGGTGAATCGGGACTCACGGCCGCTGAACTGAAGGCTTGGTTCGATAAATCGTCCGCGATGCTAATAAGCAAGTTTAATGAAATATTGACGAGGCTGAAGGAGCTATCCTCCTCTGATATCCCTTATACGATATACGACAGCGGAAACCCAAGTTCGGAGACGGTTCGCTCAAAATTAGATGGTGTTTCTTCTGAAATCCATTACAAATATTTTTATGGACCTGCCTCCAGAGTTGGAAAAGGGCTATGCGAATGGATTGAAGACCTGGACATGCTTTTAAGCCGACTTCCGCTCGAAGATGTCACGAGCGACAATGCGCTCGCGCTCTTCGGAGCCCAAGCAGGTGTCAAGGGCTATTATTGGTCTGAAATCGATTTTTTAACGAGGCAAATCCGAGTAAGCGAAAAGCAAGTCAACCCACCGACCGATGACACGGGGAGTCCCTTGTTTAATACACCGCTTAGCGACGTAAACCCCCACGACGATATATGCAGATATAACGTCGGCGACGTAATCTCGATAATCAACGGCTCAAAATTCATTGACTGCCTCACGATAACCGAGAAGGACGGCGACGTTCTCACCTTTGACAAGGATTTTCCGTTTTCCGAAATTAAAGGGGGCGACGGCTTCGACGACAGCACAATTTTCTGTCTTGCCCGCCCGGACGTAGGCGCCGTAGACCTCGGTATGAACGCTGTCGGAATAGGACCCGGCTCGGCGGCTCTCGCGTATCTCGCGCTCGCCATCGGGCGCGAGTGCACCGCTAAGTCTCAGTACGGTGTGGCTCTTAACCGCGGTACGGTGGCAGGCTATGCGGCTCTCGCAATAAACCGCCTGTGCGAGGCGCTCGGTGACAACTCCTTCTCGGGCGGTCACAACAGCTCGGCTAATCACAACACCGCCTATTCATGGGGCCGTGACGTGCATACGGGATTTCAGTATCAGCATGTAATAGGTATGTTCAACGAAATACTCGAGCGCAGCGTAGCTCTCATCGTCGGAAACGGCAGCAGCGACACCGCACGCTCCAACGCTCTCGTTCTCGAGTGGATAGGACACCTGAAGCTCGCTAACCGTATCACTATGGGAGCACTTCCCGAGGACGAAATGGATGCGCTTAACTACGGTCAGTTCCTCGACTACATACTCGAGGCCGAGGAAAAGTACGCGAAAAAGACAGACCTCGCGAAAATATACCGTCCCTGTGGAACGATATCCGACATTTCCCTCTTCCCCGAGGATGCCGAGGTCGGCGATGTGTACGATATTGCGAGCGAGTTTGAGCTCGGCGGTGCGAACTACCCCGCGGGCACGAACGTTGTTAAGACCGAAAACGGTCTCGATGCGCTTTCCGGCAAAATAGACCTCTCGAAATACCTCGAGCTTCCCGAAGCGGCCAACGCTTACCGCGTACCCTTCTTTTATCCGAAGAGTAACGTTCCGCGCTGGATGCGAGTGTCCGCGATGGCTTCGGCTGATACAATAGCCCAGCACGGTAATAACGGCGAGTTTATTGTCAGAGAAAATCCTTCCATTCCGAACGAAGCGGTTCCGCTTAGCTACGTTAACGGCATACATTCAGCGCTCAACGAGCAGATGCAAAGCCTTGCAGACAAAATTCCCGAAAGCACCGCGAAATACGTCTATCAGCATAACTTTTACATTGAACTCTCTTCCAACGATGACAATTGCTATTGGTTTAACGGCGTTTTCTCCATCCTGCACAGCAGCGAAGCATCACTTGCTTTAACGCTTACGGATTTATACAATCTAATTCTTCCTATGGGACCCATTAATTTTAACGGATATTGCGAGTCTGTAGACCCTGTGGACGTTGGTCCCCCGATGGCACTGCGAGCGACCGCAGAGCATTTAGAGATTGGAACAGGTGCGCCGGGCGGACCGCTTTGGATGTGGAAAGTGCCCGTAGCAGGATTTTCAGAGTGGAATTTCTCGTATACCGATACGGTTGTGAAAGTAGAGGTGAAATAATATGTCTGATACCATCATCAAAGATTATAAACTGACTATTTTTAAGCTGAAGAAAAAGCTTTCCAACACCGATTATATGGCACTCAAATTTGCCGAGGGCGAGCTCTCGGAGGATGAGTTCTCTCCCATGCGCGAGAAGCGCCGCGAGTGGCGAGCCGAGATTAACAGACTCGAGGAGTGCATCAGGTCGATAAGGGAGGAAATGAAAAATGCTTAAATTCAGGCTTTTACATAGTGAGAGGGCTATCCTTCTCACACGTGAGCCCGAGTTCTTCGGGAGCACCGTAGCCCTTGCCTTTGACGGAATAGCAAACGCCACGCTTGCACTCACCTTCGGCGGTCGCAAATGCTTTAGGAGCATAAAGGACGGAGTATGCAGCTTCGACGGCGGCATCCTCGAAGGGCCTATGGGTCGCATCGAGCTGTCGGTACGTCTGTACGACGGAACGACGAGCTACAAGCGCTATGAGTGCGAGGCGCTCGAGTACGCTTATTCGCCGTCGGGGGAGCTGCTTCTCTACCCCGCGCCCTACGACCGCGACGAAGCGTTTGCCCGTCTCGCGATAGCGCACGAGGAGCTTTCGGCGCGGCTTTCAGAGCTTGACGAGCGGCTCGCAGAAACAGAAAAGAAGGTTAACGGGCTCGTCGGCTTCGTTACCGAATAGGAGGAAAAAATGAAAAAACGCACAAAAATCACAAACTTACTTATACTCATCACCCTGCTTTCGCTCTGCTTTAACCTGCTTGCCTTCGCCGAGGAAGCACCCGAGGGCGAGGGGGGTGCAGTTGACGGCACGGACACCCAAACGCCTGCCGCAGAGGATTTATCGGGCTCAGAGACACAAGCGAGCGAGCCTACCTGGCTCGAAACGGTCACCGAGGTTATAAAATCGGCTCTCGGCGAGGATTTTATGGCAATTGTCAGCGCCGTTTTCGACGTCGTTATCCTCATATGTCTAACGTTGCATAAGCGCACCAACACCACGAGCATAGCGCAGCTCGTAAAGGCGCTCGTGGCCTCTGGCAAGGATATAACAGAGCTTAAGAAAATACAGGAAGCAGAAAAGCCTGCGCTTGACGAGGCAAAGAAATACATAACGGAGCAGATGACACTCGGTTTTGCCGCCTTTGAGGAGACGGTGCTCGAAAGAATCGAGGCGCTCGGCGTTTCGAGGGAGCAGATAGCCGAAATAGTAGAGCTCGAAAAGGCACAGCTCGAAATATTCGATACCATATATCAGCACTCCTGCACCGTTTCTCAGGAGACGAAGGACAGGCTCTGCCTTCTTCATAACGGAGCCCTTAAGAAAATAGAGCTGCTCGAGAGCGGCGGCGAGGTGAAAAATGAGGCGACAAACTAAATACGCTATACTCAATATATCCGCCTTGCTTCTTTGCATCGCTCCGCCCGCGGCAGTTACTCTGATACAGTTTCCGCTATGGGTGGAAAAGGGGCGCGGCGCTACCGTATCGGGCCTCGCAGTATTTCTTCTTTTCATCTGTGCGATTCCCTTCTTTCGCACGCTAAAGGAATACTTTAAGTCCCCCTCGGCGAAGATGATATGGTTCGTTTCGCTCCTCGTTCTATGGCTTCTGCGTACGATAATCGACGAAATGGTTATCGTATGCGCCGTAGGCTTCGTTTCTAACTGCATAGGAGCGCTATTCTTTAAATGGCGGGATAAATACAAGGCCTCGGAGGTAAACGGTGGATAACGAGCTTCTTAAAACCAGCGAGGAAATCGAAGTAAAGAAAATCCCCACGCGGCTTAACGTTTTCCTCATTCTTTGTGTCATAATTGCCGCGCTCGCCTCGATGGGCGACCTTACGCTCTCGATAAAGGAGGCGGCGAGCATTTCGGCCCTCGTTCTTTTCATATACGTTGTATCGAGAATGATATTCCACAACGTTTATACCGAGAACGTGCTTATCGCCAAGGAGGGCGAGGAGTACCGCTCGGTCAGCGAGGAATACCGAAAAATATCTTCGGAGATTTACGACAGAGGGCTTTTTCCGAAGCTACCCGAGCTCTGCCTCAGATACAGAGAGGAGGAGCTTCGCGCCTTCCGCTCCGAGATACTCAGCGACGTCAATATAAGCTACGAGGTATACGAAAAATCCTACCGCGGCAAGAGCCGAGCCGAGCTAAAGCGCCTCGGGCTCTCGCGCAGTGCGAGATACGCAATAGCTCGGGCAAACGCCGCTAAGGGAATATACGTAGCCCAGGACACTCTTTTATCCGGCGACTGTAAGCCGCGTAAGAGGGGCGACCTGCTCCGCCGCTCGTCTGAACGGCAGCAGCGTAACGATTACATATGGAACGGCGCCTCGGGGCTTTTGACGACGGTTCTCGCCGGCGTTATCGTCATATCCGTAGTCTTTAACTTCTCGCTTCATACGGTGATACAGTGGGCTATCAGAATGACACCTATTGCAACCGCGGCGCTGACGGCAGCTCCTGCGGGCAGAAGGAACGTCACGAGCGTTGCTATTCCGTATATAAAAAATAAGACGTCCGTGCTCAAGACCTTTATCGCCTGGGAAACAGAGCCCGAGCAGACAGACGAGCACGGAGAAAACGAGGAAAAAACCGCGGCAGAATAAAAAAGGGGCTGTCGCATTTAAGCATAACCGAATAAAAAACGAGGGGTATTGTGAAAAATCACAGTACCTCTCTTAATATTATGTGTGTTTTGAGGAAATCAAGGTTGAAAACCTACGGTTTTCCTCTTTTTTATTCGTTTTTTATTCTATTGCCGTTTCCTCGCTCGACGTATTTATATACGCCTCACGCTCGGAGAACGACGATTTCTGCTCTAAATCCGTTCGCCCCGAGAGAGCGCGAGCTCTCTCTTTTACGTTAGCATTAATGCCTCGGCAACCGCATATATAACCTTTCTCTTGCGTGCGTAATAGGCGCTCTTGCACATATAGGTTGAGGCGGGAGAATAGGCGTAGCCTCTTCTCGTCTTTATATCGGTAAAGAGGTCTTGTCGGACGATAGGCTCGGCGTGTAGCAGGGCCTCGTCTATTGCCGAGTTGAGCCGCTCGTAGCATGCACGCACGTCCTCCCTCACGCTTTTCGTTTCAATGCACAGACGGCGCCTGTCGTAGTCGATACAGATATCTATCACTATATCCACAACGCCCCGGGGAAGGCCCCATCTGTCCCTCGCCCTTCCTCTCATTTTCTCGCCTGCCTTTCGGGCTCCTCACCATCACCGAAGAATTTCACGGTATACTCGGTTTTACCGTCTACCTTGACCTTGTCGAGCGCTACGGTATATCCCGCTCTGACGAGAATAGCCGCGAGGGCGATTCTGTCCTCCTCGTTGAACCTGCCTATTTTCTGCTTTCTGATTTCCATCGTTTCCTCCTTATACCTCTTGAATTTTCAGCCCGTATTTATGTAACATCAGCTTGCGCTTTATAACGAATACCTTGTATCCCGCGCTCGCCGTATCGCGACAGCCCTTAGAATCCTCTACAACCGTCGCACCGTCCTTCTTGTATACGAAGTCCGCAACGTAGTTCACCGCGAGCTCTACGCACACTCTTTCGGTCTTAGGCTGCCCTCGCTTCTCGCCTCGCTTGTAATACTCACCCGTCGGCAGCTCCTCGTACTGTGCCGGGATAAGCTCGTACTTCTTCTGAAGCTCGAGGTCGGTTATCTTCCCCGCCCTTTGAAGCAAAACAAGCTCGCGGTAGCGTGCGGCCTCTCTATGCGAAGCAAACTCAACGCCGTCAACGATTATCTTCTTGTTTTTGTACTTATTACCTACTCTCCAGCGCATGCGCCCTCCAACATCTCTTTTGCTTTCCGCTCGACTACATCGAGCCTAACTGTGCGAGGATAGTTGTTCGTTGCGTTTTCTGCCATAATATCAAGCATCTTCCGCACGGTGTCGGCTTGACCTCGTTCATAAGCATTGGCAATCTCGAAAATATTTGCTCTCTTTTGGCTTTTGATTTCGTTTTCGGCTCTCAACCTCTCATTCTCCTCGGTGATAAGCGAGAGAGTGTCACGCTCAAGTTTATCTATACACACCGAGTTACCACATTCGTACGGGCAATTTTCGCAACTCTTTTTAATGTAGCAACACTCCAAAGCCTTTATAATCTGTTCTCTGTTAAGTTCCATTTTTGAACATCTCCCTTCGTTTCTTCTCTCTGTGGTAGCGCATATTGATTATAATTTGGAGATTATAGTCTTTGTCCTCGTCTACCCACATTCCGACAACGGGGCAGTTTTCAATCCTTATGCCGTCCACCCTTTTGCCGTGTATTTCCTCTCCGATAAGGTTGGTAAATAAAGGCTTGGCGCAGATTGCTATATCGTCCGAATCCTCGTATATATCACACTCCGTGCAGTCGTCAAGTATGTCAGCTATCTGTTTAAGTTTCATTTGGCACCGACTTACACCTTTCTACAATATCACCGAACATAATATGGCGGCTGTCTTTGTCTGCAACATCGCAACGGTCAAAGAATGGACAGTATTGGCACTTGCCTTTTTCTGCCGTGTTATTGCAACGAATTACAACCTCGGCAAACTCGCTAAAATCGTCATATGTTATTCTCATTTTCGCTCCTTAACTCCAAGTGATATACACTATTTTTTGTTTCGACAACTCCGTTCACAAAATCGGCTTTTAGCACTCGTGAAGTGTGTATTGACGTTCCGTCTGCAAAACGGCGTTTAATGTCGTTATAAATCGTGCCCATTATAATAACATTCCCGTCGCCTCTTCTTTCAAAATACCAATCTTTTAAATAATTAGTTTCCATTTTCGCTCCTTTCTTTAATACGGCGAAATGCCGTTTCTCTTACAAAAATTATCCCAACTGCAAATTTTCTTACCACACCTTTGACAGTACACAGTCGGCTTGTCAATGATTTTTTCGGCATTGTCGTACATTTCACCATTGTACCCTCTGCTTCCGTCAAAATTGTAATTCGTAGGTACATTTATTAAGTCGGATTTTATAAATACACCCCAATCAGAATGACAATGAGGACACTCTTTAATCGGTGTCATTCCCCTCTCCTTTCGCCGTAACTGCAATAATGGTCTATCTCGGTGCAAACCTTTGTATCGGCTCCGCTATACTTGCGGCATATTTGACCATATGTAACCCCGCCCCAATGCTTACAATCCTTGCACCTTACGACCTCAACCACATCGGCGGTTTTCAAAAATTGCTTGCATTGTTCGTTCTCATTGCCATTAAGGTGAAAAATACAAATATCATAGTGAATACAATCTTTACACGTTACCATATCATTCCCCCCTATTTCTGCGGTGCGCGTGTATTCCACGCCGTTATTGTCTTTTCTATAGAGTTATCTCTCACACCAGAACAGTCGTTTCTAAACTTCGTTTGGCATTTCGGACAGGATACCGAGTATACGTCCGTGAGTAGAGAATGTTCCACTATGGGGTGTTCAAAACCACAAAACGGACACGGCTTCAATTCGTTATGGTCCATTTTCGCTCCTTTCACCATTCGTCAATATCAAATTCGGGGTGTTCTGCGTTATGGCAATCAAAGCAAAGCCAACCGTTCGGAGAATTGTTTGTCCTTATCATTTCGCTTTGTTCGTGCCGTTCTCCGCATACACCGCATTTTCGGTAATACTTGCGCTTTTTCTTTACTCGGTTAGGTGTCATTATTTCCTCCTTTCGCCGAAGCCGCAATAAAAGTCTTTTTTTACCCAATGCGTATGTTCGTCGTCACTCATTTTATCGCAATAAAGCATTTTCGAATGTTTGTCTTTCTTGCAATAAATGCAAGTCTCACACCTACAAACCGAGTCCGCTTCCTTCTCCCTCAAGTCTTTTATCAGTTGAATTGCCGCGGCGACGGCCAAAAGAATAGTTACAATAGACACCGCGCCCATAAGCACGCACGAGAAAATCCAAGTGGCAATATCAGCCATTTCAGCTATATTATTCATCAGGTCCCTCCACGTACATCCAGCTTTGAGGCGGTCTTTTGAGAGGAACGGGATGCCCGAAGCCATATTTGCTAAACTCAGAAAGCTCACGGGGCTTATCGTAGACCTTAAGATTAGAAATGTGCCAACCGAAAAGAATCGCTTTGTCGCCTTGGTACTCGTCAATCTCTTTTGGCGTTAAGCACCCCAACTCCACAAACCAACCGTCATTGTTGTTTAAGAAACTATCAATAATTCTATCGCAAACAAACTCGCCTATGACTTTTCCGTTTGATATATCATCGCAAAATGCGGACTGCGTAAATGTCGGCTTCTCTTTTGTGCAATAGATATACACCTTAAACATCGTTTCAAGTTTCGGTCTTGTCTTGCGGACTTCAACCGTCTTTTTGCCCGATGCGATAAGCTCGCACCACTTCGGCTGAATTGATATTAAAACTGATTTCATACTTCCTCACTTTCTATGTAATCGATAATCGGGGCAATATCACCGTCACCCTCAATATATCCAAAGGCGCTTATAAACTCTTGACTATCCGTATCTACCCCCAATTTCTCAAATTCTTTTTGGATTAGCTGATTTAGCCTTCTTGCACTCATAGCATTTGAAGCAAGGTTTTCGAGTAAGGATTTTAGTTTTTTGCTGACTTTCATTTCCCTTCCTCCGTGTATTTCTTTTTGAGTTCGGCACATTTGTCATCGAATAGTGATTCAATGGCACTGTCGATTTGTAACAAATTAAGCGTGTTATAATTTTCTCCGTTACACATAACAAGAAATATATGCCTAAGCTCGCATTGAAAACGGTCTACCTCTTCCAAAGCAACCTTAGCGGCCTTCCTGTATCCGAGTTCGGTAAGGATTTTCGCCTCATGCTCGGCACGACCGTGGAGACGTGATACACCGTAATCAATAAAATTGTTGTTGTCGCGTGTATCTTTTCTGCACCGCGTTATTTCGTCCATAAAGATATCAGTTGCCTTTTGCGAGGCGGCTTGTATATCTATCGCGAACTGTTCAAGGTCCGAACGTATTATCTGTTTCACATTTAATCCTCCCAAAAATCGAATATTGATATTTGCTCAGGAAGAGAATTAAGCTCGTCAATGCGTCTGTCTACTTCCGAAAAGGGTAGCTCGTACCTGAAGCTCTGGCTCACAAGGTTCTCCGTTAGGCTCAAAATTCGGAGTTCCTCCCACAACTCAGGGTGTCTCTTCTTCAGCTCGGCAAAGCCTTTTATCGTCGTGTTAGGACAGAACCAACAGCCTTGCCGTTTGCCTGTTTTATATATTGGGGAACGCAGGTTATAGTTTCTGCATATCTGCGCGGTCTCGTGCTTTTCTATGCCGAGTTCCGCAAGGAGCGCCCTTCGATTCACCTTCTTGCTAAGCTTTTGGAGACGAGCCGCCTCGTCAGCACAAATTCCAACGATTTGCTCGCACTCTCCGACTTCGGCAAAGAACTTTCTCAAGGGTCTCATTTTCAGGTTTCGATTCGCTACGCACATTCCTCCGAGTAGAAAGCCAGCGTGCTTGTTGGCTCTCTCTGGGATTCTGGGGTTCTTTGGCGTATAAAAGAACTCTTGGATATAATCGCTCTCGTCGCGCAGAATGTATACTTTGTAGCCGAACTGTTCCTCGATAATAGGTTTTGCGGTCTTATATACCCACTCTATGTGTTCTGGGTGTTCGCCGCTGATGTTACGGCGGTGGTCGAACATAACCTCGCTCATCACAACGCCGTCAAGGTGTATGCCTTTTTCGTGGCACAAAATGATGCTCGCTGTGCTATCTTCGCCTCCGCTCCACGACACATACCGCTGCGCTGCCGCATCTTCCATAAAGCTCAGGCGCGACATATCACACCACGCTCCTCGCCATAGCCTTTTCAAGCTCTGCCACGGTTTTTATCTCGATTTTGTAGCACAGCTCGGGGCAATTCGCCCTCACGAGCGCCGTAGCAACGGGCGGGCATACTGCGTTACCAAGGCGCGCTATCTGCTTTGCCTCGGAGTATTTCTTACCGATATAGCGCTCTATATCGATTATGTAATCCACCGGGAAGCCCTGTGCGAGCTTCAGCTCCTCGGCCTTCAGCATACGCATACCGATATCCGCTATGAAATACGGAACGCCGGCAATTTCGATTATTAATATCTCGTTTTCCTTGATATCGTACCCCGCGTACTTGTTGAGCAGCTCGCGGACCTTATGCCACCTCTTTACCTCTACCCCCTCCTCGAGAGGCACTATATAGGTGCGTACCTCGGCGAAATGCCCCGCAGAGGTAGTTAGCGTGGGTATGGGCTCATCGATAGCCTTGCCGTCCATATTCCGCCGCAAAA
The DNA here is from genome assembly GCA_017504605.1 of Clostridia bacterium. GTDB lineage: Bacteria > Bacillota > Clostridia > Oscillospirales > CAG-272 > UBA1740. The sequence continues at coordinate 33,294 of JAFVQW010000010.1, forward strand.
CGCAAAGATTGTGCGCCGTAAGATAATGCCGCGGCAAAGTCGTAACCGTGGGAACGGGAGAGCGCACGTCGCTCGCGTGGTCGTCTCCGCCGTAATAGTGAACGAGGTGAGGCGCTGTTACAAAATGCTTATTCGCGGCTACAACGGTGCCGAGCGGCTCGTGCAGGTCCTTCGCGCGAGGAGCCTGCCCCCTTGCGCTCTCCGTATCCTATATTCACGAGATAAGGTGTAACCGCACCGACGCGCGTGGCTCCCGCCATTACCGTATCAAGAGGCTTGTCCGCAGATTGACCGCGACTGTGCTGCTGAAATTTTGTAAGGTAAGGAGCGGAGGCGGCAAAGCATGCCTTCCCGGTCTGTGTATTCATAGGAGCATCTACACCGTGCACGCCGGGACCGCTCTTGTGGGAGCACTCTACCAAGGTAGGCGTTACAACAAAATGCTTATTTATTGTCGTCTGCGTTGACATTGGCTTGCTAACGTCCTGGGGCGGATTCTCGTAATTCGCCTGCACCAAGCTCGGCGTAATCAGATAGTGATGGTTAGCGCTCGTCTGCGTGCTCATAGGTTTGTCTACGTCCTGGAAAGGATTATCAAAATTCATTTCCAGGATATAGGGCTTCGGATTCTTGATAACGAACTTGTCAAGGCCCTTCGCTATTCTTCTGAGGGTGTTTTCTACGAGCGGGCGCTTTCGCTCAAATATCGAGGGACACGGAATAGACCAGTCAATGCATTCGGCGGCGGTCCTGTACGGCTTCTTGCCCTTACCTTCTCCGTGTGTCGCCTTAGGCCATACAATAGCCCTGCCGTCGCGGCGACCGACAATAATGAGTCTCTTCCTGATTGTAGGCGCTCCGACGTCACACGCCTTAATAATATTGTGCTCTACGTTGTATCCGAGCCCATCTATCAGCCTTCTTTCCTCAACGCTACCGCGAGCATATCCGAGAAATTCGCACGCTTCGGCAAGCGCGGGGTGCGTGGGGTCAATGCCCGTGGTAAGCATTTTAATAAAGCCGTCGAAGGTTTCGCCTGCCCGCTTCGGGTCGGGAATGAGCTTCTCGGAGTCCTCTGGGCTCTGCATAAGAGGTCCCCAGGTTAGAAATTCCTCGACGTTCTCCATAAAGAATACACGCGGAGAAGCGGAGGATGCGCACCAACGAAGAATAACCCAGGCGAGCCCGCGCCGCTTTCTCTCTACCGGCTTATTTCCCTTCGCCTTAGAAAAATGGGTGCAATCGGGAGAAAACCAGGCTATGCCGACGTGTCGGCCGCCCGTAACCTCCTCGGGATTTATCGCGAACACGTCCTCCTGATAGTGAGTCGTGTACGGGTGATTCACGGCGTGCATTGCAATCGCATCGGCATCGTGATTCACTGCAATATCCACGGGGCGCCCGACCGCGAGCTCGATACCAACCGAGGCACCGCCGCCACCCGCGAAGTTATCAACGATAAGCTCGTTAAATAAATTGTCCTGATACATAAGCCTCTCCTAAAATGGCAGGTCGCCTTCCTCGAGCCGTGAGGCTCCCTCGGCGGCCGCCTTTTCTTTTATTTTCTTTAGTGCTCCGAAGATATTTGCCTGCGTGATAGGCTCGGGCGGGAGGGCCTGCGTGCACTTATCCGCAATGCCCTCGTAACGAGCCCTTACGTACTCCGCGCGCCGCGCCTTAAGCACGGGGCAAGTGTAATAATGCTGCCGGTACGCCCAAAGAGGCTTGCCCTCACAGCGCCTGTCGCCCTTCCTATATAACAAACACTTCTCTATGACCTTCTTCTCATACACGAGATTTACGCGCCCTGTGGGGTGCATCACGAAGAGAACCGGCTCCTCGTCGCAGGGGAGCCAACGCTCCCCGTCGTAAATCCAACGAAGCGGCGCTTCGCAGTGAGGGCAAGAGTTAAAGTCCTCTCTGTGCCTGTGCTGCTTCCATATAAGAGGCAAAAATTCCATCGTATTCCTCCTCGCACTCTGCCTGATAGCCGGGCTTGATATGATAATACGGGATTACCCCGGTCAGCCTTTTGGTTTTTCTGCACCATTCGCAGTGACCGCACCGCCGCGGCCTTACCATACCCCACTTAACCTCGCGTATACGCTTCATATGGGCCTCAATTACCGAGAGCTCCCAATCATAGCGCTGTCTGTGATTCAGAAGATACGCACCCTTGTCGCAGGGCTCCTGCTTCGTCACGGCGAGAATTATAAAGGGCGGGTCTTCCTTATTGCCCGTAAACTGCTTCTCAATCTCGCTGTAAACCGCGGCACGCATAAGATAGCCGTACGCCTCGAGGAAGCACTCTCGCTCTCCGAGAGCCAGGTTGTACTCGGTGCTAAGGTCTGCGGCGGTTTTATAATCGATAATCATTCGGTCGGGTGTATATTTGTCGAGGCGTATTTTCCACTTCATACCGAAGAGATTTCCCGTCATTATCTTTTCGTTTTCCCCGTCCATTAGAATAAACTGCTTAAGTGTCGGGTCGGTTAAAAAGATTTGTATTATTTCGTCGGCCTTTTGAAATGCGGCGTATTTACCCGTTATTGAGGTCTCGCCCGTTGCTTTGCTTGTTTTCAGCTTGAAAATACTGTCCATATGCGCCTCGATGAACTCCTCGTGTGCCTCGTCACTCTCGAGCGCCGTATGCACGTAATTCCCGACGAGAAGCGCCTCGGTCTCCTTCGGCACGAAGAGGCCGTGCATTTTCGCCATCGTCGCCGCCTCACACTCGAGGAAGTCCTGGTACTGAGAGCAGCTCATATACTCGCGGTCGGCCTCGGGCGAGTAATAATTATCCCTCGTCAGTTCCATTACCCGTCTTACCGAGCCTTTCGTTCACTGTGGCGAGAGTGTTGGCCGCCGCCTCGTCGACGATTTCGGCACTCGCCCTGCCGAGCGCCGCATCGAGCTTCACGAAGCCGTCCTTAATGGCGTTATAAAGCGAGCGCAGACGTACTATATCCTTGGCATTAAAGCTGTCAAAGGGCTTGTTTATAACGGTCTCGAGGTGCTCCTTCGTCACCCAATCGCCAAGTGCTGTAAAGGCCGTGAGCATTTTCTCGCGCGTGACCTCTATTCCGTCCTTGAGCGTTATCTCCTCGAGGTAAGCCTCGCACTGTGCGACCGCCTCGTCTATAATGAATTTAGGTATTACCGCCTGTATGCAGGCTCTCTTCCTTCGAGCTGCCATATTTGCCATAACCTCGTATTTATCGCGCTCGCTCGTTACGGGCACCACGCCCGACTTGGTTTCTCTTACGTAGGGAACGTCGAAGACCTTCTCGTCTGCGAAGTTGGTTTCAAGGTCCCAGCAGTACGCCCGCACGGTAGCGCGACTGCCGTCAGAGGCAATCTCCTTAACGCCCGAGATAATGTTACCCCAATAGCGGGCAACACACTCGACAAGGCGAATGGAGGGTCCCTTGACAACGCTCGTGCCTCTTTTGAATTCGTATGTAGATACTTTGGCGAGCTCCTCATTCTTGCACTCCGCGGCTATGTACGCGCGACAACGCTCGATATCACGGGGAAATTGCCTCGCCATTATCATTTTTGCCTGAATTTCCGCAATTGCCTGCGACTCCTCGACAGCGCTCATTCCTACGCTGCTTCCTCTTGCTATAATCTCGTTCATTTTCTTGTCTCCTTAAAGCGTTATTTTTTTATGTTTTCTTTTTAAGCAGTCTATACACACGTCCTTGCCGTCCTCCTCGAAAACCTCCTCGAGCGGATATTCTAACTTCGGGTCGCACTCGTCGCAATAATATACGGGTACGTTCCGTCTCGGGCATGCGGAGCCGAGGCAAGGATAACCCGGCACCGCACATTGACAGCAGTTGTTCTCTACTCGCCTCATACGCGTTCCTCACCGAGAAATACGAAGGTGACCGTTTTCTTTACGAGCGGGGGCATAAGGCTTCTGACGGGGTGCATTTCGTTCGGCAGCTTGGTAGTAGTTCTCTTTCCCATCGCGCAGGCGAGAGTGTACTCTGCTTTGAAGTTTTCCATAGCTTCGACGAAGGAAGAATAGAAAAAGCTCCTCCCCTCGCGCTCGAGGTCGCGCACCTCGGTAATACCCTTTTCCGTTCTGATTTTAAGCATTAGGGGACCCCTCCTCGATAGGATTAACGTAAAGAGCCAAAAGTGAAATAAAATGCGAGTTGCTCGGCTTAGACTTATAGAAGCTCACCGAATTTCCATAGAGCTTCTCTATAGTGTCGGGCGACAGATTAGCGTAGCTGCACTCTGCCGCGTACCTGATTGCCCGCTCTACGCGGCTGTAGGTCGTTTTGAATTTTTTCGCAATGGCGGGATAAATATCCTTTGTCACCATCGCGGGAGCCGCGGCGCCGAGCGTAAGCGATACTGCCTCGTAAAGATACGCGTATCCTCTTAAATTCGGTGCTACTCCAAAGGTCATAAGCGCCTCGGTAATCGTTCTTTTTTGCTTTTTCATTTTTGCTTTTCCTTTCTCTTAAAGTCTTGTTACTTTTGTTTTATCGACGAGGCTCTCCCAATAGAGCAGCTCCGCCATCTTAACCTTACCGCTTGCCCCGAGCATACCGCCGCCGCAACAGTATCTTACGGCGCGTATTATCTCGTGTGCCTTTTTTTCGCCGACCCGGTAACGCTCCATTATCCCCGCCGCATCTATGTACGGCGGCTCTCCCGTTCCCTCGCGCTTCAGCTTCTCTATGGCGGCAGTGTAGCCGTCCATATAGGCTCTCATATATTGCTCCTTGTAATTCTCGGGCATTACGCTTCCCTCCTTACAAGACGGTCGGATATGCTGTGTACCGGGAGCTTACCGTATATCCACGACTCCTTTGCAGGATAGAGCCTCACGATACCCTGCTCGGGCTTCCAGTAGCCGAGATACACTCCGCGGGTGATACCCTTAGTGTCCTTTACGAACACCTTTACCGCCCGGTGCGGTATAAGCCTGTCCGATTTGATGTAATAGGTGTTCTCGTTATTCATTTTTACTCCTTTCGTAAGCTAACCGCAGCGCCTCTTCAGGGTCAAAATCCGAAAAAAGAGGCGAAATCTTGGTTTCTTCGTCATCCCACCGTCCTTGATTTAGCCATGTAGAGGGATGCGGTATGTATTTTCCGTTTTCGGCTAACCATTCCCGGCTTCTTTTCTGTCTTTCTATCGCCGCGAGCATTTTTCGCGTTAATTCAACCGAAGGCTTCAGCCTGCAAAAGCATTGTTTCGCATACGCCTTTCCTACCTTGCGCGGATATGCGGGCCAAAAACGCTTTTCAAATCTCTGTTCAATGTTGAACATGGAATCGCAATCAAAAAATTCTTCATCTTCAACTTTATTTTCATTTATATTTCCATTTATATTTTCATTTTCAGGTAGGTTTTCGGTAGCTTCGGTGTAGGTTAACCTACCCGAAACCGATAGGTTTTGTTTAGGTTTTTGTGGACGACCACCAAGCGCACCATTTTGACGCCTCGAGTCTACGAATCGACACCGTATCTCTGTCTCCTCTTCCATTCGGTGCTGATAGTAGCGGCCGTCGTCGTCCCGAATGAATTTCTTCATCACGTCAGCTGACGGCTTACCGACTGCAAGCTCGATTTCCTTCTCGGTTAAGTGACCGCTCTGATGCTGTAAGCATAGCAGCGTTATGTACTGCCCTCGCTCTTGCATTGTGAGACCGCTCACCCCTACGAGAAAGTCCGAGGTGTAAAATAACACTGCCGGGTCCTTATTCTTTGGCATACGCCCTCCTATTCCTCAACGAGTTCACCGTCAACGAGCTTGTACCGATTACGTTGTTTCCCATTTTGTTCTCCTTTTTCTGCACAAAATGTGAAGTCGTTAAGCAAAAAAAATATATGCAACGGATTTACCATAAAAATCAGCCAGCTTTCGCTTGACATCGTCTTTCGGAATTCGTTCCCCGCGCTCGTACATCGCAACTGCTGAAATAGATATCCCTACCGCCGCGGCGACCTCCGCGCGAGTTTTCTTTTTCTTATTCCGCAGCTCGACGAGCCTCTTGGAAAACATTTTTTTGTCGTCCATTCTATAATCTCCCTTCATTTTGGTATTTGATTGCACACTATGCGTTGTTGCAAATACATAATAGCACAAACCGTGCAGTTTGTAAATAGGTTTCTGCACATTTTGTATAGTTGCACAATTTGTGTCGGTTGTTTCTTGACAAATTGCACAAATTGTGCTACACTGTGAAAAAAGGAGAGTGAAATAATGGCGTATTTTGACAACTTAAGAGCTCTGCGATTATCAAGAGGTTGGACACAAGCAGAGCTCGCGAAATTCATGAACATAGCACCGTCTACTATTGCTATGTACGAACGCGGTGAACGCGAACCCTCAATCGAAATGCTCTGTCGCTTTGCCGATATTTTCAATGTAGATATGAACGCTCTATATGGAAAAAGACCTGCAAGCCCTGTTAAAATCCCCGTTCTCGGCTACGTAGCCGCTGGAATACCCATCGAGGCTATAACAGATGTTCTCGACTACGAGGAAATTTCTCCCGATATGGTAAAGGACGGTAGCGAATACTTTGCCCTTCGTATCAAGGGCGACTCTATGGAGCCGAAGATATCCGACGGCGACGTTGTTATCGTACGTAAGCAGACCACCATTGACTCGGGCCAAATAGGTATCGTCTGTGTTAACGGCGACCACGCGACCTGTAAGAAGGTCATCTTTCAGCCGAGCGGTATACTGCTCCAGCCCTTTAACGTGGCACATGCACCGCAGTTCTACACCGCCGACCAGGTTGCCGAGCTGCCTATAACCATCCTCGGCAGAGTTGTTGAATTAAGGGCTAAATTCTAAGGAGGCATAATTGGATAATACCCTTGTGCAGATACTGGTGGTTTTTTCACCTATTATCATATTCGGTATCATATTTGGAATTATCGACAGGTCGTCCAAAAAGCAACCTCTTTTTGATATAGAACAACGGTTAAACGAAGATACCGCAAAGCTCCGTAATGAAAAGTATAGTTTAGAGAGAAGAGAAATAGAGTTTAAGCATTATGTAGCAGAAGTTGAGAAAGAGAAGACCAAAGCTGAAGAAGCAAGAAAATACTATAACAGAAAGATTACGGAAATCGACCAAATAGCAAAAAGAAAACTCGATGCAATACCGTATTTTTCAAAAATAATGTCCGACTTCCTAACAAAGCACTACGAGGAGTCCGCATACATTCTCGAGCATAAAAAGCACCCCGCCGAGACCGAAGCAAAGCGTATTCGTGAGTTAAAGAAAGAAACACGAGAAATCGTAAAGCGATTAAAGGAATTGGAATACAAGCTTAAATATTTGGAGGAGCTCTTCCCTAACATTAACGATTTTTTTGACAACGACTACCTTGCCGATGGCGAGGAGGACTTCGAGCTCGAAACGGACGAGAACACCGACAGAGTGCGAAAATTCCTTACTGTTGAAGAATATAAGGAACTTTCAACCGTTGAAAGAAATCAGCTCGCCCTGGACCGATACAACGAACGTAAAAAGAGTAAGTGGCAAGTCGGCCGCGATTATGAAATGTACATAGGACAAGCGTTTGAGAGTAAAGGATTTTCCGTTGAGTACACCGGCATAATTGAAAATTTAGAGGATTTGGGCCGAGACTTGATAGCTACTAAGGAGCGAAAAACTTACATTGTGCAATGTAAAAATTGGTCCAAAGAGAAAACCATACACGAAAAGCATATTTTTCAGTTATACGGCACCGTCGTTTTAAGGAGCCTCGAGGAGCCGGGGCAAAAAAATCGCGGAGTATTCGTCACTACCACTGCTCTCTCTCCAAAAGCGAAGGCGGTAGCGCGCGAGCTTAATATATGGGTATATCAGAATATCCCTCTTTCCGCCTTCCCTCAAATTAAATGCAACGTGGGCCGTGACGGTGAGAAAATTTATCACTTGCCTTTTGACCAGCAATACGATAAAACCGTCATAGACAAATCAAGGGGCGAGCTCTATGCGACCAGCGTTTACGAAGCGGAGGCTCTGGGCTTCCGTCGTGCCAAGAAGCACTTTTTAGCAAGCACGGAATCTTAACAAAAGAACAGCCCCACCGTTTTGGTGGGGCTTACAAAAAGGAAAAAGTATAAAATGCCAAGTTTTCACAAGGATAAAAATTCGGGGCTCTGGAGCTGCCGGTTTCGCGAGGTAGACCTCGAGACAGGTAAAACCCGCCAGCCTCGCCTCTCGGGCTTTAAAACGAAAAAAGAGGCGCAATACGCCTACGAGGACTATATAACCGAGTATGCAAAGAAGAAAGAGGCCTACGGCAAGAATAAAGCGCAGGCAAAAACGGCGTTAGATATGACCTTCGGTGAACTGACGAGGCTATTCTTCAAATTCAAGGAAGGGCGCATTAAGGACACCACCTACTACGACCTCAGCAAGAAGATGGAACGCCGCATTTTTCCCTTCTTTGAAAAAAAGAAAATTCGAGACATAACCCCCGCTGTTATACTTGAGTGGCAAGACACGGTTAAGGATATGAGCTACAATTATCAGAAGGGACTCCATACGCTTCTCTCCGCGATTTATTCTTACGGAGAGCGATATCACGATATACCAAATGTAATGAATAAAATAGAGCGCCCGCGCAAAAAGCCCGAGGACGTCAAGGAAATAAGCTTCTATTCCCCCGAAGAATTCGAGCAATTTATAAAGCACGTAGAAAAGAAACAGTATCGCACGTTCTTTGAATTTTTGTACATTTCAGGGTGCCGCCGAGGAGAAGCCCTTGCGTTAACCTGGAGCGACGTAAACCTAACCACCGGCGCCGTCAGTATAAAAAAGAGCGTGGCCTTCAAGGTGCACGATGGAGATAACGCGTACCGCATTACCTCGCCTAAAAACACCTCGAGCATACGCACCATATATATTCCTGTATTCTTTAGAGAGCGCCTACAGGCTTACAAGGCATGGCAAGCGCAAAACTACACAACCGAGGGCTTTATATTTTGTGGCAGCTCTCCTCTGCCCGCGACGAGTATAGACCGCGAAATAAGAACAGCATCAGCTGCCGCCGGTGTCAAGCGTATCGGTGTTCACGGCTTCAGGCACTCCAACGCCTCACTTCTTTTGCATAAAGGAGCATCAATCGTAGCCGTTAGCAAGCACCTCGGCCACAAGAACACACAGCAAACGCTCAACACTTATGCACATATGCTGCCCGACGACCGTTCTATCATTCTAAACAACCTCGAAACACTTAACTCACTTTTGAGCGAGTAATGATTAACCGCTAAATTATCTCCGAAAAAGTAGGCACAAATTTAGGAACAAATAAATAACTTATATCGTTTTGATTTTGCTTATATCCAACAAGTGCTATGCATAATGCACAAAAAACGCATTTTAACAGTACAATTAAATAGTAAGAGTGACCAAGTTTTGTACTCGGTCACTCTGTTGGAGCAAGCGACGGGAATCGAACCCGCACGGTCAGCTTGGGAAGCTGAAGTTCTACCACTAAACTACGCCTGCGATTTGTGTGCGAGGGCGCCTTCGCGCTCTCGCACTAAATATTTTAGCAGACCTTTGCCGCTTTGTCAAGAGGTTTTAGGCGCTTAATTTATTCCATATCCTGCGAAGAACGTCGAAAATAAGCACCGAGACCGAAATTCCTATTACGGTAATAAACTGGGGCGGGCTCAGGGGATAGCTTCTGAAAAGCTCGCCGCCGAAATAGATAATCAACACCTGAATTACCGATATGAAGCTCATAATCAAAAGGAAGGGGCGGTTCTTCAAAATACCGCGGAAAATAAAGAGCCTCTCGCACCGTGCGCCAAGACAGTTCATAAGCCCCGCGAAAATAAAGAGAGCATAGAACGCGCCCATTCGTGCGCGCTCGCCCGCGAAGAGCGTATCAAAGACGTCGAGGCGCAAAAAGAGCACCAAAATCAAAAGCGTGAAGGCTCCGTTTGCGATAATATGCGATATTATTTCCCTGTTTATTATCGGCTCGTCGCGGCGCTTCGGTCTCTCCTTCATATAATAGTCGACAGGGGCCTCACCTGCGAAGGCGAGAGCGCCGAGAGTATCCATAATAATATTTACCCAAAGCATTTGTATTATTGTAATCGGGTTCTCAATACCGAAGAGCTGACCTATAAGCGTTATGCCGCACGCGGCAAGGTTCATTATAAGCTGGAAGGTGATAAACTTTCTTATCGACTTGAAAATCGTTCTGCCGTAAAGTATCGTCTTGGATATTGCGCCAAAGCTGTTGTCGAGTATGACTATATCCCCCGCGCTCTTCGCTATATCGGTGCCGCTCCCCATAGCGAAGCCGACGTCGGCAAGCTTCAGCGAGGGGGCATCGTTTATACCGTCGCCCGTCATACCTACGACGAGCTCGAGCTCCTGCGAGAGCCTGACGAGGCGGGTCTTATCCTGTGGGAGCGCGCGTGTCACGACACGAAGGCGCGGTAATATTTCCTTTACCCTCTCGTCGGAGAGCTCGTTAAGCTCCGAGGAGCTTAAGGCTATATGCCCCGCACCGGCGCGATAGAAGCCGCACTCCTCGGCAATGCTGACGGCAGTATCCTTATTGTCTCCCGTGACCATTACTATCTGTATGCCGGCACTCTTTACCGCTCTTACCGCCTCTTTTACACCCTCCCTGATTTTATCCTTAAGGGTAATCAGGGCAACGAAGACGAGCGAGCCGCCGCGCTCCTCTATTGCAACCGCAATAGCGCGCTCGCCGCGCGCGAGAGCCTCGTTCATCCTACGCCTAACCGAGCGCAGCTCCGAGGCGATATGACTGCCGTCCTGCGACAGATAATATTTACACTCCGAGAGGAGCACCTCGGGAGCACCCTTAACGAGCCGCGTTCCGCCCGAGAGGGTGACAGACGAGCATTTATTCTCACTGCTGAAGGGCAGCCTCTCTGTCACCGTCATTTTCTCATAGCTGACGTCGGAAAAAAAGCGGCTTATGGCTCTGTCGGTGGCGTTGCCGCCGACAACCTCGCCCCCGCTTACAAGGCAGTCGGTATTATAGGCCGCTGAGAGCGTGAGTGCCCTCTCCACAGCACCCGCACGGCTAAGAGCCCCGATAGCCCGATAGCTCCCCTCCTCAGTGATTATCTCGTTCACCGACAGTCTGCCCGTGGTTATAGTTCCCGTCTTATCGCTGAAAAGAATATTAAGCGACCCCGCGGTCTCTATACCGACGAGCTTCTTAACGAGTATCTTGTCACGAAGCATTCTTTTCATATTTGCCGAAAGGACCACGGTTATCATCATCGGCAGTCCCTCGGGCACGGCGACGACGACTACGGTAATCATAAGCGTGAGCGCACGGACGAGTGTCGTCAACACGAAGGGAACATCGGAAAAGGCCGCCTTTATTCTTACAATATCAAAATCGAGCCCTACGACGAAGGAATTAAAGAGAAAGCTGATGCCGACAAGAGCGGCTATTATATAGCCGAGAACGCTGATTTGCCCCGCGAGGCGCGAGAGGCGGAGCTTTAAGGGGCTCTCCCTCGTCTCGCTCTGAACGTCGCGGGCGACCATACCGTAAAAGGTAGCGTCGCCAACGCGCTCCACCTGCATTACCCCCTCGCCCTCGGTGACTATAGAGCCGCGAAAGAGCTTTCCCTCATTTCCGAGCTCAAGCTCGCCGCCGAGACTGCCCCGCCGCTTCTCCACCTCGGTATTCTCACCGTTGAGGGCCGACTGGTCGACAGAGACCTCGCCCCGAATGAGTGTGCCGTCGGCGGCTATTTTCTCTCCGCGTGAGACGAGAAGTATATCGCCGACGACAACGTCCGAAACGGCAAGCGTGCATACGCCGCCCGCGCGCAGAGCACGAACTCTGCCCTCAAGCCCCTCCGCCTCAAGGCGCATAAAGGCTCGCTCACTGCCCATCTCGGACAGGGTTGATACGACAGTGGCAATCATAATTGCCATAACTATACCGAGCACCTCGATAAGATTACAGTTACCGAAGGTGAATAATACCTGTAGGGCGAGGGCTATAAGCAGTATTCTTATAATCGGGTCGGACAGGTTTTCAAAAAGCCGCCCGAAAAAGCCCTTTTTCTTTATCTTCAAAAGCTCGTTACTGCCGTTTTTCTCGCGCGAGGCGCTCGCCTCGCTCGCGCTCAGTCCCTTTAATCCCTTTAACATATAGCTTTTTCCTTGAATTTTATTCTGCCCGCTCGGGCTATTTAAACTATATGAAGGCTTAAAAACAAAAATGAGGGCGAAGCGGTAAAATTTACCGCTTCGCCCAAAAAGATACCCGCAGAGGCCGTGTAAGGCAATTTTTAACCCGGGTTTACCAGGTGGGTGCTCTCTCTTTTCCTTTGCGCTTCCAACGTCTGCTTCGGGGGGTATAAAAACAGCCCCTGGCAGGAGGCCTGCATCCCGTAAAAAGAATACGAGCTCCCTTTATTAGTGTGTCGGTCCAAATATCACAATATCACGCACCCCGCAGGAAGAAAAATCAGTCGTATTCAACGTCCGTAAAGAGAAGGTCGTTGAAATAGTCCTCAATCTCCTCAAACTCATCGTCATCGTCGATGGTCTCGAAAAGCAAATCGTCGCCGTCAACGGTGCACTTAAGTATCACGTACTCTCCAAGGTCATCGCCGGGACGGAAGGCGTAATAGGTCTGTCCCTCCTTATCATACCTCGCGGCAAGCGAGAGGGTGACGTCCTCGCCCGTCTCCTCATCCGTGAGGGTTACCGAGGTTCCGAGAGGAAATACGTTATCCTTGCCCTTTTCCATATCTGTCATAATTCAATCTCCAAAATGCTTTATACTTATATTTTACACACCGAGAGGTACTTTGTCAATAGCTAAAGAAGCTCGGTAAGCAGGTAATTGTTTACATACATTCCGCGGTCGGTAAGAGAGAGTCTGTCGGCCGAGAGAGTAACGAAGCCGCCGCGAGCGAGCCTATCGATAAGCTCCTCCTTCCCCTCGGTAAAGTCTTTACCGAAGCGAGAGCGGTATTCGGAAAGCGAAATCCCCTCGGCAAGGCGAAGCCGCATCATAGCGTATTCGTAGGCCTCTTCCTTCCCGTCAATTTCTTCCCTACACCTATATTTTTCGTATTCGGGGGAAAAATATTCGTCAAGGCTCGCGGAATTTCCGTATCTCTCGGATTTGAAATAGGAGTGCGCCGCGGCGCCAACGCCGATATATTCCTCGTCCCGCCAATAAATAAGGTTATGCCGACACTGATAGCCCCGTCGTGCATAGTTTGAAATCTCGTAATGAGAATATCCCCGCCGAGCGAGGTAATCGCAGGCCATCTCGTACATATCGCACTCGGTATCGACGTCGGGGAGATTAAGGTTGTCCTTCATTTTATGAAAGGGCGTGCCCTCCTCAACGATAAGCCCGTAGAGCGATATATGCTCGGGAGAGAGGTCGGTAACGGCACGGAGAGTTTTTTCAAGGCTCTCTACCGTACCCTCGGGAATACCGTACATCAAATCAACGCTGATATTGTCAAAGCCCGCCTCGCGAGCCGATGCATAGGATGCAAGAAAATCCTCGTAGGTGTGTATTCTGCCGAGAATTTTCAGCTCGTTTTCGTGAATTGACTGTAATCCAAAGCTGATACGGTTGTATCCGATGGCGCGAAGCTCACGGAGCATACCCGCATCCGTCGTGCCGGGATTTGCCTCAAGCGTTATCTCGGCATCCTCTAAAACCTCAAAGCTCTCCCTTATTGCAGAGTGGATTTTCGCGTGCAGAGCCGATGGCAGAAGCGAGGGTGTGCCTCCGCCGAAATATATGCTCCGCACGGGCGTTTTTTTCTCTTCCCTGTAGCCTTCTATCTCGCGACAGACGGCATCGGTATAATCCTCCACCGTCTTTAAGTCAACCGAGCATAGCGAGAAAAAATCACAATAATTACACTTACGCCTGCAAAAGGGGATATGAACGTAAAGCCCTACGCCGTCAGTTGCCGTCGTCAAGACGAAGCACCGCCATAAACGCCTCGGGCGTAACCTCTACGCTACCGAGCTTACGCATCTTCTTTTTACCCTCTTTCTGCTTTTCAAGCAGCTTCTTCTTTCTCGTAATATCACCGCCGTAGCACTTGGCAAGCACGTCCTTACGCATAGCCTTAACCGTCTCGCGAGCGATGATTTTAGAGCCGATTGCCGCCTGAATAGGTATCTCGAAGAGCTGGCGCGGGATATTTTCCTTAAGCTTCTCGGCAATCTTCCGCGCTCTCGTGTAGGCGCGCTCCTCAAATACTATAAAGGAAAGCGCATCGACAACCTCGCCGTTAAGCATAAAGTCAAGCTTTACAAGTCGGGAGGGCTCGTAGCCGCGAAGCTCGTAGTCGAGCGAGGCGTAGCCCTTAGAGCGGCTCTTAAGCGCATCGAAGAAATCGTATATAATCTCGTTTAAGGGGAGCTCGTAGTGAAGCTCGACACGCTCGGTATCGATATATTTCATATCTATAAACACGCCGCGCCTGTCCTGGCAGAGCTCCATTATACCGCCGACGTAATCGGTGGGAGTAATAATGGTAGCCTTCATAAGAGGCTCGTAGGCGGTGTCTATCTCATCGGGCGACGGGAATTTCGAGGGGTTATCAATGTGAAGCATCTCGCCCGAGCGCAGCTTTACCTTATATATAACCGAGGGGGCCGTGGTGATAAGGTCAAGATTGAATTCCCTCTCAAGCCTCTCCTCGATAATCTCCATATGCAAAAGTCCGAGGAAGCCGCAACGGAAGCCGAAGCCGAGAGCAACCGAGGTCTCGGGCTCGAACACGAGCGAGGCATCGTTAAGCTGCAGCTTCTCAAGCGCCTCGCGAAGGTCGCCGTATCTCGCGCCGTCGGCAGGATATATACCCGAGTAAACCATAGGGTGAACGTCACGGAAGCCGGGGAGTGCCTCGTCAGCGGGGCAAAGTGCGCCCGTCACGGTGTCTCCAACCCTCGTATCGCCTACCGTCTTAATAGATGCGGTTATGTAACCGACCTCACCCGCGGAAAGCGCATCGGAGCGGGAAAGCCCGAAGGGCTCCATCGTTCCCACCTCGACGACCTCGAACTCGCTCCCGCGCGCCATAAGGCGTATTCTGTCACCCGCGCGCACCGTTCCGTCAAAGACACGGATATATACCACGACACCGAGATAGGAGTCGTAGTGCGAGTCGAATATAAGCGCCTTAAGAGGTGCCGAGGCATCGCCGCGAGGTGCGGGAATATCGGTAACTATTTTCTCAAGCACGTCCTCGATATTAAGTCCGTTCTTAGCCGATACCGCGGGACAGTCCTCGGCGGGTATGCCGATGATGTCCTCAATCTCCCGCCGCGCGCCCTCAATGTCGGCAGAGGCAAGGTCTATTTTGTTTATAACCGGCAGGATTTCAAGGTCGTTATCGATAGCGAGATAGGCATTGGCAAGCGTCTGTGCCTCAACGCCCTGCGTAGCATCAACGACGAGCAGTGCTCCCTCGCACGCCTGAAGCGAGCGGGAGACCTCGTAGCCGAAGTCGACGTGACCGGGAGTATCTATGAGATTAAAGCAATAGTCCTCTCCGTTTTTCGCCGTGTAATTCAGCCGCACAGCCCGAGCCTTAATGGTAATACCGCGCTCGCGCTCGAGGTCCATATTATCGAGTATCTGCTCCTCCATATCCCTCGTTGCAACGGTCCTCGTCTTCTCGAGAATTCGGTCGGCGAGAGTAGACTTGCCGTGGTCGATATGGGCTATAATGGAAAAATTCCTGATGTTGTTCTGATTATCCGTCACTTTACCCGTCCCCGAGGCTTATGCCTCGCCTATTTTTTTTGCGGAGGCTAAATAGCGCTCCATTTTCTTAGTAAGCTCCTCCTCGGTTTTTCCGTGCGCGAGAACGTAAATCTTAATCTTCGGCTCGGTGCCCGAGGGGCGAACTATTATTTTATCGTCGTTTTCAAGCGTGTAGTAGAGAACGTCCGAGCGCGGCTGTCCCGTAGGGGTAACGGCGCCGTCGCGAAGCGATGTAACCGTACCGAGAAGATAATCTCCAACGCTCGTAAGTGCCACGCCGCCGAGCTCGGCGGGGGTATTCTCACGCAGCGCACTCATAATCCTACGGCGTCTCTCGATGCCGTCGGCGCCCTCCATATAAATATCCGTAACGCGCTCGGCGTAGTAGCCGTAACGCTCGTAGAGCGCCGCGAGTGCGTCCGAGAGAGTCATACCGCGCTTCTTATAGTAGGCGGTCATCTCGAGTATCAGCATAGATGCCTCAACCGCATCCTTATCTCTGGCGTAGGTACCGAGAAGATAGCCGTAGCTCTCCTCGAAGCCGAGCACAAACGCCTCGGCGCGGCCCCGAGCCTCGTAATTCTTTATTACCTCGCCGATAAACTTAAAGCCCGTGAGAACGTCGTAGAGCTTAATTCCGTTTTCGCTTGCGATTTTATAGGCCATATCGGTGGAGACTATGCTCTTAACGCAGAAGGCATCGGGTGCAAGAGTGCCGAGCAGTCTGCGCTGTCCAATCGCATAATCAAGTAAAAGCGCGCCCATCTGGTTACCGCTGACGGTGACGAATTTCCCCTCGGAGCTTCTCGTCATAACGCCTACTCTGTCAGCATCGGGGTCGGTCGCGATAATAATATCCGAGCCAACCTCGTCGGCAATTCCGATGCCGATGTTGAATACGTCGGCGTATTCGGGGTTAGGCTTATTAACCGTCGGGAAATTGCCGTCGGGTGTCATCTGCTCCTCTACGGTATAGAGGTACTTAAGCCCTGCCCGCTTAAATGCAAGGGGAACGAGGCGGCAACCCGCGCCGTGGAGCGGAGTGTATACCACGCGAAGCTCGTCGGAAACCTCGGAGATAAGCGCGGGGTTGATAGCGGTCCTCATAACCGCCTCGAGATAAATCTCGTCGAAGTCCTCGCCGAGGACGGTAATAATACCGTCACGGACAGCACTGTCAAAGTCGGCAAGCCCCGAGGTGTCGAGAACGTCGTACTCTGCCCTCTTCGCAGATACGACCGAGGCAACCTCGGGCCCTATCTGTGCTCCGTCCTCCCAATAAGCCTTATAGCCGTTATATTCCTTCGGGTTGTGAGAGGCGGTAATATTAATGCCCGCAATAGCACCCAGGTGGCGCAGTGCAAAGGAAAGCTCGGGGGTCGGACGCAGTCCGTCGAAGATGTATACGCGCACTCCCGCGCCCGCGAGAACAGATGCCGCCGCGATAGCGAACTGCCGCGAATTGTTACGCGAGTCGTGGGCTATAGCAACGCCGCGCGATGCCGCGCCCTCCGAAATAACGAGAGCCGCAATAGCGCGAGTGGTCTGTATTACCGTAAAGCGGTTCATACAGCCGATGCCCATATACATAGTCGAGCGAAGCCCCGCGGTGCCGAAGTCCATAGGAGCGGAAAAGCGCATTTTCTTCGCCTCGGTGTCGTTTTTAATACCTATAAGCTCTCGGCGCTCTTCATCGCTAAGAGCATCCGAGGCAATCCATCTTTCGTATTCAAGCTCGTAGTTGTGCATTGGTATTTTTGTTCCTTTCTGTGTTACTGCTCCAGTGCCTCGCTGAGTGCAAGGGCGAGCTGGTCGGGACAGGAGGTCGAGCGCATTCCGCACTTTATTCCGCGAAGCCGCCGTACTGCCTCCTCCGCCGTCATACCGCGAACGAGCGCCGCAACGCCCTGAGTATTACCCGAGCAGCCTCCAATAAATTTACAGTCGGTTATTACACCGTCCTCTATATCAACGATAACCATTCTGGAGCAGGTTCCGTGATTTCTGTACTCTATATGTTTATTCATACAAATACCCCTTATTCAAGATTTTTATAAATTCCGACGGCGGCAAAGTCGTCGCAAAACGCCGTAAGATAGGTCAAAAGCGCCGTGAAATCCCCCTCGGTGCGAAGCACGAGAGAATAGAAAAGCTCACGCTCCCCCTCGCTCTCGAGCGCAACGGTATTTACACGGTAAATCTCCGAGCCGTAGATAGCCGCCGCATCAAGCACGCGGGTAAGAGCCTCGGTGCTCTTATCAAAAAGGCGGATTTCGAGATACCTGTCGTCGCCCTCGTTCTCGCTCGGCACTCTGAAGCTGCGAGAGAGGAGAGCGTACTTAAGATCGGCTCCGCCGTCAAGGCCGAATACAGGAGTAACCGAATTAATTTTCAAATCGTATTTAAGCATCAGCTCGGAGCTTACGGCAAGGCGAACGCCGCCCCGCTCCTCAAGCGGCAAAAGGCAATACGACACCTCACCCGCCGACACCGCGCGGGCACTGTCGGTAAGACTGTCGGCATATACCACCCTCGGGTCGGAAAGCTCCTCGGCAAAGACGTCGAAGGCCTCGTCGCTGAGAGCATTCCTGACGTAGGTAACGGTAGCCTCCTCGGGCTCCGAGGGTAAAAAGTCGGCCTCGGACACCACTCTTCCCACCGCGTGAAGCTCGGATATAATAAGCTCGGCGAGCACCACCTTGTCTAAATTATCGGTATCTGCCGAAAGAAAGGAGAGCATACGCCCCGTGCCCGACACGCTCGGCGTGGGCTCGGCACTCGGCATCTCGGCGGCGCCGAGAAGCATAGAAAAAACGTCGCGCACGGTATAGCCGTCTGCGAAAAGAGGCAAAGCCTCGGCCGCGAGTGCCGATGCGATATCGGCAAGCTCGAGGTAGCGCGCCTCGCCGTTTCTCGCTCTCGCCTCGGCAAGATATTCAAGATTTTCGCGCGATACGCCGTCTATTTTAAAAAGCACATCTTCTCTCATATCGATAAGCCTCTAAATATTTATGCCCTAATTATACACTAAATCGAAGATAATTACAATAATCTCGCGCGTATTTTTTTAAATTTCGCATAACTTTTCTATTAACGGTTGATTTCTTTTGGGAATTGGAATATAATTAAGTAAAAACATCTGTGGGAGGTTGTATGGAAAACAGCTATAGCGGAAGTGTTATATTAATCAACGGAAGTCCTCATGCAAAGGGCTCAACGTATACCGCTCTTTCGGAAATGGCAAAAGCCTTTGAGGCCGAGGGTATAAAGGCGGAAATTATACATATCGGCGACAAAGCGGTTTCGGGCTGCCGTGCCTGCTTTGCCTGCGCGAAGCTTGGAAAATGCGTTATCGACGACTGCGTAAACGAGGTCGCACCGAAATTCATAGCCGCGGACGGTATCGTTGTAGGCTCTCCCGTGTACATTGCCTCTCCCGCCGGTACGCTCGTAGCCTTTCTCGATCGGCTTTTCGAGTCTACAATCGCTGTAGACAAGAGAATGAAGGTCGGTGCGGCGGTTGCCTGCCTGCGCCGTGCCGGTGCTACGGCAACGACGGATATGCTGAACAAGTATTTTACAATCTCAGGAATGCCGGTAGCTTCGTCGTGCTATTGGAATCTCACTCACGGAAGAAATGCCGAGGAAACGGCAAACGACGCCGAGGGTATGCACACTATGCGTACGCTCGCAAGAAATATGTCATTCCTCATTAAATCCATAAGGCTCGGCAAGGAAAAATACGGTCTTCCCGAGGCTGAGCCGAAGCCAAAGCACTGAGTAATAAGCAAATTTCGGTTTTGCCTATTTTTTCTCTAAAACGTATTGATTTTTATTTCGGGTTGTGATAAAATATTATGGCTGGCGGTTTTTCCGCCACTATGCCGGTATGGTGGAATTGGCAGACGCGTCGGACTCAAAATCCGAAGGTAGCAATACCGTGTCGGTTCGACCCCGACTACCGGCACCA
>JAFVQW010000011.1 GCA_017504605.1 Clostridia bacterium
CCTCTCGACGTATGCTTATACGCCTTCGGGCAGAGAACGAAGATTTCTGCTCTAAATCCGTTCGCCCCGAGGTTCTGTCTCATCAAAAATTCGCCGAATTTATATATCTCGCCTAATTATTTCGCATTTCGCTTTGAGTTTATTGAATTTTTAATGAGACAGCTCCTTTTTGTTTTCTGTGCCGCCTTTGCGGCACGGTGTATTTTTTGTACGGTGTACGGGGGCCGTGCTCCTTTTTTGGCGCGTAAGACCGATAGATATTATACCCCGATAGATTGCTATATTCTGATTATCTTCGTCACGCTGACCGTCATATCGTCGGTTGGGGTGACGTTTTTTCTCGCGCCCTCGAGGATAAACTCGGCGTACTCGGCTACCGTGCGCTTCGGCGGCTGTGAGAGAAGCTCGAGAAGCCAGGGGGCGTCCTCGTTGTTCTGCGATATGCCGTCGGAGAGCATAATTATATAGTCGTCGCTCTCGATTTCAACTCTTATTTTTTCTGCATCGACGTCGCGCATAAGGCCTATCGGGGCGGTATGCGAGCGAATTCTGAAAAGCGAGGATCCCCCTCCCGCGCGTGAGCGCTTAATATAGGACGAGGCGGCGCCGCTCTTTATGAAGCAGGCCTCGCCGCGATATAGGTCGAGAGAAAACAGGTCCACCGTTGCCGAGCACTCGCCGGGGCGGGAGAGGATAAGCGTGTTGAGAAGCTTCATAACCGTCTCCTTGCCGCCGCCGAATTCGAGCCCGCCCGAGAGCAGCTCGCCGACGAGCTCCGAGGTCTCTCGCGCCTCCTCTCCGCTGCCCATGCCGTCGGAGATTAGCGAGAAGAAATAGCCGTCCTCGGTCTCAAATGCGCGCGAGGTGTCGCCCGAGACTTCGTCGCGGCTCCCCGTAATTCCCGCCGTGGCACACTCGGCAGAGAAGGAGCGCGCCGCGGAGCACTCGAGGAGTGCCATTCTGCCGCGCCTGAAGAACTCGGGCGTGCCGAGGCGTGTGCCGCAGGCGCTCTCAATATCGCGTAGAAGCTCGCTCGAGGAGATTTTTGTTCCGCGCTCGTCCTCCGCCGCGATGATTATATGCGGCCGCCGCTCTCCGAAAACGCGAGCCGTGCCGCCCGCGAGGCCGTGGCGTGTAATGATTTCTCCGCACACGCCCGAGAGATGCTCGTTAAGCGCGTGCTCGCGCTCGTCGGCCTCTCTTGCCTCGGATATGAGCCTCGCGGCGAGGTCGAGCTCGTCGGCCCTGCCGCCGCGTGAGGCCTTATATTTTTTCTCTGCGAGAATGGCGGCGGCGCGGTTTATTGTCGTTGCGAGCTCCTCTCTCTTTTTACACGAGAGCGACAGGGGGAGCTCGTCGGGGCGGATTTTACCGCTCCTATAAAGTGCGTCGGCGATGCGACCCGCCTCCCTCTCAAGCTCGGCGGTGCCGCCGTCGCATATACATTCGCTCGATGCGCCGTCGCACGTGCGGCAGTATTCTCGCGCGCACTCGAGTATGAGGTCGCATAGCTCCTCGCGCCGCGGGCGAAGCGAGGAAGGGAAGTGCCGCCTCGCCGACGAGGATAGCGAGGACAGCGAGGAGATAACCGCGCTGACCGCACCGCCGCCGCGGCTCTTAAAGGATAGGGCCATGGTGCCGACCATTTCCTCGGAGCTTCGCTCGGTCTCCCGCTCCTCGCTCTCGGTTTTCTCGGGCGAGATTTTCTTTAAGAGGGGTATAGAGAGCGCCCCCGCGATAGCGTACTCAGGAAGTGCACCGAGAAGGGCGCCGAGCCCACCCGTGTAGGCGTTATATACCGAAAGCGCGACACCGCCGCCGATTACCGCGTAGGCGAGCCCCACGCGGAAGAGTAGACCCGCCGCAATTCCCGCGAGCGCGAAGGCCGCCGCCGCGGTTCCCGAGAGGCATAGCCCCCGCGGCGAAGCCGACCGCCCCGCCGCGAAGCGCGCCGAAGCGCCTCGATGCAAAAAGCGTAACCGCGGGCGAGAACAAATACGCGGCGTTAATTCCTATCAGCTCGTAGGAGCGAAGAGATAACGAGGTGAGGAAGATAAATAAAAGCGCAGCGCACTGGAAGAACACGAGGCCGAAGCGCTCCCTCTCGGCCTTACCGCCCGTCGAGAGGACGGCTCGGTTATCCGAGAATATATCGCGAAAGCCCACGCCCCCCTCGAAAATACCCGAAAAGGCGAAGCAAAGGACGGGCGGCAGAAGCACCATAGACAGTCCGAACATCACGGTCGCGAGGGTGAAGCCCGAGAGTAAAATCTCATAGACCGCGCCGATGAAGCCGCCTATCAGCGCCGAGGACATACGAAGGAGCAGGTTTTCCGAAAAGATAGGGGGTATCGAGCCGTCCTCTCTCGGCTTGTCGGTGCCCGAGACGATAATACGCAAAAAGACGGTGATAACCGCAATCATAGCGTAAATAACTCCGTAGCCGCCGAGCGAGAGCGAGCCGAGCACCGCGCCGAAGAGTGAAATCCAGACCCGCGAGGGCAGTGTTGCGGTGAAGGCTATCGCGAGAGGATAGGCGCCAAAGACGATATGCGTGCGCGAGAGAAGGAAGGCTAAGGAGAAAACGAGAATATCGAAAAAGGGCGCCTCGGCACTCCCCCTGCGGGACTCTATTCCGGCCTTTATCGAGGCGACGATTCCCGAGAAGAAGCCGCGTCGGCCCCTCTCCCTTTTGTTTGACGTAGACTTGTCCATTTTTTAAAAGGTCCTTTCGGTAGGATTTTGTTTCTACCTTATTTTATATAAGAGGAGGTAAAAAGCGTGGCGAAGCCTGTCGGGCGGGAAAAATAAAATGTGGGGGAAGTGAGGCGGGGCGTGTCGTATATCGCGGCACGGGGGCGCACCTCGCGGGAAAATAGCGCTATATGCGGTAAATTAATGCATATTGACATTTTCCGCGCGGGGGTATATAATATATTTGCTCGATACGCGCCACGAGCGCGTCAAGTGGGGAAAGTGCGGTGTAAATCCGTCGCAACAGCCATTACCGTAACAGTCGGAAGGCCCACCGAGCGATAAAAATCCTTGGGCAATGAAGGAGCGCACCGTTTTTTCTTTTGCGGTGCTGCGCTCGCCTTTTGCGAGCCTTTCTTTTTTGCGCCCGAAAATAATCGGAGGACAAAAAAATGAAAAAGAAAACGGCAAAAATCATCGCACTTATCCTATCCCTCGCGCTCTCTCTTACACTCGCCTCGTGTAAGGGCGAGGAGCAGCCGCCAAGCGGCGGCACGGGCGGCACGGGTGGCGACACGCTTACCCTTGTCGTAGCGGGCGAGGCCGTAAGCGAGTACACGGTGTCAACGGAGGGTCTGACCGACGGGGCGAGCGTTATATCCGTGCTCGATTATCTTAAAGGCATCGGCGCACTCGAGTATGCGATGAACGGTACGATGCTCTCGCGTGTCGGCGAGCTTACCGACGGCGAGGGAGGAAAGTACATCTTCATATTCACCGACCTTGAGGCTAATCACGACGTAAGTCAGTGGGCGAAGACGGTGGATTATCGGGATAAGACCCTAACGAGCTCGGGCTTCGGCGCGGGCGATACACGGGTCGCGGCGGGAATGATTATCTACATCACTCTCGTATCCTTCTAAGAGGCGGCCGTGGAAAAAAGAAAATTTAAGGGGGCGGCGCGACGCGTCGCCCTCGTGGGAATAGCCGCCGCGGTGATAGAGTGTGCGAAGCTCGCTCTCGCCGCCCTGCCGAACATCGAGGCGGTAACACTCCTCGTGGCGCTCTTCGGATATAATTTCGGTGGCGCGGGCGTGCTTTCGGCTTTGCTTTTCGTTTGTATTGAGCCGCTCGTATTCGGCGTTGGGAGCTGGGTCGTGTCGTATTTTCTCTATTGGCCGGCCTTGGCCCTACTCTTTATGCTTCTTCGCCGTGCGGGAGTGCGGAGCCGCCTCGTGATAACGCTCGCGGCGCTTCTATCTACGCTATGGTTCGGGGTGCTGACCTCGCTTGTCGATATAGGACTTTTTACGGGGCACTTTGATAATTTTTTCTATCGCTTCGGAATATACTACACACGGGGTATACCCTTTTATATTGCACAGCTCGCGACGAACGCGGTGCTTTTCCCGCTGCTTTTTAGGCCGCTTAGCGATAAGCTCGGAAAAATAATTAAAATGTAAACTTAACCTTACGAAAGGAGAAAAAAGAAATGCGCTCGGATGAAAGACTTGGAACCGAAAGAATGACACCCTTAATTTTTAAAATGGCGCTCCCCTCGGTCGCGGCGCAGCTCGTTAATCTCCTTTACAGTCTCATCGACAGAATGTATATCGGCAAAATCGAGGGGGTGGGCACCGAGGCTCTTGCGGGGGTCGGACTTTCCTCGTCGGTTATTCTTCTTATTGCCGCCTTTGCCTCTCTTGTCGGTGGCGGCGGCTCGCCTCAGGCGGCTATCGCACTCGGTAAGGGTGAGCGCGAGGGAGCGGCGCGGATACTGAATAACGGCTTCGTTATGCTTCTTTTCTTCTCGGTGCTCTGTACGGCTCTGCCGCTTATCTTTCTTGAGCCGATTTTGATTTTTTCGGGAGCCTCCGACACGACGCTCCCCTATGCCGCCGAGTATCTCTCGGTGTATCTTCTCGGCACGGTGTTCGTTATGCTCGCATCGGGACTTAATATGTTCATCAGCTGCCAGGGCAGGCCCGCCGTTGCTATGTCATCGGTCGTTATCGGCGCGGGGCTTAACGTCCTTCTCGACCCACTCTTTATATTCACCCTCGGTATGGGCGTTCGCGGCGCGGCTGTCGCGACGGTTATCTCGCAGGCGGCGAGTGCCATTTTTGTGCTTTGCTTCCTATTTTCCCCGCGCGCAAATTTGAGGCTTGATTTTCGTCTTATGCGCCCGAGACTGTCGGTGATGTTAAAAATAACGGCGCTCGGTATATCCCCCTTCGTTATGGCGAGCACCGAGAGCCTCGTCGGCTTTGCCCTGAACGGTCAGCTCTCGCACTACGGCGGCGATATACACGTAAGCGCCCTCGCAATAATGCAGAGCGCGATGCAGATGGTGAGCGTGCCGCTCTCGGGCTTCGGCCAGGGCATAATCCCGATTATTTCCTATAACTTCGGGCACAAGAGGGGTGACCGCGTTCGCGAGTGCTTTAGGACCTCGGCGCTTATCGTATTTTTCTTTAACCTTGTCGGCATTCTCTTTATGATTATTTTCCCGAGGGTGATAGCGGTAATGTTTACGAAGGATGCCGAGCTTATCTCCGTAGTCGCAAAATATATGCCCGTCTTCCTTCTCGGTATGACCATTTTCGGCCTCCAGCGCATCTGTCAGAACACCTTTGTCGCGCTCGGCCAGGCGAAAATATCGCTCTTTATAGCCCTACTGCGGAAGGTTATACTTCTCGTTCCGCTCTCTTATATATTCCCGCTTTTCTGGCAGGTGCGGGGCGTGTATATTGCCGAGGCGGCGGCAGATGCGATAGCGGCAGTCACCTGCGCTACGCTTTTTACCCTCTTGCTTCCGCGAATTCTTCGCAAAAACGAAGAGAGTGCAAATAAAATTAACGGTGAGAGGCAATAAAGCCTCTCACCGCTTTTATTAATGGGACACATATCGCAGTAAAACAAAAAGCACGCCGAATGGCGTGCTTTTTGTTTTGGAGCTGCTACCCAGATTCGAACTGGGGACCTCATCCTTACCAAGGATGTGCTCTACCAACTGAGCCATAGCAGCATCGTCACGAGATATTTCCCTGTGACGCAGATTATTATAACAAATATTTTTGGCTTTGTCAAGGGCTTTGTGAAAATTTTGCTTTTGGTTTTATTTTTAAATGCCTTGTACGGTAATTAAAGGTGAAACGGGGCTTGAAAAACGCGCTTCTCTTGTGCTACAATTATATAAAAAGGGGGGTGCGGGTCTTGGATATAAAAAACTTCGCTCTGTCGTATTATAAAAATTCGGACGAGGGCTTTCATATTCAGCGGGTAGAGAAGTCGACGGCGGCAAGGGAGCCGCACAGCCACGATTATTTCCAGGTGTACTACGTAATTCGCGGCGTCCTGACACATCACCTCGAGGGACAGACCTCGCAGCTTTTGCGCGGGGATATGTTTATCGTGCCGCCGGGGGCGGTACATTACATCTCTGCCGAGGGAGAAGCCGTCTTTTATTCGCTATCCTTTATGGAGAGCTTTATCGCGAAATTCAGAGAGGGAAACCCTCTCGTGCGAGATTTCCTATCTATGCTCGCCGGGCGTGAGCGGGTCCGTGCGAAAATATCGGTGCCGAAGACAGAAATTCTGAATATGGAAATGATAATGGCGAATATATGCCGCGAGTTCTTTGAGAAGCCCTTCGGCTTTCGCGACACCGTGCGCGCTTATATCCTTCTTATTATAACGCTTTTTGCAAGGATATATATGATGGAAAGCGCCGTCCCCGTGGGAGCCGCCGACAGCACGAGAGAGCTTGTTCTTTGCGCGGCAGAGTATATCGAGAAAAACTGCACCGAGCATATTACTCTTGCCGATATAACCGAGCGGCTCGCAATATCAAAAAGCGCCTTCTGCAAGCATTTTTACGAGCTTGTCGGGAAGACCTTTAACGAATACGTAAACTATTGCCGAATTAAAGAGGCGCTTAAATATCTCGAGCGCGGCCTCGGCGCGAGTGCAATATACGGCCTTCTCGGATATGCCGACAGCTCCACCTTCTACCGCAATTTCGTGAAGGTTATGGGAACTACGCCGGGCGAGTACAGAAAAAGCCTGAAAAAAGACAAAATGCAATAAAAATCAAACAAAAAGCCAAAAACATATCGCCGAAGAGTGATACAATTAAGTAAAACCTCAAAAGGAGAAAAGATATGACCTACGCAGAAAGAAAAGAAGAGGAGCTCAAAAGACAGATAATCCCCGAGACTAAAAGAGCAGATTTTGAAGAGTTCTGGCGCGGGCAGGTCGATATGCTCCGCAAAATTCCGATTAAAATGACAAGAAAAAGGCTCGATTTGCCCTACAAAAGCTTTGATGCCTATGAGATAAGCTTCAACACGCACGACAAGACCGAGGTCTATGCTTATTTTTGCGTTCCGAAGCACAGGGAGGGACAGAGGCTCCCCTGCGTTGCGATGTTTCACGGCGGCGGCGGGGCGAGCGGCATTTACCCCGACATTGTTGCGACCGGTGTCTGCACCTTCAGCTCCGACGTGCGCTCGCAGGGAGCGAATACCTATGATAAGGCCGAGTATGATATTTGCGACGATTACAGAGGCGCGCTTATGACGCACAATCTTGATGATAAAAGCACCTTCTATATGCGCAATATCTATCTTGATGCTATAAGAACTATAGACGTAATCGAGACTCTTCCCGAGGTTGACCCCGAGAGAATAGTCGCGCACGGGGAGTCGCAGGGCGGCGCTCTGACGATAGTTGCGGGCGCGCTCTCGGGTAAGGTGAAGAAGATATATCCTGCCGTAACGAGCTTCTCTTGTCTTGAAAAGCGCGTTGAGGCCGGCTCGGGCGTTTTCGAGGCAACGAAGAAGTTCCTCACGAAGCACCCCGAATATACCGACGTGGCGCTCGACACACTCACCTACTTTGATATTAACAATATGACGTCGCTTTTAAATATTCCCTCGCACTTTATGCTCGGGCTTATCGACCCGACCTGTCTTCCCCCCTTCGTCTATTCGGCGTACGCGCACGCGGGCGGGGAAAAGAAAATCACACTCGCACCCTTCACACCGCATAGGTGCTCCGAGCAATATAAAATGGAGATACTGCGTGAATTTGCCGAATTATAACAATCGCCACCGCTTCTGCGGCTTACAGAAGCGGTGGCTTTCTTTATATTAATTTTTCATATTCTGCAAAATACCTCTCGCCTAAGATGCCGAGGGAGTTGCGCGAGAAGTGGAAGACGTCGCCGTTACCGAGCGTCTGATTGTTCGTCGAGAGCCCCGTGCTGTCGGCAAAGCCGATAGAGTCGAGCTCGTCCTTAATACGAAGCTCGGCCTCGAGAACCGCGGTGTATCTGTCACATCTTGCGCTCCACTCGTCGGTGAAGCCGCCCATAATGAAGGGGTGCGTGCCGAATTTTGCACGGAAGTCGCCGATGAGCGCCGAGAGGTTACCGTAGTGCCATTCGCGCCGCTCCTCCATTGTGATATGAGGCTTAAAGATAGCATCGTGCTCGCCCTGGTGCCAGAGCACCGCCACAATTCTGTTCTCGCCGTTCATAGCGAGAGCCTCGCGGCACATATCGAGAAGTCTCTCGTAGAGCACCTCGCCGAGGCCCCAGTGACCCTTGGCAAAGCCTGTGGAGCCCACCGCCGCCTGAATTACGAGCACACGCCTGCCCTCTTTAAGATATTTCTCGGCGTAAAGCTCGGCAAAGCGAAGGGCGAAGCAGCCGATTTTACCCGTCGTGGAGTAGCGCTCCTCGGCGATGCCGATAACGTAGTCGCGCGGCATCTTTATTGCAAAGTGGTTATATCTTTTTTCATTAACAAGGTAGCCCTGGTTGTCGGTGTCGTGCATAGACAGAATTTTCGCCGTGGGGCGGAAGGGAGTGTCGGTGTCGCCGAGGCCGTAGCCCTCGCCGTTCGACTGGCCTGCGAGGACGATTATGTCTAAGGCATCGTTTACGGTATTAATAAGCATAAGCTGTCTCCTAAAAAAATGATAAAACAATTCTATCACAGACGGCGCTCCGTGTCAAGATGCTAAAAACAAGGGCGTTTTGCAACAAAAGGCACAAAAATGAGGTCAAAACGGAGTAAAAGCCCCACTTTTTAGGTAAAATGCGGCTGAAAACGGTCTCGCATTCCCCACAATGTGCGAAAAATTGGGATAAAAGAAGATTGTTGCTTTTTCCTTAAATTTGTGGTAGTATATAAATGAAAAAAGAAGGGGGTGCGGAAAATGAAAAGAAAAGCCGACCTGCCCGAGCTTCTTGCCCCCGCGGGAGATATGGAGTCTCTTATCGCGGCGGTGCGCGGGGGTGCCGATGCCGTTTATATCGGCGGTGCCCGATTCGGAGCGCGGGCGTATGCCAAAAACTTTGACCTCGACGGTATCGCCGTCGCGGTGCGCTATTGCCGTCTTCGCGGCGTGCGCCTTTACGTTACTCTTAACACCCTTTTGTCGACGAGAGAGGTGGGTGAGGCGGCGGATTTTGCCGACGAACTCTACAGAATCGGTGTCGATGCGCTTATCGTTTGCGATATAGGACTTATTAAAGAGATACGCGGGCGGGGAAATCCGATAGAGCTCCACGCCTCGACACAGATGTCGGTGCATAACAGCACGGGTGCCGACTACGCCGCCGCACTCGGCTGCTCTCGCGTTGTGCTCGCCCGCGAGCTCTCTCTTGCAAATATAAAAGCGACCACCGAGAGGTGTCTATCCGAGGTTGAGATGTTCCTGCACGGTGCGCTCTGCGTAAGCCACTCGGGGCAGTGCCTGTTTTCGTCTATCGTCGGCGGGCGAAGCGGCAACCGCGGCGAGTGCGCTCAGCCCTGCCGTCTGCCGTATAACGGCGGAAAGCATTTACTGTCTCTGCGCGACCTCTCGCTCGCGGGGCATATACCCGAGCTTATTGCCTCGGGCGTGGCATCACTGAAAATCGAGGGGCGAATGAAGTCGCCCGAATACGTATACACGGTTACCTCTATATACCGCAGACTGCTCGACGAGGGCAGGGCGGCACGCGCCGACGAGGCCGATGCTCTTTACCGCGCCTTCTCGCGCGGGGGCTTCACCGACGGGTACTTAAGGGGCGAGCTCGGCGGTATGACGGGTATGCGCAGCGAGGGGGATAAGATGCTCTCGCGCGAAATTACAATCGGGGAAAATTCATTTATTAAGACCCCTGTCCGTGCATCGGCAGAAATAAAAATCGGCTCCCCCGCGCGCCTTACGCTCTCGCTCGGCGGTCGGAGCGTGACCGTCACGGGAGAGGTCGTCGAGGCGGCGCGAAGCGCGCCTCTTACGCGCGAGGCGGTTGCGGCGCGACTTATGAAAATGGGCAACACGCTTCTGTCTCTTTCCGCCCGTGATATAGAAATAACACTTGACGAGGGGGCAAACCTCTCGCCCGCGGCGCTCAACGCGCTTCGCCGCGCGGCGGCGGAGAAGCTCGAGGACACCTCGCGCGAGCCATACCCGAGGCGACAGAGCAAGCGGCCCGCAGTGCCTCGGCTCGCTAAAATGAAAACCGCGCTCTTTTTCCGCGAGGAGCTTTATTTTGCTCTTTGCGAGAGTGGGGAGCTCGATATATTCGATATAGTATTTTTGCCGCTCGCGGCATTTTCGGGCGGCGGGCTTGACTTAACACGCCCCCTCGGTGTGTATATCCCGCCCGTTGTGACCGAGGGCGAGCTCGGCGCGCTCTCGGAGAGCCTCGCCTCGCTTCGCGCGAGCGGTGTGAGGTATGCTCTTGTCGGAAATATAGGGCATTATACGCCCGTCTTGCGTGCGGGGCTTATACCCGTGCTCGATTTCAGGCTTAATATAACCAACTCCCACGCCCTCGCGCATCACGCGGGAGAGGGGGCCGTCGGCGCCGTACTCTCGCCCGAGCTCTCGCTCGGGGCTCTGTCACACCTCGGCGGCGGCGCGATAGTATACGGACGGATACCGCTGATGCTGACCGAGCGCTGCTTTATCCGCGAGAGCCTCGGCTGCTCTAAGTGCGAGAGCGCCGCCCTCACCGACAGACTTGGAGTCGATTTCCCGATAATACGCGAGGCGGGGCACAGAAATATTATCCTCAACTCCCGCCCGACCTATATGGGTGACAGGCGTGAGGAGCTCGAGCGTGCGGGGCTGTCGCTTTGGCACTTCGTTTTCAGCACCGAGGAGCCGGGTGAGGCACTCTCGGCTTTACGCGCATTTTCCGGCGGTGAGCCGCTTAAGGGTGAAGTGCGACGGATAAAAAAATAAAAATGCTGCGGCAAGGAAAATCAAGCGATTTTCCTTGCCCTTTTATATTGCGGCAGGATTTTGTCAATAATCACTTTGAATTTATATAAACGAGGTGGCGTGTGAAAAATTTATGTGAGGATTACGGCAAAAACCATAAGGCCTTAACCGAGGCGCTGTGCGCCCGCGAGAGCTTCGATATAATCGAGAGGCATCTTATTATCGGCGGTCGCGACACCTGCTTTTTCTATATCGACGGCTTCGTCAAGGACGGAGAGATGCAAAGAATAATGCAAACTCTCCTTGCGCAAAAGGAGCAGCAGAGTGCAAAGCAGATAGAGGATGCACTGCCCTACGTCGAGGTCGAGCGCACGGGAGATATTGAAAAAATAGTGCGCGCCGTGCTCTCGGGACAGACGGCGATTATAGGCGAGAGATTTCTCGGCGAGGCAATTCTCGCCGATGCGAGAACCTATCCCGCGCGCCAAACCGCCGAGCCCGACAGTGACAGGGTAATGCAGGGCTCGCACGACGGCTTCGTCGAGACGCTCGTGACCAATACCGCCCTCATAAGGCGGCGAATTCGCGACACGCGGCTGCGTATGCATCATATCGGGCTTGGCGGCTCGTCGGGCACCGACGTTGTTGTATCATATATGGACGGAGTTGCCGACCCCGAGCTCGTCTCGGAGATTTGCGAAAGGCTCGAAAAAATAAAGCCGAAATCGATAACCCTCGGCTACCAGAGCCTCGCTGAGAGCCTTATTCGGCGCGGCTGGCTTAACCCCTTTCCGAAAATACGCACAACCGAGCGCCCCGACACCGCCGCGGCGCAGCTGCTCGAGGGGAGCGTGCTCGTTATTTGCGACAATTCTCCCCAGGTTATGGTGCTCCCGACCTCGATTTTCGATTACCTTCAGCAGGCTGACGATTACTATTTTCCGCCGCTTACGGGAACCTATCTGCGGCTTGTCAGAACCCTTATCCTGCTCCTCTCGGTCGTCGTCACGCCTCTTTGGTATCTCTATCTCGAGTATGCCGATATGCTCCCCGAGGCGCTTCGCTTTCTGATACCCGATAACCCGGGGGCGTTACCGATTATTCTCCAGCTTCTGCTCGTCGAGGTGGCGCTCGACGGATTAAAAATTGCCTCGATGAACACCCCCGACAGTCTCTCTAATTCGCTTTCGATTGTCGGCGCGCTTATTCTCGGCGATTTTGCGGTTACCGTCGGCTGGCTATGCGCCGACGTAATACTCTATATGGCCTTCGTCGCAATCGCTAACTTCGCGCAGCAAAACCACGAGCTCGGCTACGCCTTTAAGTTTATGCGCGTCCTGACGCTTATTTTCGTATTCGGCTTCGGTATATGGGGGCTCCTTATCGGGGCGGCCGTGTTCATTTTTGCCGTCGCGACGAACGTCACCGTCACGGGCCGCCGCCATTATCTCTATCCCTTAATTCCCTTTAACGCGAGGGCCCTCTCGCATCTTTTCGTCAGGCGGCAGAAGAGCGACTTCGAGGACTGAAAAGGGAGCAGACACGCCGTGCCTGCTCCCTAAATGTTAATTGTTATTTACAAAATCTATGAATTTCTTAAACGCCGCTCTGCCGCTCTCGGTGCACTTATAAACGCCCGCGTCCTCGAGCACGCGCACGAAGGTCTTGCCGACCTCGGCGCGGAGTATATCCTCGGTATTCTGTTCGGTGAAGACGTAGTCCTTCTCAAAGCGGGAGAACCACTCGGCGTGCTTTTTCGTGCTCTCGCACTCGGTGAGGGGCTTACCCGAAAGGATTAGCTCCCTGACGGCTTGGAGCTCGTCGCGAAGCCGTGCTGGGAGGACGGCAAGTCCCATAACCTCGATAAGCCCGATGTTTTCCTTTTTAATATTATGGTGCTCGCTGTGGGGGTGGAATATTCCGTCGGGATACTCCTCGCTCGTTCTGTTGTTGCGGAGCGCGAGGTCGAGCTCATAGAGCCCCCCGCGCCGCCTCGCAATAGGCGTTACGGTGTTGTGCGGGGTGTCGCCCGTGTGGCTTATTATATTCGCCTCGGGGTCGGAGTAGGCGCGCCACGCGGTGAGAATTTTCTCGGCCAAGGCGGCAAGGCGTGCGGGATTATCTCCCGAAAGGCGTATTACCGCGAGCGGCCAGCGCACGATGCCCGCCGTGACGTCCTCAAAGCCCTCGAAGCTTAGGGCACACTCGCACTCGGCACGCTCCATAGCGAAGGTGTAGCGGCCGCCCTGCATATGGTCGTGAGAGAGAATAGAGCCGCCGACAATAGGCAAATCGGCGTTAGAGCCGATGAAATAGTGCGGGAATTTCTCGACGAAGCCGAGCAGCTTCGGGAAGGTCGAGCCGTCGATTTTCATAGGCTCGTGCCGAGCCGAGAGAGCGATACAGTGCTCGTTATAGTATACGTATGGGGAATACTGCAAAAACCAAGGGGAGCCCGCCATATCGAAGGGTATCTGCCGTAAATTCTGGCGTGCGGGGCGGGACAGGTCGCCAGAGAAGCCCTCGTTCTCGTGACAGAGCGCGCACCGCGGATAGCCCGAGGGGGGGAGCAGCTTCGCCGCCGCGATAGCCTTCGGGTCCTTCTCGGGCTTCGAGAGGTTGACGGTGATGTCTATCTCGCCGAATTCGGAGGGCACCGTCCATTTAAGGTCGCGTGCAATTCTGTCGGTGCGGATATAGTTCGAGCCCTTGGCGAGCGAGTAGAAGTA
>JAFVQW010000001.1 GCA_017504605.1 Clostridia bacterium
AGTTTTGAAAGAGAAATCTATAAATTTCAGTCAATGACCTGTTAATTGATGCACTAGCCATTTTTTTATCCCCATTCTTAAATAGCACTCTTGCCACTTTTTACCCACACATCTAGTTCAGAGCGCTTGAATTTCCACTGTTTGCCGATTTTATGCGCAGGAATGCCGTTGGCTTTTCTTATCCATTCTCTAACTGTAATGGGCTTGACTCCTAAATATTCGGCAGCCTCATCGAGGCTTATCCATTTGTCTTCTTGCATAGTAATTTCCGCCATTTATATCACCTCTCGTAGAAATTATAAAACTATTATAACACAAAAAAACATTTTTTGCAATCGGTTTGTTAATATTTGTTAGTGGTTTTTTGCTTTTTGTTTCGGTACAAAAATCAAGTCGCTTATTCAGCAAATCAATAAGTGAACGATACCCCATAAATTGAACGAAAGGGGTATAAATTGAACGAAAGGGGTATAAAGTGAACGATTTATGTTTTACGACTAAAAACAAAAAAGGCTTGCAAGGACGAAAACTATCCCGGCAAGCCTATATTTTTGCTATAAAATTCTCTTAAAAGGGCAAAATACCCCTATTTTGGCAATAAAAAAACCATAATACCGATATTTTTCGTATCAATATTATGGTTTCTTTATGGTGCGGATGACGGGATTTGAACCCACACGAATCTCTTCACTGGAACCTGAAACCAGCGCGTCTGCCGTTCCGCCACATCCGCTTATTCAGTTGAAAATTGAAAGTGGAAAGTTGAAAGTTATTTAGAAGATTTTATAATACTCACTAAAATCTTTTCAATCTCAACACAATCGTTTAATATAGAAACAGTCTCGGCTTCTGTCAGGTAACTCGTTGAAGCCAAAAGTCTGATCCAATATTTTGTTTCTGATGCCTCTTTTAAGGCAATGCTCATTTTGGATACAAAGTCCGGAGTGCTTTGCGCCTGTTCTGCTTCTGCAACGTTTGCGCCAACACTTGTTCCGCTTCTCAAAAGTTGCTTGGACAAAACGAATTCTTTTTTCGCTTCATTTAAATGCTTATAAAGATTGACGATTCTTATAGCAAACGCAAAAGATTTTTCCTCGATTATGTTCGCCATATTCGTCTCTCCTCATTTTCAATTTTCCATTTTCAACTTTCAATTGCTTTCGTCACCAAGGACACCCGAGGCGGTGCTTACTATTGAGCTTGGCTCTTTCAGCATACTCCGCAAATTTATAAAAACGCATCCCTGCGAATTTATTTCTTATATGGGATATTTTTGCCCTTGATAAATTCCACAAATTCATCCGGCGATCCAATACTGAAGGCCGTTTTATCTAATATATAAGCTTGATACGCCGATGTATAAAGATAAATATCCCTATCGGACTCCATAATCTTTTTTATAGCCGAATACTTCATCTCGGAGGACTCTCTTCCGTTTTTAGCCTCTGCCGTAATCTTAAAGATATCCTCTTGAAATTCAAAAAGAACATCCGCATTTATTGCAGCCGACCTGTTGATAGTAATTTGCGGCAGGATTAACCAACAAAAAACGTAGGTTATATCAATAAATACGATAAGAGCAAAGCATAGCGACATAGTGAAATCGTATACTTCAAGAGCAAGAGTCAAAGCGAACGAAACAGAAACCAAAGCAGTACTTAAAATCATAAAAGACCAAAACAATCTTTTTCTGAGTACAGAAAACCTGTTAAATCTTATCAATCTATCTTTGTCATAAATTGTCCGATTTGAAAAGTTCATGCCAATGTTCCCTTCAATTGCTTCTGCGACGGATGCGAGTAGATTAATGCGGAATGCAAGCTGCATTCCGCATTATAATAGCATATTTTTTTAGTTTTGTCAATAGCCGCGCGAGATGTTTTAGACGTTTTAATCTCTGCGGGTGATTTTTGCCGTCTTGCCTGCGCCGACGAGGACGTTCTCCTTGTAGAAGCGGATATATACGTCGATCGCCGAGGGGTTGTAAACCATAGACATATCCGAGGAGAAGATAAGATTGTCATACGCCTTGACGTACTCGTAGACCTGCATATTGGTCGCGTACCAGACCTCGTCGTTGTTTCCTACTCGCTCGAGGAAGCGCTCGATAACCTCCCAGTTATCCCGGTCGGCAAACTCGTAGGAGTGTCCCCAAAGGTAGAAGAGCTTCGGCTCGACGCGCCAATATTTATCGGGATCGGTGGGCTTAAGAAATTCCTCGGCAAGCTCCATAAGGCGCGGGCATTCGTGGTGGCAAGTCGAGGGCAGGCGGAGCCAATCGGTAGGAATGTCGAAGCTCTCGGTTCTGATGCAGGTTCTCGAATAAACTATACCGCACATTCTAAGCATATCGACGATTTTATCGTTGTACTCGCCGCACGCATAGGCCATACCGCGTACCATTCTGCCGAACTCGCGCTCAAGATTAAATCTGTCTATGGCAATTTCGGCGGTAGCGGCGCCTAAATCCTCCTTGGATATAGAGGTAAGCGGATAATGCACGTATCCGTGCACCGCAACCTCGAAGAAGTCGTCGGCGAAAAGCTCCTTCGCCTCCTCGAGCGTCATTCTGCGCCCCTTGCCAAACGAGGCGGAATTAAGGTTGAAGGTGCCGCGCACCCCGTTCTTCCTCATTATCTCGGCGAGCCTCTTGTCGTGAACCGTGCCGTCGTCGTAGCTGAGAGTCAGGGCTCTGTCACGAAAGCCCGGAAAGCGCATAAAGTTGTAGTTAAAGCCCATAGCAGCCTCCTTGGTCGTTTTCACACTCATTATAGCACCGTGCGGCCTACCTGTCAACCGTTTTTTAAAGATTATACCCCCTCCCCTTTCCATATATTACATTTGCATTTTGCAGGTAAAAATGCTATAATATTCACAGAGCCGAGGGGCGAGGCTGCCATAACCTACGCCCCTTTTTCTTTGCTCGAAAGGAAACGACGGAAAGGAGTAAATATGAAAAAGATAATATTCGTTTCTCTCTCGCTTCTGATGCTGTCTTCCCTGTTTATCCTAAATGCCTTCGCCGCGACGGCTCACACCGTGGTAAAGGGTGATACGCTCTGGCGGCTCGCCGTGAAATACGAGGTCGGCCTCGATGAAATCAAGCGTGCGAACCCAAAAATAAAAAACTACGACCTTATTTATCCCGGTCAGCTTATAACCGTTCCCACCGCCGACAGCTCGGTCAAGAGCTTCGAGGACGAGGTAATCCGCCTCGTCAACGCCGAGCGAGCAAAAAGAGGCCTCAAGGCGCTCTCCTACGACTGGCAGGTGGCGCGCGTCGCGCGCTACAAGTCGGAGGATATGCGAGATAGGGGCTATTTTTCTCACACGAGCCCCACCTACGGCTCGCCCTTCGAGATGCTAAAGAGCTTCGGCATAGCCTATCGGAGCGCGGGAGAAAATATAGCCCGCGGCTACAAGAGCCCCGCCGCCGTCGTCGAGGGCTGGATGAATTCACCGGGGCACAGGGCGAATATTCTTAATTCGAGCTTTACCCATATCGGCGTAGGCTACGTCGCTGACGGTAGCATCTGGACACAGATGTTTATAAAAAAATAATATCTGCTACAATGATAGTTTCCGACTTTAAGAGCCTGATATTCTATAAGTACGTGAACGAGGTGCTCCCGCCGAGAGGTGTGGGCGAGCCCGAGTATTACGATGCCCTTTACGAGGTGGCGACGGAGATTCCTCCACCGACGACGATATATACTATAAGATTGTCGGCTGCGAGAAAACGACTCTCTCGAAGGCCGAGTACGACGCTCTTTACGCCGAGTATTTCGGTGATATCCAAGTCGGAGGAAATTAACGTTTTTCCTCATTACATTTATTTAATGAAAAATGCAGACGGAAGCCGTCTGCATTTTTTATATCATTTTTCTGTATTCGGTCGGTGTCATTCCGCTGTATTTTTTAAAGGTCTCGCGGAAATAGGTCGCCGAGTGAAAGCCGTTGCGCGCGGCTATATCCTCAAGCGAGAGGCTCGTCGTCTTCAAATCCTGGAGCGCGTGCATAATCCTGACACCGTTGCGGTGCTTCACGGGAGTAGTACCGAGCTCGTCGCTGAAAAGATGATATAGGCGCGAGGCGCTTATATAGGATGCTCCGGCGAGCACCTCTATATCGCACTCCTCGGCGTAATGAGCATCTATGTACGCGAGTGCCGCCTCGACCGCGGGGTGGTAGCTCCGCTTTTTTTCAAGGCTGAGGCTCGGTAAAAGCTCGGCGTAAAGAGAAAAATAAAGACTTATCGCCTCTGCCCTGTCACGCGCCTCGCCACGCTCCATAAGCGAATAGATTTTCATAAAAATTTTGCGGGCTCTCTCGCTTTCTGTGTTCGGTACGAGCTGGAAGCCGTAACGCTCGGAGCTCTCCGGCATACCCGTCGAATACACCTTAATAAGATAGTACTCTATATCCGGAGCTCCGTGCCAAATCATATTGTATTTTGTTCCCTCGGGGATATATACGAGAGAGCCCTCGGGAATAACGTAATCGGCAGAGGATATGCGCGCCTCGGCAGACCCCTTCGATACGAAAAGCAGACGGGTGGAATCCACGCCCGCGCTCGCATCGCATATATGCGTACGGGAATAAGAGACCCGTGCTACGGAAAGCTCGGCAAGCAATATTTTGGTCGAATA
This sequence comes from Clostridia bacterium, assembly GCA_017504605.1. GTDB lineage: Bacteria > Bacillota > Clostridia > Oscillospirales > CAG-272 > UBA1740. The sequence goes on from JAFVQW010000001.1 coordinate 4,650, forward strand.
GCCGTTTGACGTGCTCATTACTCTTTTCTCCCCCTTTAAATATCACTATAAATTTAGCACAAAAGTTGCCTTATGTCAACCGCTTTTTCAGGTTTTCGGCACTATTGTTATGATTTTTGGCACTATTGAGGCTTTACAAATCGCACGTACAGGCGTATAATATAGTCAACCAAGCTTTAAGGAGGCAGGAATGTACAAGGGAAAAAGATTTCTACTGATTGCAGGCGGCGGAACGCTCGGAACACACGTATACCGCGAGCTTCTGGGGCTCGGCGGGACCGTTGACGTTATCTGCCTTGAGGATACTGTATCCGATTCGGATCGGCTTACGTTTTACAAGGGCTACGCGACGGAGGAGCTCCTCGTATCGCTTTTTGGGAAAAACCGATACGACGGCATAGTTAATTTTCTTCACTACAACACCGTCGAGGAATACCGCCCGATGCACGAGCTGCTCTCGGAGAACACCGAGCACCTTATATTCCTCTCCTCCTACCGCGTTTACGCAGACCTCGAGCAGCCCGTAGTCGAGAGCTCGCCGCGCCTTCTCGACACCTCGACGGACCGTGATTTTCTCGAAAATGAGAAATACGCGATTGCGAAGGCAAAATGCGAGGACTACCTTTTTAACGAAAGCAAGACGAAAAACTGGACTATTGTTCGCCCTGTTATCTCCTTCTCTCGGCGGCGCTTCGATATTGCCATGTGCTCAAATCACGAGGTTGAGGAGAAGGCACTGAGCGGCGAGCCTATCATAATGCCTATCGGCACGAGGAATAAAACTGCGGGGCTCGATTGGTCGGGAAACGTCGGAAAAATCATCGCGCATCTGCTTCTTAAGAAGGATGCCTTTGGCGAGGCCTACACCGCCTCGGCGGCAGAGAACCTCACCTGGGGCGAGATAGCCGATATTTACACCGATATACTCGGAGTCAAATTCGAGTGGATAAGCGACGAGGAGTATATAGAAAAGCACCTCGCACCGAGAAGAAAATGGATTTTCTTATACGACAGGCTCTTCGACAGAAAAATCGATAATACCAAGGTGCTTTGCGCGACGGGGCTGTCAAAATCCGACTTTAAATCTATAAGATGGGGAGTTGAGGCAGAGCTGCGGCTCGCCGGTGCAATAAAGTGAAAAGGATAAGAATTATTCAAATAGGAATTGCTCACGCGCACGCAACGGCTGTGCTTCGCGGACTCGGGCGTCTTCCCGACTTGTACGAGCTCGTCGGCTACGTAATACCCGAGAGCGAGCGTGCCGAATACGAGGAGCGTAAGAGCTACCTTGGCAACGCGCGAGAATACACGCTTGAGGAGGCTCTGGCCGACCCCACGGTAGACGCATTTACAATTGAGACCGCGGAGCGTGACCTCTCAAAATACGCCCTCGCCGCCGTCCGCGCGGGCAAGCACGTGCATATGGATAAGCCGGGAGGCTTCTCTCTTACCGAGTTTGAGGAATTGATACGGACGGCTAAGGAAAAGCGTTCGGTGCTCCACTTCGGATATATGTATCGCTACAACCCCGAAATAAAGAAGCTCATAGCACGAGTAAAAAGTGGCGAGCTCGGCGAGATATTCTCGGTAGACGCCGAAATGAGCTGCGCTCATAAGGAACGCGACAGACTCGCGCTTCGGGAAATGCCGGGCGGAATGATGTTTTTCCTCGGCTGTCACCTAATAGACCTGATACTCAGCATTATGGGCAGTCCCGAACAGATAATTCCCTGTAATACCTCGACGAAAATCGGTGGGGTTGACGTTACCGACTACGGCTTCGCGGTATTCAAATATCCAAGGGGACTGGCTACGGCAAGAACGGCAGACGTTGAGCTCGGCGGCTTCGCAAGGCGCAGGCTCGTCGTCAGCGGCAGACTCGGCACGGTCGAGCTTCGTCCTCTCGAATTCTACGAGGAGCGGAATATGCTCTATACCGTACGCACCGAATATTCCTCTCCTGATTGGGGCGATACGGGCATGAGCGAGCGCAGCGAGGTCTATGACAGATATGACGGTATGCTTACCGCCTTTGCAAAGATGGTGCGAGGTGAGATGGAAAACCCCTACACCTACGACTATGAGCTCGAGCTCTACCGCACGGTGCTTCGCGCGGCGGGCTCTATATAAACTATAAAGGAGACTAATATGAAGGCTATACTTGTAAATGACGACAAATCACTCTCTTGGAGCGAGGTTCCGAACCCCAAAATCAAGCCCGACGAGGTGCTCGTCGAGATACATTATGCGGCACTCAACCGCGCCGACCTTATGCAAAGAGCGGGCGACTATCCTCCCCCTCCCGGCTGTCCCGAGTGGATGGGCCTCGAAATCGCGGGTAAAATCTGTGAGATGGGCGACGAGGCGAAGCGGCTCTCCGACTACAAAATCGGCGACGAGGTGTGTGCGCTCCTCGGCGGCGGCGGATACGCCGAATACGTAGCAGTAAAATACGATATGCTTATTCCCGTGCCTAAGGGCAGGACGCTCGCCGAGGCGGCGGCTATGCCCGAGGCATTCTGCACTGCTTATCTCAACATTTTCACCGAGGGCAAGGCGAAAGCAGGCGACACGCTCCTTATGCAAGCGGGTGCGAGCGGTCTTGCCTCGGTTATAATCCCAATGGCCAAGGCGTTCGGTCTTCGCGTTATTACCACGGTGCTCGGCGCCGAGGTTAAGGAAAAAATAAAGAACGTCGGCGCTGACATCATAGTGGATACCACGAGCGAGTCTCTTACCGACGTGCTTCGTGCCGAGCTCGCGGCGGGCCGCGGCGTTGACGTATGCATCGACTGCCTCGGCGGCGTGGGAATGGGCGAGTGCCTCCGCTATCTTAAGCACGGTGCGCGCTGGATTATGATTGCGGCGCTCGCGGGCACCGTAACCGAAATCGACCTTAAAAACATCTACGTCAGAAACGTCAGAATTATAGGAAGCACCCTCCGCTCCCGTACCCCCGAGTTCAAGGCCGAGCTTATCAAGACCCTCGTGCGCGAGGTATGGCCTAAGGTTGAGGCGGGATATATGCCCTCGTCTATCTACAAAATATTCCCCATTACCGAGGCAGAGGCGGCTCACGCTCTTATGGAGAGCGGCAAGCACAACGGCAAAATAGTTCTCGAGGTAAGAAAATAAAATGTACACCGTAAGCACTAAAGGCAAGGACGAGGTCATCGGCTTTGCCGCCGAGGAGTTAAAAAAATATCTCTTTTCCGTCACGGGCGAGGAGGTTATAAGCGGCAAGGGCGGCTTTACCCTCGCGCTTATGGGTGAAATCGGGCTTGACACCTCGGACGTCGAGGACCCGTCGCTCGACGATATAATCTATATCGACACGACCGAGCACGGCGGAATTATCGCGGGCTCCAACCCGCATAGCGTGCTGATTGCCGTGTACGAGTATCTGCGCCGCCTCGGCTGTGTCTGGCTCTTCCCGGGTAAAGACGGCGAATTTATCCCCCACGGCAAAACGAAGCCGGTAAAATACCGTAACGCCCCGAAATTCCGCACACGCGGTCCGTGTATTGAGGGCACGGTAACCCAAAAAATAGTCCTCGATATGATTGAGTGGCTCCCCAAGGTGGGAATGAATACCTTTATGTCTCAATGTATTCAGCCGACGGTGTTCTACCAGCGCAATTATTCCACTCTCGATGCGGGAACCATGCGCGCCGAGGATAACTCGAGGGAGGCGGTTGCCGCTTATAAGCGCGAGTTCACCCGTGAATGCAAGAAGCGCGGTCTCGTCTTCCACGACATAGGCCACGGCTGGACGGTTCTCCCCTTCGGCATATTTGCCGATGCATGGCACCCTGAGCCGCCGCCCGTGCTCGCACCCGAAAACGAGATATATATGGCAGAGCTCGACGGCAAAAGAGAGCTCCGCGGTGCACTCAATACTCAGGCTTGTATGTCTAACGAAAAGGGGCGCGGAAAAATTCTCGACTACATCGTAAACTACGCCGAGGAGCACCCCGAGGTAGACGTGCTCCACGTCTGGCTCGCCGACGGCTCGAACAATCAATGTGAGTGCGAGAAATGTCGAGAAAAAACGGCATCGGACTGGTACGTTATCTTTTTAAACGAGCTCGACCGCCGCCTAAGCGAGCGAAATATCGACACACGGATATGCTTTGCGGTATATACCGCGACGGTTTATCCCCCCGAGCGCGAGAGGCTTAACAATCCCGAGCGCTTTATACTCGACTTTGCCCCCATAACGAGAAGATACACCGTGGGGCTCGAGGGCACCCCCGTCAAAACTAAAAAATACGAGCTTAACAAAATGCAAAGCGTTGAGTCGCTCGACGAGTATTTTGCCTACTATAGGCTCTGGCGCGAGAGCTTTGGCGGCGATAGCCTCGCCTATGAATACCACTTCTGGCGCTTCGCCTGCCTCGATATTTCGGGGCTCGATATTGCCGAGCGCGTATTCGAGGATATAGGGCTCTATTCGGAGAGGGGAATTAACGGTATTATCTCCTGCGGCACTCTCCGTCCCTTCTTCCGTGGCGGCTTTGCATACTATCTCTTCGCGCGGGCAATGTTTGATAGCCGCGCGAGCTACGGGGATATTCTTGAGGAATATTTCTCGTTTGCCTACGGCGATAAGTGGAAAAGCATATACGCTCATCTTCGGAAAATACAGAGCGCATTTGACTACAAATATATGCTCGCTGAGGAGAGCGCAAATCCCGAAATTTCTCTTTACTATAACCCGGGGCGTGCAGAAATTCTTCGCGGTATGCGGGATATCACCGATGCACTTCGAGCCGATATTGCCTTGGCCGAGAGTACTCACTCGAACGAGGTGGAGAGGACGTCTCTGTTCTTACTCCGTAACCTCGCGGACTATGCCGATATGGTCGCGGACTTCATTATTCCCATGGCGGAGGGTGACCCCGCCGCCGCACGCGTGAAATACGACGAGTTTGTCGCCGAAATGCAGAAGAGAGAGGAGGCTCTCACTCCCTATTTCGACCACTGGTTGAACGTCGCGTATCTTGAGAGAATTATCAGAACGAAGGACAAATTCTGGTAGTTTTCTTAAAAATTGTTAAAACGACTGTACAAAAAAGACAAAATTCGATATAATTCTCTCATATAACACCTATGGAGGCTATATGAGAGAATTTTTCGGATTTGGAGGCTATAACCGCGAGCCCGAGGGCTTTATGTCCTGGCAGCATCTCGTTTTCGTCAGCACGCTCGTTCTGATTATGATAGCACTCGCCGTGTATCTCGGCATAAAAAACAGGGGTAGAAGCGATAAAGAGAAGAACCGCGTTCTTATATGGGCGGCACTGCTTATCGACGGCTTCGAGCTTTTTAAGATTGTGCTATGCTGCTTCCGCTCGGGCAACCCGCTCGACTGGGTATGTAATCTCCCGCTTTTCCTTTGCAGTATTCAGCTTATAACAATTCCTCTTGCCGCATTTTCGCGCGGAAGAATGAAGGAGGCGGCACTCGACTTCGTGCTCGTGTTCGGTATTCTCGGTGCCCTTCTCGGTACGTACGGCGCGGGAAACAACTACGGAGCGTACCCCGTGCTCTCCTTCGATAACGTCGTGTCGGGAATTACGCACTGCATATCGGGCTTTGCCTCGCTCTACATAGCCATCTCGGGCATGGCGAGCATGAAGCGAAAAAACATTCCGCTCTCGCTCGGTATACTGTCCGTCTTCTGCATTCTCGCATATCTTGCTAACAGGCTTCTGCCCGCGTTTAACCTCAACTATATGTTCCTTATGCGCGGCGACGGCACGCCCTACGACCTTCTCTATAATCTTCTTTCGGGTAACGCCGTTCTCTATCCCCTCTCGGTCGTGCTTCTTTTCTTCCTTTATATTTTCGCATTTACCTGTATTTTTGGGGCGGTAAAGGCGAAAAAAGCGCAAAAGAAAGCTGTGCTTGACAAGTAAGCCGAAATATGTTAAAATACCTGTGCCCGTTGCTCGGCACAGGTGTTTTTTGAGGTTAAGGATATAATAAATAAAAAAGAGGTAAGCTATGTTTGACTTTATTCCGACAGAATATTTCCTTTTAGTGTTCGGTTTTATTCTTTTAATCAAGGGCGGTGACTGGTTCGTCGATGCGGCGAGCTCGATTGCCACTCGCTTCCACCTGCCCGAGCTGCTTATAGGTGCCACCGTCGTTGCAATAGGCACGACCCTGCCCGAGGTTATGACCTCTGCTATGGGTGCTATGTCGGGCAACGGAGATATGGCGTACGGAAACGCGATAGGCTCTATCATCTGCAACACCTCGCTGATTGCCGCGCTGACAATTGCCATTAAGCCCGCGGGCGCTAAGAGAAAAACTCTTATCTTCCCCGTCTGCTTCTTCTTCGCGGCTATTGCGATTTACTCGGTCTTTGCATATCTTTTCGGAGAGTTTACACGCGTATCCGGAATAATTCTTCTCGTGATGTTCGTAATCTATATGGTTATAACCGTATACAATATGAAGAAAAATCCCGAGGAGGATAGTGTAAAGGAAAGCGACGAGGCGCTCGACACCCCCGCACTCCCAAGTAGCGCATCCGGACTTATTAAGGATATCGGCGTTCTTATTTTCTCGGCGTTCGTAATCGCCGTCGGTGCCTATCTTCTCGTCGAGAGCGCGACCGCAATCGCGATATCGCTCAAGGTTCCGCAGACGGTTATATCGCTCACGATAGTAGCACTCGGTACGTCTCTTCCCGAGCTCGTCACCGCGATTACCGCACTCAGGAAGGGTCACGGTGCTCTCTCTCTCGGAAACATTATCGGTGCAAATATATTTAATCTTGTGCTCGTCTCGGGCACGGCGATTGCTATTAACCCCTTCCCCCTTCCCAGGGCGGCGACCTTCCTCGGCCTTAACGCCTCGCTCGTGTTCGACCTGCCGCTCGTCTTCCTGGTTATGGGTATTATGACGCTTCCCGCGGTTTTCTCGGGCAAGCTGAGAAGATGGCAGGGCATCTCGCTGCTCTCCCTCTACGCCGCATATTGCGTGCTTCAGTTTGTCCTAATCCCTATGTTCCCGTAAAAAAACAAAAGTGCTCGGCGTGTGCCGAGCACTTTTTTTGTTATCTCTTTAGAAGGTAACGAGGAAGAACCTTATCGCAAAGAGGATAGCGATAACGGTAACCACGATATCCTTCTTAGTGTACTTACCCTTGCAAAGCGTGATAAGCGTGTAAGCAATTGCGCCAACCGCAATACCGTTCGAAATCGAGTAGGTAAGCGGCATCATAATAAGCGCAAGGAATGCGGGAACGGCAGAGGTGATGTCGTTCATATCAACCTTAGCGAAATTCTTAAGCATAAGCACGCCCACGTAGATAAGCGCGGGAGCGGTTGCGCATGCGGGAACGATAGCCGCTACGGGAGAGAGGAAGAGGCATACGAAGAAGCAAGCCGCAGTAACGAGCGAGGTAAGACCGGTTCTACCGCCTGCCGCAACGCCTGCCGCACTCTCAACGAAGGTCGTACAGGTGGAGGTGCCGAGAAGGCCGCCGGCAACGGTTGCAACCGAGTCGCACTGCATAGCCTTGTCAACGTCGACGGGGTCGCCGTTCTCGTCAAGCATATCTGCCTGAGCCGCGGTGCCGTAAAGAGTACCGATGGTGTCGAACATATCGACCAGGCAGAAGGTAATGGTAAGAACTATCGCATTGATTATTGCGGTAGCGCCGCCCGCGAAAATTCCGAAGCCGCCGAACGCACCGAAAAGACCAATCTCGCCGAAGTCAGCGAAGGTCTGACCAATCTTACCGAGGTCGAAGTTCGGGAGCTGCCAGGTAGCAAGATAGTAAAGAACGGTGGTAGCACCGATGGTGATAATAACCGAGCCCTTAACCTTCTTGTGGTCGAGCACTGCAATAGCGAAAAGGCCGAGCAGAGCGAAGATAACGGGAGCGATAATGCGCCAAGCATCCATCGAGGTAGCCACTCTCGTAATGTCGTAATTAAAGAAGCTGGTATAAGCCGCGATAACGCCCGCACTCTTCTCAACCGCAATCATCTCGCGGATATTCATACCGACGGAGCTGATAATTCCGTGGAAGTCGAAGAGCTGAACAAGGGTGTACTCGTTAGCCTGAACGATACCGACGTTCTTGAAGCCGATGAACGCGATAAAGAGACCGATGCCCGCGGGAATAGCCTTCTTAAGACAGTCGGGGAGCGCCTTGGCAATATAGCTTCTCGCGCCCGTAATCGAAAGAATAAGGAAGATAATACCCGAGAGAAGAATTATGCAAAGTCCCTCTTTATATCCCTGAATGACGTCGCCCGCAGGCTTTATCATCTCCGGAACTATAAAGGACACGAAGAAGAAGGAATTAAGACCCATTCCGCATGCCTGTGCAAAGGGAAGCTTCGCATAAAAGGCGTACAAAAGCGTACCTGCAACCGCAACGAGAATAGAAGCGATATAAACCGCGTTCCAAACGGTGTCGAACGGTCCGACGAAGTTGAAGCCGACAACCTGGTTGGGGTTGGTAACAACTATGTAAGCCATTGCAAAGAAGGTAGTAAGTCCGGCAACTATCTCAGTCTTGATAGTCGAGCCGCGCTCACTGATTTTGAAAAAAGAATCAAGCCACTTTTTCATTTTTTTACTCCTTTTTATTTTTAGCAAAAATAGCTATACCCTAATTTAGCACAACAGAGGCAAAAAATCAATACTTTTTCAACAAAAAATCAACAAAGTATTCAAGGTTTCGTCATATTTCACTTATTTTAACAATTTTCTTAGTATAAAGCGCGAAAGAGACTGCGGAAGAATTCCCATAAGGCTGAGGCCGAGGTTTCTGTTTATCGAATAAACGGCGCGCGGGCGCTTTGCGGTAAGCGTGCGCGCGATAAGAGCGGCGACACGCCCCGGGGCTATCGGCTTACCCATAAAGCGGCGTGTCAGGGTGAGAAAGCGCGAGGAGGCTCCGCGGTAAAGCACGGTCGCCTCGGCGAGACGCTCGGTAGACCTGAGCGAGCCCTCGGCAAGCGGGGTCGCAATAGCCCCCGGGCGCACGGTTATCACCCTCTGTCCGAGAAGGGCGAGCTCCTTACCGAGCGCATCGGCGTATGTATCGAGCGCCGCCTTCGACACGCTGTAAAGGCCGTTGAAGGGCATCGGAGAGAGGCTCGCGACCTCGCTCGTCACGATAACCACACGGCCGCGCGGAGCAAGGCGAGGATAAAAGCATTTAACAAGAAGCATAGCGCCCATAAGGTTGACGTCCATAACCCGCCTCATCTCTGCCGAGTCGCCCTCGACAAACGAGGTCATAGTATGTATCCCGGCGAGCGAGACGATAGCATCGAGGGTAATATCCCTCTCGGTCAGGTCTCTCGCAATATCCGAGAGCGCGCCCTCGCTCGTAACGTCAGCGGTATAGCTCTCTATTCCCCGCGCGGGGGCAAACGGTGCAACGTCAACCGAAATCACCTCGTGACCCGTATTTGCCAAGTGCTCGCAAAGGGCCCGTCCGACACCCGACGAGCCGCCGCTTATAAGAACTCTCATTTCTCTCTCCCGTCTCAAAAGATAATTGCGCCGAGGCACAGTACACCTCGGCGCAAGCTATAAGCTATTATATTTCACCCATTTTGGTAAGGGCCGCACGCATCTTCTCGGTAAGCTCTGCCGAGGGGGTCGCCGACCAGTCGGGCCCGTGCTTGCCCTCGCAGCCGAGAACGTTCATAGCCGCAGTGTATGCCGGCCAGAGGTCACAGTCCACGAAGAGGTCACGAAGCTCGATGATAGCGTTAAGATGCTTAGCCGCCGAAGTCATATCACCCGAGTCCATAGCATCAACGAGAGCCCTCGTCGTCTTGGGAGTGCAGGTGAGCATACCGTCAAGGATAGATCCAACGCCGTAAGGGTATACCACGTCGAAGCTGTCAAGACCCGAATAGAAAATCTTGAAGCCCGCGAAATCGGGATTATGCTTCACAAGGCGAAGCATATTTATATCGGCCGACTTGATACCCGCGAGGTTTGGAATATCGCGGCGAAGCTGGCAAAGCATACCGTAGGTAATCTTGTACTTTGTGACCACCGCGAGGTCGTAGAGGAATATATCGTGCTTCGTAGCCTTAGCAACGCTGCGGAAATACTCCATAACCTGCTCGTCGTTATCAACCGAATAGTAGGGCGTGGTGAAAACGAAGGCCGCAATATCGAGGTCCTCAAGTGCCGCCATACGCGCCTTTGCTCTCTCGATAGAGTTATCCATAGTACCGACGTATACGGGAACCTTACCCTCGGCCGCCTCTATTGCACACTCTGCAACCTTGCGGCACTCCCCGTCAAGAAGATATGCCTGCTGACCCATAGAGCCCATCGAAAGAAGTCCCACAGCTCCCGCGTCAATCATCATCTTAATCTGCTTCTTGTAGCTTTCCTTACAAAGTCTGCCACACTCGTCAATAGGTGTACCGAGTGCGGGCACAAAACCATAGCTCATTTTTTCTTCTCCTTTACCCGAAAATTCGGTTTTTTTCATACTTCCCCATCATTATAGCACCAAAAAAGGGAAAAATCAATACTATTTATTCAAAATCCATATAGCAAAATTCAAATATCCCGCGAACAAAATCCAGGCGAGGTAAGGCAGCTGTAAATATGCGGCGAGCGGGCTGACCGAAAAATATGATAGAATAGTGCGTACGACAAAGTAAAGAAGCAGTAAAAGCCAGATAAAGGCAAACAAAAACGACCCGAAATTAAAGAAAATTATACTCCAGGTGAAATTGAAGAATAAACTTATAGCATAGAAACGAAGTCCCGCCGAGGCACCGACGGGGTTATTCTCGCGCCGCTCGTATACGAGTGCCGAGCTTACGCCCATAAGTATATAGAGCACCGTCCACACGACAGGAAAGAGAAATGCGGGTGGAGATAGCGGCGGCGTGTTTATTTCTCCGTAGATATTCATATTCCCTCTCGTAAGAAGCGCCGCGAGCATGCCAACCGCGAGAGGAATAGCGATTGCGATAGCGTAGGTCCTGATTTTAGGCTTAATTTTTTCAAGCATAGCGTTTTTCTCCTTTTTTAGAATTCTATTCGCCGCCGAATGCCTTTATTCCGTTAAAATACCCCGATGCGGGGCATAATAATAAAAAATGAAAGGAGATATAAGCAAAATGATTGAACAGGATACTATCAAGCTATACAGAGAATGTGATGCGGGGGTAAAAATGGGCATCTCCTCGCTCTCGGACGTTACCAAGTACGTCGGGCAGGCAGAGCTGTTAAAGCTGCTCGCCCGCTGCCGCGACGAGCACCTCGAGCTCGAGAACCAAATCCGCGACAAACTTAACGAATACGGCGACGAGGGCAAAAATCCGAACCCGATTGCAAAGGGAATGTCCTGGATGAAGACCAACGTCAAGCTCGCAATGAACGAGAGCGACGCGACAATAGCAAGTCTCATAACAGACGGCTGTGATATGGGCGTAAAGTCGCTCTCGAAATATCTGAACCAATACGCCGCGGCCGAGGAGCACGCAAAGGATACGGCGAAGAAGCTCATAGCAATTGAGGACAAGCTATCGGTTGACCTCAGAGCATATCTATAAAATAAACGCGCCGAGGCGCATTTAACTTGGCCCTCGGCCAAATTTCACGCACGGAGTGCATTTCACAAATCCGCGAGGGATATCCCTCGCGGATTTATTTCACTGCGCGTTGCATCGTAGCAACGCGCCTATCGAAGCCCTCGGGCAAAGAGATTTTGAGCAGAAATCGCCGCTTGACGAGCGAGAGGTGTACAAGGGTACACCGAGCGAGAAAACGGCGATAGCAAACGAAAACAAAAAGAAAGCCGTCAGGCTTTCTACCTTAGCCAAGCCTATGGTCTTCTACAAAGAAAAGGGAGAGGCTTAAAAGTGCCTCTCCCCTATTTTTCGTTTGCGGTTATGCCAAAATGTCGACGCCCTAAACGTCTTGTGCCAGAAGGTCGGCCAAGGTCTCCCGCCTTACGGCGAGATAGTGCTCGCCCCGAGAAAGCATTACAATCGGGGGGCGCGGCAGCTTATTGTAATTCGAGGACATCGAGTAGTGATACGCGCCCGTGGTAAGGCAGGCGAGAAGCTCGCCGCGGCCGATGTCGCGGGGAAGCGGTACGTTCTCCTGAAGGATGTCTCCGCTCTCGCAGCATCTGCCGACGACCGAGACTGACTCGGTCTCGGAGGGGTTCTCGCGAGATACGGGAAGAATGGTATACGGAGAGCCGTAGAGGGCGTAGCGGGGGTTGTCCGCCATACCGCCGTCAACCGACACGTAGGTCTTGTAGCCCGTGATACGCTTAACCGTACCGACGGTGTAGAGGGTAAGCCCCGCATCGGCAACGATGCTCCGTCCGGGCTCAAGGGCAACGGCGGGGAGCGCGATGCCGAGCTTCTCGGCGTGCCGCTTCATAAACTCGGCAACCTCGGCAATCCTCTCGGGTATATTAATCTCGGGCTCCCGCTCGACGTAGCGCACGCCGAAGCCGCCGCCAATATCAAGCTCGGGAGCGAGGAAGCCGTATTCGGTATACATATCCTTAACAAAGTTAAGCATAACCTCGGCGGCACGGATATATACCTCGGAATCAAAGACCTGAGAGCCGACGTGGCAGTGGAAGCCCATAAGCGAAATCGCGGGGAGCGAGAGGGCGAGGGCGCAAATCTCCCTTGCCTGCCCCGTCTCGATTGCCGAGCCGAACTTCGAATCCACCTTACCCGTCGCGACAGCGGCGTAGGTGTGCGGGTCGATGCCCGGGGTAATGCGGAGAAGAACTCTCTGCCTCTTTCCCCTCTCGGCCGCAATTCTGTTTATCGCGTAAAGCTCCTCCTCGTTATCAACGACGAAGCAGCCGACGCCCGAGGAAATAGCGTATTCTATATCCTCATCGGTTTTATTGTTCGAATGGAAGTATGCATTATCGAGCGGATAGCCCGCCGCGAGCGCGGTATAAATCTCGCCCGAGGAAACGACGTCGATGCCCATTCCCTCCTCCCGCATTATCTCGTAAAGACGGCGGAAGCAGGCGGCCTTCGACGCGTAGAGCACGCGTGCGCGCTCTCCAAACGAGCTCTTAACCGCACCGAGATAGGTGCGACAGCGCTCTCTTATTCTGTCCTCGTCGTAAAGATAGAGGGGCGTGCCGTATTCACGGGCGAGAGCCGCAAGGGGCTGTCCCGCGAGGGTGAGCTCGCCGCTATCGGTGCGACCGAGGTTCTCGCATATCATCCTGTTTGCTGCTGTAACCAAGATGTTTACTCCTTATTATCAAAGCATTGTGTGAAGAAGCTCCTCGCGCGAGAGTGGCGAGAGGTCGGCGGGAGCAATATCGAGCACGGTATAGGCGCCCGTCTGTCCGCGAGAGGACATTCTGTACGCCGCGCGCGCCGTGGCAACGAGCACGCTGCCCGTGAACTCGGGGTTCGAGTCGAGGCGAAGCGAGAACTCAACGGTATGGGTATTACCTCCCTCTCCCGTCCTGCCGTTACGGATTACCGAGCCGCCGTGCGGCATACCGCCGTGCTCCGAAAGGAGCTCCTCGCGGCTGATAAAGGTAACGGTGGTATCGTAATCGGCAAAGTAGTTCGGCATAGTCTTTATCGCCGTCTCGATTTCTGCCCTGTCGGCGCCGTCCTCGACGACGACGAAGCACTCACGCCTATGCTTCTCTCGCGTTGTGAGGCTCGGGCACTCGCCCGCACGGACGGCGGCAAGAGCCTCGGGCACGGGAACGGTATACTGCCGTGCATCGATAACGCCCGGAATACGTCTGATTGCATCAGAGTGACCCTGACTTATTCCCCTGCCCCAAAAGGTATATCCCTCACCCTCGGGAAGGGCCGCTGAGGAATACACGCGAAGAAGCGAGAAGAGGCCGGGGTCCCAGCCCGACGAAATAACGGCCACGTTGCCGCCTCGGCGCGCCGCGCCGTCACAGCGGGCGAGATGCTCCGAGATTTTAGCGTGGGTATCAAAGCTGTCTACCACCGAGAAATGCTCGGCAAGAGCGGGTGTCTGCTCGGGAAGGTCGGTGGCACTGCCGCCGCATATCACGAGCACGTCTATTTTATCCTTAAATTTTAGAATATCGTCGGCCGAGAAGACGGGGGCGCCCGTCTCTGTCTTAACGCTCGAGGGGTCGCGGCGGGTAAACATGCCGACAAGCTCGGCATCGGCCGCCGCTCGGGTGGCGTACTCGACACCCCGTCCGAGATTTCCGTATCCAAAAATTCCTATTTTCATTTTTTCTCCTATATAAGCGCGGCGGTGCTCTTTTCCTTTCCGCCGACGAGGCTCTCCATATCGTAAAGCCCCGCATCCTTATCAACTATAAACGCCGCGGCGGCAATCGCCCCCTCGGCAAAAAGCGCTCTGCTGTGCGCCTCGTGCTTAAGAGTTACGGTCTGGTTCTCGGTCGCGAGAATAACCTCGTGCTCACCGACGACGTTGCCCATTCTGACCGCGTGTATTCCTATCTCCTCGCGCGTGCGCTTACCGTGGCCCGAGCGGCCCGTGTTGGCATAGGCCTCGGGACGGACGGCGGTAATGGCATCGGCGAGCATTAGAGCCGTTCCGCTCGGTGCATCGAGCTTACGCGAATGATGCTTCTCGATTATCTCAATCTCCGCCTCGGGCAGAGCGAGAGCCGCCTTCTGCGCCAGCTCAACGAGCAGCGCAACGCCGAGCGACATATTCGCCGAGAAGAAGACGGGTATATCCTTAGCCGCCCCGCGAATCTCACGAAGCTCGTCCTCGGTGTGACCCGTGGTCGCTACGACTATGGGCAGTCCCCTCTCTCTCGCAAAGGAGAGGAGCGCGGGAGCCGCGCTGTGATGTGAAAAGTCTATTATGCAGTCGATATCCGCGCCAAGAGGCACGTCGGCGGGCGATGAGTATACGGGAACAGAGCCGCACTCGGTGCCGAAGGCATCTACGCCGACTGTGACCGAGGCGCCGCGATAGCCCGCCTCGGCAAGCCTCACTACCTCTCTGCCCATATGACCGCATATACCGTTAAGAAGAACCTTCATTTTAATCCACCTTAAATAAGATTTTGCTCTTTCATAAGCGAAAGCAGCTTCTCTTCGCGCTTCGCCTCCATTTTCGTCAAGGGAAGACGGAGATAATTCTCGCAGTATCCCATAGCGCTCATAGCCGCCTTTACGGGAATGGGGTTAACCTCCGAGAAGAGCGCATCAACGAGGGGAAGATAACGGAGCTGAAGCTCTCTTGCCGCCGCTACGTCGCCCTCGAGAAATTTGTGACACATCTCCGAGGTCTCGCGGGGGCAGAGGTTCGAGAGAACCGAGATAACGCCGACGCCGCCGAGCGAGAGCACGGGGACAATCTGGTCGTCGTTACCCGAATAAATATCTATCTTGTCGCCGCAGAGTGCCGCGAGCGAGGCAATCTGCGAGATGTTTCCCGAGGCCTCCTTAATACCCACGATATTGGGGTGCTCGGAAAGACGCAGAACCGTCTCGGGCAGGAGATTACAGCCCGTGCGACCGGGAACGTTGTAAAGTATACAGGGCTTGGTCGAGGCATTCGCCGTAGCGATAAAGCTCTGATAAAGACCCTCTTGAGTTGCCTTATTGTAGTAAGGAGTAACAAGGAGCACCGCATCGGCGCCCGCCTCGCAGGCGTGCTTCGTCAGCTCTATTGCATAGGCGGTATCGTTCGAGCCGGTTCCCGCAATTACGGGCACTCTGCCCGCAACCTGACGAACGCAGAAGCTGATAGCCTCCTTATGCTCCTCGTCGGTGAGAGTGGAGCCCTCGCCCGTCGTGCCGACGGCGACTATCGCATCTATGCCCTCGGCAATCTGCCACTCGATGAGCCTCGCAAACTGCTCGTAATCAATTCCGTCCTCGGTAAGAGGGGTTATTATTGCGGTTGCCGCACCCTTAAATACAGTATTTTTCATAATGCTTCCTCCGAAAATTAAAAATAAAAAAGATAGCCGAAAAGCTATCCCACCGTGAAGAAAGTATCACAAGCACGATAGCACTCCGCGAAACAAACGCGACAGCAGGGCGGATATTCTCCGAACTGCCAGCATACGCCTTCCCACAGCGCACGCTTCGGCACCAACGCCTTTCCCACACAGCCTCGGGGGCTTATACCGTGCGGTAATCTTCGTCTTGGTGCACCTCTATCCTTTGTCATATAATTGTAGCATATACGCACGCGTGTTGTCAATAGCTTTGCCAAAAAAATAAATGCCTTTTTCTTCCCCTTTTGCATTGACTTTTATTCGGGCGTAGTTTATAATTTATGTAGATGTCGGCCCCCCGATAATCACTTTTTCTAAAGCGAGGAAGACGAAATGTACGAAATCAAGAAAATCAGCTCGGCGCCCGTAATAGACTTCGCGGCTGAGGAGCTTCGCAAATATCTCAGAATGATGATGCCCGACTCGGGAAATATCAAAATTTCCTACGAACCCAGCGCTGTCGAGGGCTTTCGCCTCGGCCTTATGCAGGACTTCGGCCTTGACGTATCCGATGCCATGAGCATCGAGCTCGACGACCTCATCTATATTGATACGAACGAGTGCGGCGGTATTATCGCGGGCGACAACCCGCGCAGTATTCTTATTGCCGTTTACGAATTTTTAAGGCAGAACGGCGCTCGCTGGCTCTTCCCCGGCGTTGACGGCGAATATATACCCCTAAAGAAGGTCTCGGCCGTCAAGTACCGCCACCTGGCCTCGAGCCGTTACAGAGGCCCGTGCATTGAGGGCGCGCTCTTGCAGCAGGAGCTTCTCGATACGATAGATTTTATTCCGAAGGTCGGAATGAACGTCTTTATGATGCAGTTCTTCATTCCCGACGCCTTTTACATGCGCCGCTACAATCATATGAACAACCCCTTATTAAAGAGCGAGAGGATAACCACGACGAACGTCATTCAGTGGAAGGCGCAGTGCGAGGCGGAAATGTCGCGCCGCGGCATTCAGTTCCACGACGTCGGTCACGCCTGGACCGCCGACCCGCTCGGTATCCCCTCGGTCGACCTGCCCGAGAATCCCGAGGACGCGATTACCCCCGAGGCCCGTCAGTATATCGCTATGATGAACGGCGAGAGGAAGCTGTACAGAAGGTCCCCGCTTTGCACGAACTTCTGTATGTCGAACGCCGTTGCGAGAAAGAAAATCGCCGACTACCTCGCCGACTATGCGAAAAAGCACTCCAACGTCGATTATCTTCACGTATGGCTTGCCGACTTCTCGAATAACCACTGCGAGTGCGAGGCGTGTCAAAAAAAGACCCCGTCCGACTGGTATATGATTCTTATGAACGATATCGACGAGGCGCTCAGCGCGGCAAATCTCGACACGCGTATCGTCTTTATTGCCTACGTTGACACCATGTGGGCTCCTCTTACCGATATGATTAAGAACACCGACCGCTTCTCTCTTATGGTTGCTCCCATATCGAGAAGCTGGTGTCGCAGTCTTACGAAGGACGCAAAAATTACGCTCCAGCCCTATGAGAGAAACAAGCTTATCCGTCTTGACAGCTTCGATAAATACATGGCCCACCTCGACGAGTGGCAGAAGGTATGGCACGGCGCGAACTTCTCCTTCGAGTACTATATGTGGACAGTACACCAGCTCGACGTATCCGGCCTCGAGGTAGCACGCCGTATCTACGAGGACCTCGACGACTACGCGCTTCATAAGGTAAACGGTGTCATCGGCTGCGGAACGCAGAGATGCTATTTCCCGAACGGCTTTGCGCACTATCTTTTCGCAAGACGAATGTTTGATATGTCGCTTACGTACGACGAAATTCTCGAGGATTATTTCAGCCACGCCTACGGCGAGGATTGGCGGCTCTTCCGCGATTATCTTAAGCGTGCAGAGGAGTGCATCAGCTTCACCTACCTGAGCCGTGAGGAGTCCGAGGACCTCGGCCGCTCCTACTACTACAGCCCCACCCGTGCAGAGAAAATCAAGGGTATTTATCCCCTGTGCGACGAGGCCGAGAGGCTTATTGAGGCTCATTACACCTCGGACAGGCGCGTTACGACGGTGTCGGTAAGGCTGCTTGAGATACACGTTAAATTTCTTCGCCTTCTGGCCGATGCCCTCATCCCGAAGGCTCTCGGTAATGAGGATGAGGCCGTTGCCAAGGGTAAAATTCTCTTCGACGAAATGGCTAAAATCGAGCATCTTTACGCTAAGTATTTTGATTTCTGGCTCCTTGTTCTTAACTTCAAGGGCATTTTCGAGCAGAGATTTGATATAAGAGACGCAGAATTCTAATAAAAAACACAGTTTGGCGTGCCTGCGATACAGCAGACACGCCAAACCTTTTAGGTTAATACCCCAAAAGAAGCAATATCAACCGATATTCAACATCGATTTTGTTGACTTTTCCGTGCTTATGGGGTATAATTTTCACATAACAATATGATAGGAGATGGCCTGTGAGGGATTATGACTTCGGCAATTTTGTTTGTCGGCTTAGAGAGGAAAAGGGACTTACACAAGCAAATATAGCACAAGAGCTTGGAGTAACTCCCGCCGCCGTTTCGAAATGGGAAAACGGAAGCTCAAAGCCTCGTGTGGATATTCTTTTTCGGCTCGCTGAAATTCTGGACGTAAGACCTGAAGAGCTTATGGCGGGCCATCATATTACAGAAGAAGCTCTTGATACCGAGGCTGCAAAGCAGATAAATGAGCGGTATGAATATTTAAGAAAAATAGAAATGCACAATACCGCAGGGGTAAAGGTCAGGCGTATTTTTGCATGGATCATTGATTGGAATATCATAGGAATTATTGCTTTGCTTTCAGTGGCTCTGTTTTTCGCTTTATTTAAAGAGAGCGTGGAAAAGGAGAACGCCTTTGCTACGGCATTGTTGATCCTTTTGATACTGTCCTATCCCATTGCGTTCGTTTTAAGAGATTTTGTTATGGGTGGTCGCTCGCTCGGAAAGAGAATGCTCGGGCTCGTCGTGCTCGATCTTCAAACGGGCGAAAAAGCAAAAAAATCTCAGTGTGTGCTTAGAAACATATTCCTTATGATTTCTCATGTGGATATTATAATACTCCTTGCAAGCGGGCGCTCGCTTGGAGACCATATGGTACATACCGTTGTCATTTGTCAAAAGGATATTAATTCGGATACGGGAACTGTTACACCCGACAATATGCAAGAGCGCCCGGAAAAAATCAATTCATATACGAGCAATATTCCGTCAACGAAGGATAGACGAAAGAAGAATCTCGCAATAGTCTTCTCAATTGTTGGCGGCGCCGTCTTGTTTTTCGGATTAATCGTATGTGTTATATTCATAGGTCTTAACGTGGCAAAATCCTCGGACGAATACAAGCTCGCGTACGAATACGTTATTGAGAGTCGGGAATTTGAGAGCTTAGGCTCCGACGAGAGCCGTCTTGCATTTTTGAGTTACAGTAAGAGCACCTCTCGCGGAAAGGGCGGAGAGTATAAAAGCACCGTGGTTATCGGATTTAATTACGGCCTTTTTAAGAGATTGGAGGTTATCTGCCACGATGACGGTCACGGCTGGTACGTTTGCACCGACTGTACCAAATTTGATTGAATACAAAAGCTCACCTTGTGAGATGGGGCGTGTAAAAAGGCGTACGAACAAATTTCGTACGCCTTTCTCTTTTTGGCAGGCCTGCTTTATTGCAGGCGCCACCCGTGCTCTTTTCGGCTATATCTCTATTTCGGTGTAGTATATTATTTTTTTGAGGTAGATGCTGCCGTTTTTCATGCTTATCCCGCTCCAATCCGAGCGCGTGCCGACAAAATGCACGGTAAGCCCCGCGGGGCTGTGGAAGGCGAAGGCGTAGTCGCCTATCCTCTCCACGCTCGCAGTAAAGGTAATGCTCTCGAGCCCCTCGCAGAAGATAAAGGCTCTGTCACCGATTGAAATAAGCCCGTCGGGAAGAACGGCACTCACTATTTTCGGGCAGGCGGCAAAGGCGCGCTCGCCAATAGAGCGAAGGCCTAAGCCAAGCGAGAGCTCGGTAAGCCAGACGCAGTCAAAGAAGGCGCGGTCGGCGATAATATGCTCGCTGTCGGGTGTAGTGACACTGCCGAGAAGGGTACAGAGTGCGAAGGCCTCGCTCCCAATTTCAAAAAGCCCCTCGGGAAGAGCTATCTTCCGTATATTGTTATTCCCGTAAAAGGCGCGGGTGTATATCGCATAGCGCCCGCCCGCGAGGTCGGTCGGCAAAACGGGAGCCTTTTCATTTCCGAGATATTTTACTATATAGCTCTCGTCGCCAAGAGAGAGGGTGACGAAGTCACCCGCCGTCCTTACCATACTGTCGCCGCCATGCACCGCCAAGGCGTGCCGCGCGACAGAGCCGAAGGCCGAGGAGCCCGGGGTAATACTAAGCTCGGAGTGATTTATCACCTCGGCTATGCGGTATTCGCCGACGAAGGCATTATCCGCAATTTCCCGCACGTCACTCGGTATCTCGACCGAGAAAATATCAGAGGACAGTGCGCCGACACCGACCCCTACGGTATATTTCTCACCCGTGGGAGACGGCGGGAGCACAAGCCTGCCGTCACTCGGAGAAGCGTAAATAAGGTAAAGCCCCGTGGGCGTGTCGAGAAATATACTACCCTCCCGCCTTATTAAGGTGCTCTCTCCGCTATGCACGTTTAGCGCCCACTCGGCCACTCTGCCGTTTTCGGTGCTGCCCGCGACAATATTAATTTCGGAGTAATTTATAATTTCGGCAAGGCGTGTGCAGCCGAGAAAGGCACCGTCGCCAATCTCACCTACCCCCGCACCGAGCGTAACCGAAAAAATATCGGTATTTCCTACAAACGCACGCGGGCTAATCGCTGTTACAGGACGTCCCTTGTGAAGCGAGACGACAATAGCATCGTCGGTACACTCTCCAATACCCTCGAGCGTGTAGCCGTGGCCGTCACTGTTAAGAGTAAATTTAAGCCCCCTGCTGCTCTCTATACCGTCAAGCGGAGCAAAGCGCGCCTCAAGCTGCAAATCACTTACAACCTGCGCGAATACGTTTACCTTATCCTCGCCCATATACCAGCCGAGAAAGGCGTAGCCGTCGCGGGTGGGGCTCGGCGGCGGTACGAATATCTCCCCGTCGCGGACCGACAGAGAGTAATACTCCTCACCGTCAACGGTAAACCTAACCTCGTGCTCCTCGCGGCATCCGACAAGGAGCAGGGACAGAAGCATTACGGCTATTATAATAAAACTGATATTTCTTTTCATTTCCCGTCTCCCGTCTTTTTTGATACAATTGTATCATAAGGGCGGGGGCAAAGTCAATACTTAAGTCTTATTCCATATATTTTCGAAGCTTCTCGATTGCGCCCTTCTCGAGCCGCGAGACCTGTGCCTGCGAAATTCCGACCTCGCTCGCAATCTCCATCTGTGTCTTTCCCTTATAGAAGCGCAGCCTTATAATATTCATTTCCCTCTCACCGAGGCGCGAGAGCGCATCGCGAAGGCCTATGCTCTCGGTCCAGGCATCGGCCCCGCCGTCCTCGTCGGCGAGCTTGTCTATGACGTACATCGTGTCCTCGCCCTCGCCGTAGACGCTGTCAAAAAGCGATATAGGCTCGACTATCGCCTCCATAGCCTCGCTGACGGCACGCTCGCTGACACCGAGCCTCTCTGCTATCTCGGTAACCGTCGCCTCGCGCCCGAGATTTCTCGCTATTTCCTCCTTTACACCAAGGGCGCGGTATGCGAGGTCGCGCACCCCGCGCGAGACGCGCACGGCGTTGTTGTCGCGCTGATAGCGCCTTATTTCTCCTATTATCATAGGCACGGCGTAGGTGGAGAATTTTACGTTCATATCGAGATTAAAGTTATCGATTGCCTTGATAAGCCCGATGCAGCCAACCTGAAAAAGATCCTCAGCGGTGTCCCTTTTCGTATTGAAGCGCTGTATTACGCGAAGCACGAGGCGTAAGTTTCCCATTATAAGCTCCTCGCGCGCATCCTTGTCTCCCCCGTGTGCAAGGTACAAAAGCTCGCGCTTCCTATCTTCACTAAGGGTCTTCAGCTCCGAGGTGTCAACTCCGCATATTTCAACCTTATTAGGACGCATTTTTTCCTCTTTTTTCTTTTCGGGGAAGGCGCCTTTCCCTCTCGATACAATTATTGCCGATTGAGGGCGAATTTAGACGAAATTTATCGAGCTTTTTTCTGCTGCTCTATTGACCTTTTTTGAAATCTACCTTATAATATATTCATACAGAAAACTATATCGGAGTGTTTTATGATTATAAAGGGCTTCCAGCGCCTTACCCTTCTCGACTTTCCCGAGAGGACGGCGTGTACGCTTTTCACGGGGGGGTGCAATTTCCGCTGTCCCTTCTGCCATAACGCCTCTCTCGTTTTGCCCGAGAGGTTTTTCGACGCCGAGTTCGAAGAGGACGAAATATTTGACTTCCTCCGTGCGAGGCGCGGGCGGCTCGAGGGGGTATGCATAAGCGGCGGCGAGCCTACGCTTATGCCGGATTTACCCGAGTTTATGGAAAAAATTAAAAATCTCGGCTACGCCGTCAAGCTCGATACCAACGGCTACCGCCCCGACGTGCTCGCATCGGTTATAGCCGCGGGGCTTGTCGACTACGTCGCTATGGATATAAAAAACTGCCGCGAGCGCTATGCCGCGACGGCGGGCCTTCCTACTCTTGATATTTCGAAAATTGAGAGAAGCGCCGATATTCTTATGCGCGGCAGCCTCCCCTTTGAATTCCGCACGACAACCCTCAGGGGATACCACGACCGCGAGAGCTTCGAAAAAATCGGGCAGTGGCTCGCGGGTCGGGAGAGATATTTTATCCAGGGCTTCGCCGCCTCGGACGACCTCATCTCGGACGGTCTTGACGGATATAACAAAAATGAGCTCACAGATTTGTTGAATGTGCTGACACCTTATATTCCAAATGCACAACTAAGAGGGTAAAAACACTATATATTGTGCCAAAAATGAAAAAAGTCGCAATATTTTGTGTTTTCCCATTGACAAAACGCTCCCGATGTACTATACTAATAGTACGCACTGTCGGGGGCGTTTTAATTTCGTTTTTTACATTAACATATATCATAAGGAAAATGGAGGACACTATGTACACCGTACTTAAAAGAGATGGCAGAATTATCAATTTTGACATTCAGAAGATAGCTAATGCTATCAAGCTTGCGTTCGATGCGCAGGAGCGAGACTACAATCAGGACATTATCGACTTTCTCGCACTTAAGGTCACTGCGGACTTTGAGAAGAAAATAGTTGACCACCATATAGCAGTCGAGGATATTCAGGACAGCGTTGAGCACGTTCTTATTCAGGCGGGCTACGACGACGTTGCGAAGGCATACATTCTCTACCGCCGTCAGCACGAGAAGATGCGTAATATGGCATCTACCGTCCTTGACTACAAGGAAATCGTTGACAATTACGTAAAGATTGCAGACTGGCGCGTTAAGGAGAACTCCACCGTTACCTACTCGGTCGGCGGTCTTATTCTCTCAAACTCGGGTGCCATCACCGCTAACTACTGGCTCTCCGAGGTTTACGACGACGAGATTGCAAACGCACACAGAAACGCAGACATACATATCCACGACCTCTCGATGCTCACGGGCTACTGCGCGGGCTGGTCGCTTAAGCAGCTTATTCAGGAGGGCCTCGGCGGCGTTACGGGTAAGATTACCTCTGCTCCCGCGAAGCACCTCGCAACCCTTTGTAACCAGATGGTTAACTTCCTCGGTATAATGCAGAACGAGTGGGCAGGCGCGCAGGCGTTCTCGTCCTTCGATACCTACCTCGCTCCCTTCGTTAAGACCGACAACCTCTCCTATGATGCCGTTAAGAAGTGCATCGAGTCCTTCGTATACGGCGTTAACACTCCGTCGCGCTGGGGTACTCAGGCACCCTTCTCCAACATCACCCTCGACTGGACGGTTCCCGCTGACCTCGCGGAGCTGAACGCTATCGTCGGCGGCAAGGAGATGGACTTCAAGTACAAGGACTGTAAGCGCGAGATGGATATGGTAAACAAGGCGTTTATCGAGACCATGATTGAGGGCGATGCTAACGGCCGCGGCTTCCAGTATCCTATTCCCACCTACTCTATCACCCGTGACTTCGACTGGTCGGAGACCGAGAACAACAAGCTTCTCTTCGAGATGACCGCGAAGTACGGAACCCCCTACTTCTCTAACTACATCAACTCGGACATGGAGCCGAGCGACGTTCGAAGCATGTGCTGCAGACTCCGTCTTGACCTTCGCGAGCTCCGTAAGAAGTCGGGCGGCTTCTTCGGTAGCGGTGAGAGCACCGGCTCTATCGGTGTCGTTACCCTTAATATGCCGAGAATTGCGTACCTTGCGACCGATGAGGCTGACTTCTACCGCCGCTTGGACCGTCTTCTTGACATTTCGGCTCGCTCGCTTAAGATTAAGCGCGACGTTATCACCAAGCTTATGGCCGAGGGACTTTATCCTTATACCAAGCGTTATCTCGGCACCTTCGCCAACCACTTCTCGACTATCGGCCTTGTCGGTATGAACGAGGCGGGCCTCAATGCTAAGTGGATAGGCAAGGATATGACCCACGAGGTAACCCGCAAGTTTACCAAGGACGTTCTTAATCATATGCGTAACCGTCTCTCCGACTATCAGGAGCAGTACGGCGACCTCTACAACCTCGAGGCTACTCCCGCTGAGTCCACCTCTTACCGTCTTGCTAAGCACGATAAGAAGTTCTATCCCGACATCATCACCGCATCCGATGCAAACAAGGGCAATACTCCCTACTACACCAACTCCTCGCATCTTCCCGTTGGCTACACCGACGACATCTTCGAGGCGCTTGATATGCAGGACGAGCTCCACACCCTCTACACCTCGGGCACGGTATTCCACGCTTACCTCGGTGAGAAGCTCCCGAGCTGGAAGAGCGCTGCGACACTCGTTCGCACTATTGCAGACAACTACAAGCTTCCCTACTACTCTATCTCTCCCACCTACTCGGTATGTAAGAGCCACGGCTACATCGCGGGCGAGCATTTCGTCTGCCCCGAGTGCGGCGAAAAGACCGAGGTTTACAGCCGTATAACCGGCTACTACCGCCCGGTTCAGAACTGGAACGACGGTAAGGCCGAGGAGTACAAGAACCGTAAGGTATATGCAGAGTCCAAGCTCAGCGGCAAGGCTCCCCTCACCGACGAGGAGAGAGCGGCAAGAGACGGCGCACAG
Source organism: Clostridia bacterium (assembly GCA_017504605.1). Lineage (GTDB taxonomy): Bacteria > Bacillota > Clostridia > Oscillospirales > CAG-272 > UBA1740. Next base: position 29,892 of record JAFVQW010000001.1, read on the forward strand.
AAGTGCGAGGTGACCGTTGAGGCTCCTACCTCGGTAATGCTCTTCACCACCGCGACCTGCCCCAACTGTAAGGCGGCGGCGCTCTTACTTGATAAGGCGGGCATCTCCTTCGAGAAGCTCCTTGCCAACGACAACGCCGAGCTCGCGCAGAGCTTCGAGATTAAGCAGGCACCTACTCTTATAGTTACCAAGGGTGATGCATACGGCAAGTACGTAGGCGTATCCGAAATCAAAAAGTATATCGAGAGCGTGAAGTAATAATTTGCGCACGGGGCTGCCGTATCGGCAGCCCTTTTCGGAAAGGAATTAAAATGTACGACATTATAGTTATAGGTGCGGGCCCCGCGGGACTTACCGCCGCGCTCTACGCCAGACGTGCCGAGAAGACCGTTCTCGTTATCGAGAAGGAGAGCTTCGGCGGACAGATTACTCACTCGCCGAAGGTTGAGAATTACCCCGGCTTCGTAAGCATATCGGGCAGTGACCTCGGTGACAAAATGCTCGAGCACGCGACAGAGCTCGGCGTTGAGATTGAGCTCGACACCGTAACCGGTATATCGGGCGAGAGAGGAGACCTCACCGTCACTGCCGATGGCGGCGAATTCCACGCCAAGAGCGTTATTATTGCCACCGGCTCGAAGCACCGCACGCTCGGGCTCCCTGACGAGGAGCTCTACACGGGCGAGGGCGTTTCCTATTGCGCGGTATGCGACGGCGCGTTCTACAAGGACAAGACGGTTGCTATAGTAGGCGGCGGCAACTCGGCACTCCAAGAGGCGGTGCTCCTCTCGGAGAGCTGCAAGTGGGTATACGTAATTCAGAATTTACCCTACCTCACGGGTGAGGCGAGCCTCGCTCAAATTCTCGAGCGCCGCACGAACGTAAGCGTTATATGCTCACACACCGTCACCGAGCTTATCGGAGACGGTAAGACCCTCTCGGGTATAAAAATAAAAAATGCCGACACCGAGGCGGTGTCGGAGCTTAAGCTCGACGGAGTTTTCGTCGCGATAGGTCAGGTGCCCGAGAATGGGCCCTTTGAAAGTGCCGTGACACTTAACGATTACGGCTATATTGAGGCTGACGAGGACTGTATGCCGAGGTCTAACCTCCCCGGTGTCTTCGCCGCGGGCGACTGCCGCACGAAGAAGATAAGACAGGTTGCGACGGCTGTCGCCGACGGTGCGGTTGCGGCTCTCGCGGCGGCAAGGTTTATCGATACCCTTTGATTTAATAAAAGCAGAAAAGCTCGGGTCTCCCGCCTTATCGCGGCAGACCCGAGCTTTTCTTTTTATTTTCTTCGGCCTTGGCCGAAAGTAGATTTAATTTTCTGCGTTTTTGCTCTCGTAATTACTTGCAGCCGCTACGTAGGAGAAGAGCGCCTTGACGTAGGTGCGTCCTCCAATGCTGCTGTTAGCATAGTTTACAAGGGAGTATCCGCCCTCGGCATTGACGGCGCTGCCCTTAATCGTGCCCTCCGCCTTAATGCTAAGCTCGGAGATGAGGTCGTATACGTTCTCTACCTCAAATACTATATAGTTACGGAGATTGTAATATCCGTTTACTACACGAAGCTCGGTCGACTGCTCCTCGCCCGCGGCATCGGTGTATTTGATTTCCACGGTGCCGGTGAAGCCGCTCTTCAGGTAGAAGAGATAATAGGGCTTCTCGTTGAGAACAAAGGCCGCACTGCCAAATACGTTCTTAAGGCTACCCTCATCGACCGCGGTATATTCCGCGGTAGAGGTAGCGGTGAAGCCCGCATCCTGATACGCCTCGATAAGCTCCCGCATCTCCTCAACTACCTTAATAGCCGTTTTGACATCGTCGGGAATGCTATCCTCTGCCCAGCCGTTGTAGTCCGCAATGCTATAGAGCTTATCGTATGCGGCAACAGCGTAGGAAAGGAAGTCGTAGCCTATCTGCTTATCCTCTTCCTCCACGTCCTCGTTAAGAAGCAGGCCCGTAAGGTAGGTTATACCGGATATCGATACCACCTGAGACTCGTAGCCGAGCTCCTCGTTAAAGAAAAACTCGAAGGTATGCTTAGCGTGAATGTCGTCGATAAATACAGGCTCGGTGGTATAAAGCATGCCGTTCTCGGTGGGAGTTCCGACAGCGGTATTGCCGTCAACCTTAACAGCGGTGATTACGTTGCCCGCGGGAACGTAAACGTTGTAAGCGATAGAGGTCGAGACGCTCATGCTGTGCTTAACGCCAAGCTTATTGAGGTCGGCAGAGACGGTGGGATTTGAAACCGTTACGCTCTCGCCGGGAAGAAGATCAATGTACGCGAAGGTTCTATCGAGGTCGTCGGTTTTGGTATCGACAATCTCAACGTCGCCATTCGAGCGGGTAAATGCCGCACGGCGCCAGCCGTCGGGAAGCGTTACCTTAACGGTAAGGGCCATATTGAAGACCTCGGGGTCAAGTGCAAGACCGTCCTCGGTCGTCTCGCCCATCGTAAGAGTAATGGTATTGCCGCTGTAGCTGACCTCGGAGTTCTGATACTCGCGAAGATACCTCGTAGCCTGGCCGAAGGTAGCTATCCAAAGCTTGCCCTCGTCGCGAAGAGCCGCAGCGAGTCCCATAAGCTCGTCAAACTGATCGAGGGTCATCTCCTGGTGACTGTGGTTGCCGGCAATGCCGTGCTGAAGCGAGAGATACCAGCCCCCCGTCATCGCAGCCTGGGTTATAAGGCCCGCAACGCTGTCGTAGGGCTTCGGGCTCTCAAGACCCGGGTTAGTCGTAGGACGAACGACCGAGAGGTTCTGCCAGGTGCCGAGCTCGCCCGCCGACGCATTTGCACCGGTGGTGAAGCCGGGGTTCAGCGGCTGAAGACCGCCTGAGATAGTAGAGCCCATTCTGATTGCATAATAGGTAGTTCTCGCGACTGCAAAAGCAGGAGCCGTTATACTGGAGGAGGGTGCGGCGTACGCAAGAACCGTACTGCCAAGTGCAGACGCGATAGTGTCGCGCGACGCAACGATCTGCTGCTGTACCGAATCGGGATCGGTAATCGTACCGCCGTTCGTATCGTCCCAGCCGTGACTCTCTGCCTCCAGGTAGCCCTGGCTGATAAGAGAATTCCAGTAATTAACCTCGTCGGGCGTATCTATATCGTTACCGCTCAGCATAAGCGTTGCTACCGTACCGTACTTCTTACAAAGCTCGTTAAGCTTCTCCGCCTCGGGCCTGTAGCCGTCGTCGAAGGTCCAGGTAACGATGCCGTTAGCACCGCCCTTAACGTTCATAATCTCAACGCCCGCTATATCCGACTGACCCGCCGCAGATACCGTTGCGGGTGCAATCATAGAAACGGCAAGCACACAAATAAGGAGGGCGGAAAGTATTCTGAATATCTTTTTCATTTGCTTTACCCCCTCTTTTAGTTAAACGGATCGGGGTCGGTCTTGTTCTCGGTATCGACTCCCTCATAATCCTTAAGCGCCATTCCGCAGCCGTCGCACATATCGTCGCAGACGTTGCAATCTACACCGTTCTCTACGCATATACCGTCATCGTTCTTCTCGTGCGTGTCGGCGTGAGGCGCCTTAGCACCGAGATAGAAGCTCGGTCCCTTTACTCCGCAGCCGTGAGAGCAGGTCGAGCTGTACTCGTAGCCGTGAGTACAGTCGGGCTCACCGATGAGAGTCTCCTCGCTCGGAATTTCCTGCCAATCGTGGCCAAGCGCCGAGCCGTATCTGCCCGCCTCACTCTCCGAGGAAAGCGCTCCGCATATGCGGCAGGTCTTCTTATGAAGCGCCGCGCTCGTACAGGTAGCGGGAGCGACGAGTGTCTCGTCACTTACCGAGGTCAAAACCCAGTCGTGACCGCGCATAGCCGTGCTTGTAAAGGTGGCGGTGCCGCGAAGGCCGCACTTAATGCAGCTCTCGTAATACACGTAAGGTGTCTCACAGTCACCCTTTACACAAATATAAACCGCGCTCTCAACCTTTCCATACTCGTGCTTGCATTCCTTCTTGCAGGCAACGAAAGAGCCCAAAACAAGGCTTATTACGAGCACTGTCAAAATTAACTTTTTCATCGCTTTAAAATACCCTTTCTGTCAGTTTAATCGGGCGGCAGCTTATACCGACACCGAAAAAAGCAGGTGAAAATATATGTACAGCCTAATTATATCACTAAAGGAACAAAAAGTAAATAAGAAATCCCCATTTTTGCAAAATATATTAAATATATACAAAAGCTTTTGGTGAGAACTACCTTTTTCGTTCTCTGTGGAAAAGGCGCGCGAGGAAGGTTCTCTTAACCTTCATAGCACTCTTCGGGCAAAACTCCTGACAGCAGAAGCAGCGTATGCACTCCGAGCGGTCTATCCTCGCCTTCCCGTCCTCTATAGCTATCGCCTTTGCGGGGCAGATGCGCGCGCACACGCCACAGCCGACGCACATGGATTTTACAAGAGCGGGACGGGTCTTAAGTATCTCGCCCGCTATTTTGCCGAAGAGGCGCTTTATGGGATTTTTACCGTTTCCGCTGAACTCAAGCGAGCGGCGCTCGACAACGTGCTCGAAATTTTCAACCGCGAGGCCCTCTCGGGAGCCGAGCACCGTAAGGCCGTCGGCGCTCTCGGGTATCAGGTCGCGGCGCAGAGCCGCCTCGAGAGTCGGAACGTCGGAGACCGTGAGGCCGATAAGGCTCGCCGCGAGCAAATCGAGGTTGTGCGGCGAGTGTGAGGCAAGAAGAAATCCCATTTTGCGCGGAGTGCCCGCCGTGGGACCGTTGCCCTCCATACCGATAACGGCATCGGCAATCGAGAGGGTGGGGTGAAAATACTCGTCAAGGTCGAGCAGCATATCGGCAAAGTCCTCGTAGCGAGGGAAGCGGTAGTGATACTCGGGCTTGATAACTCCCGGAATTACGCCGAACATATTCTTGGCCGCGCAGGACATGCTCATCATTCCGTGGCTCTTAAGCTTACAAAAATTTATTATAAGGTCGGCGTTGTCGAGATAGGAGGTATAGGTGAAGTTATGTAAAACCCTCGCACCCTCAAAATACGCCGTCGACTCAGAAAAATCGCGATTAAGCTTGGCTCCGTGCTCCTCTACGGCACTAACACCCGAGACGTTATATACCCTGCCGACGAATGCGGCGTTGTAAAGCCCCCCGGGACTGTCACCGACAACCACCTCGGCGCCGCGCTCGACCAGCATATCGCACAGTGCCGAGAGCAGCACGGGATGGGTCGTTGCCGCCTCCTCGGGCTTCATCGCAGATACGAGGTTGGCCTTAATTACCACCCTCATTCCTTCCTTTATAAAGTCGAGCCCGCCGATTTTCGACAACAGCTCGGTGAGTGCCTCTCGCGCTTCACGCTCATCATAGTTCCCCAGCGGTACTATCGACACGGGGTCGGTCTTCTTATAATAATTTGACATTTTTCTCCTTTATTTTCCGAGAGCTTTTTTCAGGACGGGAATTATCGCCCGCGCCATACTCATAAATCCGAGGTCGGTCGGGTACACGCCGTCAACCGTTCCGCCGTCAAGCACGTCGCTCATAAGCTCGGGGCCGTCTATGAAATAGACGTTCTCATCCCCCGCGGCAAGCGCCGCCTCATAGGTCGCTCTTACTATACCCGAGCGCCTTTGTTCAATCTCATACCTGTAATATCTGGGCTTCGGCATAATGATTATAGGCAGCGTGGGCTGTGCCGCCCTTATAATATCAAAGAAGGGCTTATGCGTTCTCTCGAGGTCCTCGGGTGTCGTCGCATTGTGGTCGTAATCGTAAACAAATGCTGACATTTTAAGCGAGGAAATATACTCCGCCAAAACGGTCTCCCCCTTTGCACTTCCCGAGAAGCCGAGGTTCACGTAATTCGTACCGAGCTCTCTGGCAATTATATTCTCGTAGCACATACCGGGGCGCGAGGCACAGCCACCCTGTGTTATCGACGAGCCGTAATATACGACCGGGGGCTCGACCGCGTAGTCGGGCGGGGGAAGAAGGGTGCTCCCCTCCTTAAGTCCCACGTACATTTTATTGACGTCGTTATACAGGGGCATATTGATTGTGACGGTGCGCATGGCGGCAAAATCGCCCGAGAAGTCGTATACGCCGTCGAAGCCGTCCGAAAAATTCATAGGCGGAGAGAAGGTCTTAGCATATCTCTCTCCCTCTCCGAAATTAACGTACATATCAAGTCCCGCGGTGGCGGTATATGTCATATGAGGAACCGCCTCGCGAGCGGGAGATATAACCTTAACGGCAACGTAGGGGCTGTCGGTAACGAAGCGCACCCTTCCTCCCGCGGTATTCCTCGCGAGCACGCCGACGTTACCGTCAATCGTCCCCGAGGCAACCTCGGCAGGTAATCTGCGGTAGCACTCGCCGTCGTGCCACACGCCGTATACTTTAAACGGCTCGACGTCTATGCTACGGTAGACGAGCCCGTCTCTTTTGATGCTCGTCTCGATTTTAAAATTGCTGTCTATATCCGAAATCCGCATTCTGTCCTCACGTTTTAATTAAATATTTATTATGCTCTCATTTTACACTATATAGGGGGAAAAGTCAATCGCTTTTCCTTTTTTTCTTAAGCAACTTGACAAGCGGCGGGTTTCGGGATAAAATATACTTACAACACACGGAGGTTCAAATATGCCTATCGATAAGAATTCATTCACGAGCGAGCTTACGCGCGTTTTTTCGCTTAACGGACTTTCGCGCCTGCTCTCGGTTAAAAAGAGCGAAGCCCTCTACACCCTCACCGTGAGAATGCTCGAGGAGAACGAGAAATATAATCTGACGGCGATTACCGATGTCGACAAAATCATATTAAACCATTATGCAGACTGCGCTACGCTCGCCGAGAGGCTCCCGAAGGGAGCAAAAATCGCAGATATAGGCTGCGGTGCGGGCTTTCCCTCTCTGCCCGTGGCAATACTGCGCGAGGACGTCACGGTGACGGCAATCGACTCGACTGCGAAGCGCGTAGCCTACGTTGAGGAAAGCGCGAGGCTCCTCGGGCTTAAAAATCTCACGGCCGTCACAATGCGCGCCGAGGACGGAGGGCAAAGTCCCGAGTACCGCGAGAAATTCGACGTCGTAACTGCTCGCGCGGTTGCCGAGCTCAGAATTCTTGCCGAGCTGTGTCTTCCCTATGCCAAGATCGGCGGTGAATTTATCGCTATGAAGGGCAAGAACGCCAGAGCCGAGCTCGCCTCGGCGAAGCGCGCACTCGCAATACTCGGTGCGCGGGACGTAAAAATCGAGGATATTACCCTCGTCGGCGGCGAGGAGCCCTGCACCCACCCGCTTATTTCGGCGGTGAAGCGCGAGCGCTGTCCTGCGGAATACCCCCGCCCCTACGCTAAAATTTCAAAGAAGCCCTTATGATTTGGTGCGCCGACTTATGCGTTAAGATTTCGCGTAAGCGGCGCACTCGACCTTTTATACGCTTTTTCCACACGCCCCCCGTGTTAAAATATAAGCGAATGGGGGGAGTGGCATTTATGAATATGTTTGACGAGGCAAGAGCGATTAGGGGAACGATGGAGCTGTGTCACCTTACGCAAAAGGATATGGCAAGGCAGCTCGGCGTAAGTCAATCCTACGTCGCGAACAAGCTACGGCTTTTAAACTTCTCGGAGGCACTGCAAGAAAAAATAGCAAAAAGCGGCATCAGCGAGCGTCACGCGCGTGCAATTCTCCGTCTCACCGACGAGGCTATGCAGGACAGAATTCTGTCCGCCGTCACCGACCGCGCTCTCACGGTCAGGGAGTGCGAGGCACTCGTCAGCCTTGAGGTCGAGGCACGCGCGCCCGAGATAATAGGCCGTGCGGTCGCGGGAGAGCGCATCGACACCTTCCGCCGCACGCTCAGTGGCTGTATCGATACGCTGCGCTCCTTTGGTGTAGGCGTTACCGAGCGACAGAGCTATTACGGCGAGAAGCTGTATATAACGCTTTGTATCGAAAATCCTTAAGGCAAAAAAAGGCCGTCTCAAATGCTCATCGGCATTTGAGACGGCCCCTTTTATTATATAGTTTACTTCAGGTCCTCAAGTATTACCTTGGTTATTCCGAGGCCGCCGTTTCCGATTGCCTTGATAATCTTAACGAGAAGCTCTCCCTCCTCGCTCGGCATCTTGAGAATTTCGAGGTTTATCGTGTTGTTATCCTGCGGATAAGCCTTCATATGTATATGAACGTTTTCCTTGTTCTCCTTAACGAGCGTTTCCTCAACTATAGACTGTATGCTCTTTATAACGTTGACGTCGATAGCACGGCGGAACAGCAGCTTCGCCTGCTTCGACATATAACTTTTCTGCGGTGCTGCGGGGCGTGCGGCCTCTCTCGCGGCTCTCTCGGCCGCCTCGGCACGAAGCCTCTCAAGCTCGGTGCGGCGCTCCTCCTCGGCGCGAAGGCGTGCCTCCGCCTCCTCTCTCGCGGCCCTCTCGGCCTCGAGGCGCACAAGTGCCTCCCTCTCCTCACGAAGACGGCGCTCGGCATCAATGCGGCGCTGCTCCTCTACTGCAAGGCGTGCCGCCTCGGCAAGCCTCTCGCGCTCCTTGGCCTCCTCCTCGGCGCGTGCCTGCATCTCGCGGCGAATACGCTCCTCCTCTGCGGCTCTGGCCTCGCGCTCCATTCTCTCGCGTGCCTCTTTCTCTGCACGGATGCGCTCCTCTTCGAGTCGCTGCTCCTCCGCGGCGCGTGCCGCGGCGGCAAGACGCTCGTTCTCGGCGCGAAGACGGTTAAGCTCCTCCTCTGCACGAAGACGTGCGGCAGCCTCGTATTCAAGACGTACCTTAGCCTCAATCTCGGCGCGTATGCGCTCCTCACGAAGACGTGCAACCTCCTCGTCCGCCTCACGGCGTGCGCGCTCCTCTGCGGCACGGAGTGCCTCGGACATATCGGGAACGTCATCTTCCTTTATATTTTCCTCGGGCTCTTCCTCGAAGAGCTCGATTTCACCGCCTGCCTCGGGCTCAGCCTCTGCCTCTTCCTCTATCTTTTCGGGCTCATCATAGAGCTCGAATTCCACAGGCTCGTCCTCTCTCTCCTCATCGAAGAGCTCTATCTCGGGCTCGGCCTCTGTCTCTTCGGGCTCGTCAAAGAGCTCGAATTCCACGGGCTCGTCCTCTGCCTTCTCGTCGAAGAGCTCTATCTCGGGCTCCTCTGCCTCGGGCTCCTCGGTGATGCCGAGCGCGGCGCGGGCCATCTGCATAGCACGCTCGAACTCATCACTCGTCGATACCTCGGGCTCCGCGGCGGGTGCGGGAGCAGCCGTAACGCCGAGAAGCTCGGCGAGCTTATCCGTTACCTCGTCTCTCTCGACGGCGGGTGTCGGCTCCTCTACCTTAACAAGCTCGCCGCGGCGAAGCGCACGCTTTATAAGCTCGCGCCATTCGGTAACGGTACGCTTACCCATAGCCGCCTGGTATTTATCGGGGTTAGCACTGCAAAGGAAGCGGTATTCCTTCTCTCTTATCTTCTGCGAGACGTCCTCGCCAAGCTCAAACTCCACCGAGCCCTCGCCGATATGGTCGGACACGGTGTACGAGGGAGCGTCGAGCGCCGTCCATTTTACCCAGAAGTCGCGGGGCTGACAGCCCTTATCGGTCATAAGAAGACGGCGGTAGGTGACGTTCTCCGAGGTGTGCTCCATATAGGTCCCGGGGGCAAAAATCATCTCAAGCTCAATGGAGCTTGCAGAGAAGCCGTCAACGCCGAGAGCGCGGCAGAGCCTCTTCTCTATCGCGCGTACAAGAGCATCGATGAAGGTCTGCGAATACTTGCCGGAAAGGAAGGTCGGGTCATTCGCCGTGGTATGTATCTTTATCCCGAGAGCCCCCTCCTCGTAGTCAATGGCACGGCCCGCGAGCTTGTCCGCAAGCCCCTCGGGCACATTCGCAGCGAGAGCAAAATCGATATTTCCCTCGCCGACGTAGGCGTAAGGGATACCGTCCTTGAAGCTCTTATTTACACTCCATTTAATCCACTCGGTGCTCGAGCCGTCCTCGGTCCTCACGGTCAGGGGGTAATACCATACTCCGTCAACAAGAAGATTATCGGCTATATAGTCCTCGTACATAACGATGCCAAGAAGCCCGTCCCCGTACTTTTCATTAAGGATAGGCAAAAGCACCTCGTTCACGCACTCGGTAAAGCGGTCGGTCAGCGTATCGGCTACCACCTTGTTATGTAAAAGGTCTACTGTCACGGTAAAATCCTCCTTGTATTCGGGGTGCACCCCTTATATATGTTATACTCTGCTTTTATTTTAACATAGCTTTTTTGAAAAAGCAATGTTTTTCTGTCGAAAGCTCAAAAAATTTTGGCAAAATAAGGCTCGGGCTCGGTACACGCAGGTACCGAGCCCGATTTTTCCCTTTTACTTCTGTACAAGGTGAACGGCGAAGCCGCAAATCTCGTCCTTGAAATATACGAACTTAGGCTTACCGCTCTTGTCGTCGTAGGTCATAGTGCTCTTGTCGAACTCGAAGCCCATACGCTCGAAATATGCAACCGCACGGTCAACGAAGTTGGTACGAATGGCGATGTGGCCGTGCTTACCGGGGCCGCGACCCATCATAAACTCGAACGCCTCGCCCGCAAATACCGACTTGCTCGTCTCGCGGGTAGGCATACCGAACATCATCTCGAAGAGCTTCGCTCCGCGCTTCGCCTCCTCGGCGCTGTCGTTGTTTATGCCCATATGCACGAACTCAAGTCCGAGCATGGTCTTAACCGCATTCTTGGTAAGCGCGGTAATCTCGTCCCACTTCTTCTCCTTGACGAGCTCGTCCTTTACCATAAACGAGCCGCCGCAGGCAACTATCTTGCCAAACTTAAGGTAGTCGAGAAGATTGTCGGCGCTGATGCCGCCTGTAGGCATAAAGGTAAGCTGACCGTAGGGAGCGGCCATAGCCTTAAGCATCTTAAGACCGCCCGCCGCCTCTGCGGGGAAGAACTTAACGGTGGTGAGCCCGAGCTCGAGCGCCGCCTCGATGTCGGAGGGGTTGGAGCAGCCGGGGAGCATAGTCACGCCCTTCGAGAGCGCGTATGCGGTAACCTTGGGATTAAGACCGGGGGAAACGAGGAACTTCGAGCCCGCCGCGATTGCCGCGTCAACCTGCTCGGTGGTAAGTACGGTTCCCGCACCCACGAGCATCTCGGGATATGCCTCGGTAATATTTTTAATAGCCTCAGCCGCGCACTTGGTTCTGAAGGTTATCTCGGCAGCGGGAAGTCCGCCGTCGATAAGCGCCTTTGCAAGCGGCACTGCATCATCGGGGTTCTCGATTTTAATAACCGGAATAAGTCCGATGGAATAAAGCTCGTTCATCATGCTGTTCATTGAGTAAAGCTCCTTTGGTTTGGTTTTATGAGTATATTATACAATAGTGCGGCTTTATCAACAATTGCAAAAATTGACACGGGAATTGTAAATATTAACCTTATATCCGTTAAGCACAAGGTTTTCCAAAATACCTGCCGCCGCCTTGACACGGGCGAGAAAATATTGTATAATAATTCTAATAAATTAGAATTTGAGGTGCGAAATGGAGAGAAAAAAGCTTGCCGTCATAACAGACGACGAACGTCTTTTTCATAAAATACGTCTGCTCGTATCCGACGTGCTGGAGACGGTGCGGGAGAGCGACGAGGCAAGCCTTACCGTCTCTGACCTGCGCTGCCGCCCCGCCCCCTCGGGGAGCATCACGCTCGGCCGAGGCGGAGATTTCCAAATCCCCCCGCCCCTCGCCGCCCTGCGCGCGAGAATTCTCGAGAGGCTCTCCGGTGAGGAATGCCCGCGCATACGCCTCTCAAGCGACGGCTCGCTCCTGCGCTTCGGCGAGAGGACCGTGCGTCTGACCGATACCGAGCTCAGGCTCCTTCGGGCACTGCTTTTCGCCGACGGCTTCGTCAGCCGCGAGCAGCTCCTTCACGAGGTGTTTGGTGAGGGAGCCGACGGCGGGCTTCTTAACGTCTACGTCCATTACCTGCGCGAGAAGCTCGAGGGCGACGGCGTGCGAGTAATTATTTCCTCGAGAAAAGAGGGCTATAAAATCGATGAAAGGTTTAAGGTGAACGCCTGATGCTCACACTTATTGAAAGCGGCTTCGGCTTCGCGGGGAGCGAAAAAATGCTCTCCTTAATAAAGGAAGCGGCGAAAAAGCACACGCCCTCGCTGCTTATCGTTCCCGAGCACAGAACGGTTAGCTTCGAGGCAAAAATGTGCCGTATTCTGCCCGCCGATGCGCCTCTGTATTTTGAGGTCACGAACTTTACCCGCCTTGCAAACTCCACCTTCCGCGCGCTCGGCGGCATATCGGGCGAATACTGCGACAAAACGCGGCGCTCGCTGATTATGTGGCGTGCTCTTACCGAGCTCGCGCCCCTCTTAAAGCAGACACGCGGCAGAGGCGAAATCCCCGCGGGCACCGTGGAGCGTGCGCTCTCGGGAATAGGCGAGCTGTCGCGCTTCGGTATTCAGCCGCAGGAGCTCGCCGAGGCGAGCCGTGCCGAGGGCATGGACAGACGGCTCCGCGAGAAGCTCTCGGACCTCTCGCTCATCTATTCGACCTACAAGGGTCTTTTAAGTGAAAAATACAAGGACACCGAGGACGATATTGCCGAGGTAATAAAGCGGCTCGCTCTTTCGCCCGACTTCCTTTTCGGCACCGAGATTTTCGTTCTCGACTTCACCTCGTTTACCGAGGGGCAGTATAGGCTCCTCACAGCGCTCGCCGAGCGCACGTCGGTTACCGTGCATCTGCCTCTGCCGAGGAGTGCGCCCGACGCCTTTGAATTTACCGAGATAAAGAGCGCGAGAGATAAGCTGCTCCGCCTTGCCGAGCGTGCGGGCGTAGAGAGAAAAATCCTGCGTGTTGGTGAGCGCGATGCGGCAAGCAACGAGCGGCTTGTCGAAATCGCATCCTACCTCTGGCACACCGAGGGTAAAATTGACAATAATTGTTTACAGGGCGACGAGCTTCGGATATTCGAGGCCGACACGCCCTTCGAGGAGTGCTCCTTCGTCGCGGCGGATATAGCGCGGCGCGTGCGCCTTGGCGCAAGCTACTCCGACTTCGCGATAATTGCGGGCAGTGCCGAGAGCTATCACGGAATAATCGACACGGCCCTCGCCGATGCGGCTATTCCGCACTTTGTCTCACGAGTGCGAGACCTCTGTACCTTCGAGGCAATCAAGCTCATCTTCTCGGCATATAAGATTATAAGCCGCGGCTTCTGTGCCGAGGACGTGCTCTCCTATGCCAAGCTCGGCCTTGCCGACGTTTCTGCCGAGGAGGCGGACGAAATCGAGCTCTACGTGGAAAAGTGGGGCATCGGAGGCAAGCGCTTCACCGACGGCGAGGATTGGTGTATGAGCCCCCGCGGCTACGTACCCTTAAGCGAGGACGACGTAAGAAAGCTCGCGCGGCTTAATGAAATTAAGGAAAGGCTTATCGCGCCGCTTGTCGATTTTCGTGACACGGTGCCCGCCATCGGAACCGTCAGAGAGCACGCTGAGGCCCTCGTCGGCTTCCTTGGCGCTATCCGACTTGAGGAGAGGCTCGCAAAAAGGAGCGAGAGGCTCCTCGCTCTCGGCGAGGTCGGGGCGGCCGAGGAAAACTCCAACCTATGGGGTGTCATCTGCTCCTCGCTCGACACGCTCGTCGAGGTGCTCGGTGATATACCCGCCTCGCCCGACTCCTTCATAAATCAGCTCTCGGTCGTCTTCCGCGGCGTTACCGTAGGTAAAATACCGACCCACGTCGACGAGGTCGTTATCGGCTCGGCCGATATGCTCCGTGTCGGCGGTAAGAGATACGTATATCTTATCGGCGTAAATTACGGCGTATTCCCCGGCGTTCCGAAGGACGGTGCATATTTCACCGAGCGCGAGTGCGTGCAGCTCGCCGCTCTCGGCCTCGCGATAGAGCCCGAGCTTGACAAGCGCGGTGCTCGCGAGCTCTTCTCCTTCAGCCGTGCCTTTACCTCGGCGAGGGACGGCGTCACCCTGACCTATACGAGACACACCTCGGCATACGGCGAGGCACACCCCGCCGAGGTTATAAAGAGAATAGAGGAAATCACCGAGGGGGCGGCAGTGCCGCGCAAAATCTCCGAGCTCCCGATTTACGAGAGAACCGAGAGCGCCGCGGCGGCTCTTAACGCCCTGCCCTCGCTCGGCGAGAGGGCTGCCGAGGCACTCCGCCTGGCTCTTACCGAGGCGGGCTTCGGCGAGGAGCTAACCCTCTCCGAGGCGAAAATCGTAAACGACACGCTCTCGCTCTCCGAGGTCGGCACGGGGCTTATCTACCGTGGCGATATATACCTCTCACAGACGAGAATTGACACCTTCCTAAGATGCCCTATGAGCTATTTTCTGAAATACAACCTGAAGCTCGAGGGAGCCGAGCGCGCAGAGCTCGGCGCGAACGTCATAGGCTCGTTTATACACTCAATTCTCGAAAACTTCTTCGCCGAGGTTAAGGAGCGGGGCGGCGATGCCTCGACACTCGGAGCCGACGAGCGGCGTGAGCTCACAGCACGCGCGGCGAAGCACTACGTCAGAGAGGCCTTTGGCGACGGATACGGAAGTGCGCGCACCGAGGTCGCAATCTCGCGCCTTATGCGTGCGGCGGAGCCCGTCGTTGAGGGGCTTTGCGACGAGTTTGCTAACTGCAGGTTTACGCCCGTGTTCTTTGAGCTTAAGACGAGTTCAAGCAGCAACGAGCTACCCGACCCCGTTGTTTTCACGACACGGGACGGCACCAAGGCTATTATAAACGGAACGGTGGACAGGGTTGACGCCTTCACCGACGGCAACAAAACCTACGTGCGCGTAGTCGATTACAAGACGGGCTCAAAGGAATTCTCCCCGAGCGATATTGCCGAGGGGCGAAATCTTCAGATGTTCCTATACCTCAAGGCTATAACCGAGACCGAGAAGCCCGCCTTCCGCGAGGCGCTCGGAGCCGCCCCCGGCGGCGAGCTCGTACCCGCGGGCGTTATATACGTCAAGGCGAGCGTCGGCGACGTAACAGTCGACACGCCGAGCGACGAGGCGGCCACCGAGGCGGTGAAGGCGGCACAGGGGCGCAGCGGTATGCTCCTCGACGACGAGAGCTCTATCGCGGCGATGAACCCCGCTTATTTACCTATTAAGTCCTACGGCGAGAGGATGAACGACACCGACAGGCGGCGCCTCTACACCGAGGAGGGCTGGCAGAAAATAGGCGAGACGATAGGCGAGGTTATAAGCGACGTGTGCGCCGATATGAAGGGCGGGTGCATTGAGGCGAGAAACACCGACGGCCACGGGAATTCAACCTGTACCTTCTGCTCCTATCGCTCGGTATGCCGAAATTATCTCGCTCCGAGCAAAAGATAAGCTCCTACACTTCTATATTCAATTACACATTTTGTATACTTTTTTACTCTATTTGTACACTGTACCACCTTGCTTTTTTTCTTATTTATATTATAATTGTAATGGAAGACTAACTAATATAAGGAGAACAGACTTATGAACATTTTGGCAATTGGCGCACATCCCGATGATATTGAAATCGCCTGTGCCGGCACGCTCGCGAAGTGTGTGAAGCGCGGTGACAGAGTTATCGTATGTCACGCCTCCACGGGCAACCTCGGTCACGTGGTTATTCCCCCCGATGAGCTCACCAAGATTCGTGCCGAGGAGGCGCGCCGTGCGGGCGCTATGGCGGGAATTGAGGTTATCTGCGCCGGCTTTAACGACCTTGATATTTTCGACAATAACAAGGAGGCACGCGACAGGATAGTTGACATTATCAAGTACGCAAACCCCGACGTTATAATCACGCACAACCCCGACGACTATATGCCCGACCATACGGCGGTCTCGCGCCTCGTATTCGATGCGAGCTTCACCGCTACGCTCCCGAATTATAAGAGTAAGCAGCCGAAGGAGGCTAAGCTCGTTCCCATATACTATATGGATACGCTCGCGGGCGTTAATTTCAACCCCACCGAGTACGTTGACATTTCCGACGTTATCGACCTTAAGATGCAGATGCTTAAGTGCCACGAGAGCCAGCTCGTATGGATGCTCGAGCACGACGGTATCGATTTCGCGGATATGGTAAAGACCTGTAGCCGTTACAGGGGCTATCAGTGCGGCGCCGACTACGCCGAGGGCTTCCGTCCCTGCCAGGTATATCTTAAGGGCACAACCCAGAGACTTCTTCCCTAATCACCGTAATAATTTTTAAAAGGAGATAAAACTTATGAAATTCAACGACACCGTTAAGGGCTCCGCACTCGAGGGCTTCTATCCCGCAGGCTGGGATTTCGACAAGATTGACGCTTGCATCGGCACTCCCGAGAGCATCACCGAGCCCCAGGCTCACTGGAACGCGGGCTTCACTCCCATTAAGTGCGATTCGCTCGGCGAGTTCGAGACCTATATGGGCCACGAGATTGCAATTCAGATTAAAGAGGCTAAGGACAGAGGCGAGAAGATTGCCTTCATTCTTCCCGTAGGCCCTATGGGTATGTACAAGTGGGTAGTATTCTTCCTTAAGGCTTGGAATGTATCCTGCGAGCACGTATACACCTTCAATATGGACGAGTGGGCAGACAGCGAGGGTAACACCCTTGAGCCCTCCAACCCCGGCGCATTCCAGTACGCTATGGAGAACGCTCTGTTCAATCCCCTCGGCTAGCTTACCGTTCCCAAGGGTCAGCGTAACTTCGCTACCAAGGCAAACCTTCCTACATACCCCGAGAAGATAGCTGCTCTCAAGGCTGAGGGTGCTAAGCTCGTTCTCGTTTACGGTATCGGAAGAATGTGCCACATCGCATTCTGGGAGCCCACCTTCGCAGCTGATTATGCAACCGCCGCAGAGTGGGAGAAGGCTCCTTACCGCGTTGCCGCTAAAATTCATCCCCTCACCGTTGAGCAGAACGCGCTTACCAGCTTTAAGTCGCGCACCACTCTCGTTCCCTGCCGTGCAAACACCATCGGTCCCGGCATCTTCCTTCAGGCTGACTATGCAATAGGCGGAGCGGACGGTACTCTCGGTCGCGGAATGCAGTGGCAGGGTATGTCTCTTTGGATGACGCTCAGATACGGCGCAACTCCTTGGATTACCTCCTCCTACATTCCTACCCTTCCCGGTAAGCTCTTCTTCCTTGGCGAGCTTGCAGGTCCTCTCGTTGCCGAGTGTAACTAATATGACCAATAAAAAAGGAATTGCCCTTGCGGGCAGTATCATACACGATAAGCTGTACGGTACCCGTGCTTATCCGAGCCTCGGCGAGCTTACTCAAATTGTCAGCATTGACAACGCTGTCGGTGGCCTCGTGCCCAACGATGCGATAGATTTGAGGAAGCTTTCTCCAAAGCTCCCCGTATATGCGCTCGGCAGAATAGGAAACGATGCGAGCGGCAGCTACGTTACGTCCGAGATGAGCCGCTTCGGCGTTGACGTCTCGGGTATTAAGGTTGTCACGGGAACGGGAACCGGCTTCACCGACGTTATGAGCATTATCGGCGGGCAGAGAACCTTCTTCACCTACTCGGGTGCGAACGGCGAGTTCTGCTTCGACGATATTCCCTGGGACACGCTCGAGGTGGATATGCTCCACCTCGGCTACTTCCTGCTTCTCGACACGGTTGACGGCGGCGACGGTGAGAAAATTCTGAGGGAGGCACAGTCCCGCGGAATAAAGACCTCGATTGACCTTGTCAGCGAGCACTCCGACAGATATAAGGGCGTTATACCCTGTCTTGCCTACGTCGACAATCTTATCGTTAACGAGGTAGAGGCGGGCGCCCTCGCGGGAATTACGCCCACCGACGACAATCTCGCCGAGATTGCCGAGAAGCTTATCGCTCTCGGCGTTCGGGAGAGAGTTATAATTCACTCCCCCGCCCTCGGCATCGTTAAGACGAGGGACAGTCTCACGACCCTTCCGTCCTATAAGCTCCCCCGGGGCTTCATCAAGGGCACGACGGGTGCGGGCGATGCCTTCTGCTCGGGCGCACTGCTCGGCATATACGAGGGCCGCTCGGATACCGAAATTCTCGAATATGCATCTCTCGCCGCTATCGCGAGCCTCAGAGCCGTTGATGCGACGAGCGCCGTCGAGGAGATTTCCGTGCTCAAAAGCACGCTCGGCAATCTTCCGAGGCAGTAAAACAGCAAAAGAGCGCTCATTTGAGCGCTCTTTTTATTATTTACCATACGGTTATTCCCAAAATATTCAGCACGAGGCATATGGCCGATATAACAAAAGAAAGAATCGAAAGCACAAGCCCCAGTGTATCGAGGGAAGTTTTTTTAGCCTTTGCGAAAAGCACTATCGAAGCGACAGCGCAGGCGGCAGATACCGCAATTATTGTTGCAGAAGCAACGAAGAGAATAAATATCCAATGAGGAACGCCCGCTTCATAGACCCGCCTCAAAAGCTCCGCACCAACGTTCATAAATATCCCAAAGGGGAGATTTATAACCGAGCTGACAAGAGCAATTATACCGAGAAAAAACGGTAAATTACTTTTAAAGAGGCCGCCCGTCAGTTCCTTTCCCACCGAATCCGATACACATTCATCCCCGTTTATATTTGCGGAGTGGGCGTTTGTATTGAATTCAATTTTCAAATTAGCACCCCCCTAAATTAAAAAACATAATAAGGGTTAGGCTTAAAGAGCAAGGAAACGGTGTTAAAGAACCAGCCGAATCCAAAAAGGCCGCCCGTTAAGAGATAGAGAATTCCCATGCCTACCTTACCCTCGTAAAATTTATGTGCTCCAACCGCACCAAGGAACAGACACAAGAAAAACGCAACCCACTTGTTTCTGAGTCGAGCGCCAAACGGAATGCCGCCGTTCATGTTCTGATTTACATTCTGATTTGTGTTCGTGTTGTTTATTACTATCTGCTGAGGTGCCGCCTCGGATTTCGCCTCCTCAACCTGACAACCGCAGTGCGGGCATATCACTGCCTTCTTAGCAATTTTCTGTCCGCACTCCTTGCAAAATTTTGTTTCCTGTACCGTAGTATTTTCTTCCATTGTCCTTCTCCATTTCTTTATTATTGCCTACCCAAATGTTGTGCTTTTTTTGTTTAAAAAATGCAAAGAGTGGCAAAGATTGTAACAATTATATCACATATGGGTTGCTTTGTCAACCCATATGGGTAATTATTTTTACTCTTTTTTGTGCTATTATATATACATATGGGATTTATTTTGTTGGGGGAGTATTTATGGATGTTTTGAAGAAAATAAATAGGCTTCGTCTTGACCGAAAATGGTCGATATACCGTTTATCCGTTGCCTCCGGCATATCGCAGTCTACCTTAACGAACATGTTTAGCAGAGAAACTCTGCCGTCAATAACCACGCTTGAGTGCCTTTGCGATGCCTTCGGCATTTCGATGTCGGAGTTTTTCGCTGAGGAACCCGACATTCCCGCAACGAGTGAGGAGGAGCTTCTGAATTTATATCGCAAGGCGAGTCCCGAGGCGCAGGCAGCGCTCGCGGCTCTTTTGCGCGAGATGACAAAGTAATAAAAAAGAGGCACTAAAGCACGTGCCTCTTTTTCTATAGCTAGAGGGTCGAAGGCCTAAGGGTCACATCGCGAGGCTATAAAGCTCGGTATTTCCCTCTCGGGTATCCCGAGCACCGCGGAAAACTCCGAGTAGAGAAGGCGCTCGCTCCGCAGGCTTTCGACCTTAGCCAAGCCTACGAGTTTTGGAAAAGAAAAGGGAGAGACTAAAAGTGCCTCTCCCTTATATTTCGTTTGCGGTTATGCTAAAATTTCAAAGCCGCGGGCGAGCGGATTTTGAGCAGAAACCGTCGGCTGATGAGCGAGAGGTGTACGAGGGTACACCGAGCGAGGAAACGGCGGTAGCAAACGAAAATAAAAAAGAAAGCCGCAGGCTTTCGACCTTAGCCAAGCCTACGAGTTTTGGAAAAGAAAAGGGAGAGACTAAAAGTGCCTCTCCCTTATATTTCGTTTGCGGTTATGCCAAAATGCGCCGACCGCGGTTTAATACATTCCGTCCATTCCGCCGCCTGCCTGAGGCATAGGAGGCTGAGGCTCCTTCTTATCCGAAACAACCGCCTCGGTGGTAAGAACGGTGGATGCGATGGATGCCGCGTTCTGAAGCGCGCATCTCGTAACCTTAGCAGGGTCAACGATACCGCACTCGAGCATATCGCAGTAGGTCTCGTTATATGCATCGAAGCCGTATCCAACCTTGCCGCTCTCTCTTATCTTCGAGATAATTACCGCGCCGTCAAGGCCCGCGTTGTCGGCAATCTGCTTCATAGGAGCGGTAAGAGCCTTAGCAACTATCTGTGCACCGGTCTTCTCGTCTCCCTCAAGGGTGGCAATCACTGCCTCAACCGCATCGATTACGTTGATGAGCGCGGTTCCGCCGCCCGCAACGATACCCTCCTCAACGGCCGCCTTGGTAGCGTTGAGAGCATCCTCAATGCGAAGCTTCTTCTCCTTCATCTCAACCTCGGTAGCCGCGCCAACCTTAATTACGGCAACGCCGCCCGAGAGCTTAGCAAGACGCTCGAGAAGCTTCTCACGGTCGAAGTCGGAGGTGGTGATTTCAATTGCATTCTTAATCTGTGCAACTCTGTCGGCAATAGCCGCCTTATCACCCGCGCCGCCGACGATAATGGTGTTCTCCTTGGTAATCTTAACCTGTCTTGCACGGCCAAGCTCGGCAAGAGTGGTGTCCTTAAGCTCGAGGCCGAGCTCGCTCGTGATAACCTCGCCACCCGTGAGGGTCGCGATGTCGCGGAGCATCTCCTTACGCCTGTCGCCAAAGCCGGGCGCCTTAACAGCCGCAACGGTAAAGGTGCCGCGAAGCTTGTTGAGAACGAGCGTGGTAAGAGCCTCGCCCTCTACGTCCTCGGCAACAATAAGCAGCTTCTTGCCCGACTGAACAATCTGCTCAAGCAGGGGAAGAAGGTCCTGTATATTGGAAATCTTCTTGTCAGTGATAAGGATAAGGCAGTCGTCAAGGGTTGCCTCCATCTTATCGGTATCGGTTACCATATAGGGAGAGAGATAGCCGCGGTCGAACTGCATGCCCTCGACAACCTCGCTGAAGGTCTCGGCGCTCTTCGACTCCTCGACGGTAATTACGCCGTCGGAGGTAACCTTCTCCATAGCGTCGGCAATAAGCTTGCCTATCGTCTCGTCAGATGCGGAAACCGCACCTACTCTCGCGATATCCTCGCTGCCCGAAACGCTCTTTGCCTGCTTAAGAAGCTCGGCAACGGCGGTGTCAACCGCCTTGAAAATACCCTTGCGAAGCACCATCGGGTTAGCGCCCGCGGTAACGTTCTTCATACCCTCGTGGATAAGAGCCTGTGCAAGAAGAGTAGCGGTGGTCGTTCCGTCGCCCGCAGCATCGTTGGTCTTGGTCGCAACCTCGCGAACGAGCTGTGCGCCCATATTCTCTGCCGCATCCTCGAGCTCAATCTCCTTCGCAATCGTTACACCGTCGTTGGTGATGAGGGGAGCGCCGAACTTCCTGTCAAGAACGACGTTTCTACCCTTCGGGCCAAGAGTAATCTTGACCGTATCAGCGAGCTTATCAACTCCGCGAAGGAGCGCACCTCTCGCATCTATTCCGTAAAGAATTTCCTTTGACATATCTTTTTCCTCCGATTAATTTAGTCAACGACTACCGCAAGAATATCGGACTGGCTGACGATGGTGTATTCCTCACCGTCGAGCTTAACCTCGGTGCCGCTGTATTTGCCCGTGATAACCTTGTCACCCTCGGAAAGGGTCATAACGACCTCCTTGCCGTCAACAAGTCCGCCGGGGCCGACTGCCACGATAACCGATACCTCGGGCTTCTCCTGCGCCGAGCCGGGAAGAATAATTCCCGCCTTGGTTACCTCGGTAGCCTCAACCTTCTTTAATACAACCTTATCAAGTAAGGGCTTGAGCTTCATATCTTTTCCTCCGTTTTCATTTTTAGCACTCTAAAAACGAGAGTGCTAACGCTTACAGTGTATATTCTATACTAACGCGCGCGAAAAATCAATAGTTTTCCATAATCTTCACAATTTATTAACATTTCCCTTTTTTGACTATGAAAGCTCCTGTCGAAGCACTGCGAGAATTTTCTTTTCCTCCCTTGAAACCTTCACCTGAGAGAGCCCGAGCACGCGCGCGGTGTCCGACTGTGACATATCCTTAAAATAGCGGAGAACTATGAGGCGCCGCTCGAGCGCACCGAGCCTCTCGATAGCGTAGCGAAGGGCGAAATGGTCGAACGCCCGCCCCGCCGCATCCTCATCTGCGAGCATACTGCCGAGGGTCGAGGCGCTGTCGTCCTCGTACACGCACTCGTCGAGCGAGCGCACGGGCATACCCGCAAAAAGCGCCGAGGCGGCATCCTGCACCGATATACCGACCGCCTCGGCGAGCGAGGCAATATCGGTGGAGAGGCCCTCGTCGGCACGCCGCTCGCGCTCGCGAAGAAGCTGAGCCGAGAGGCGCTTTTCCTCCCTTGAAACCTTCAGCGCGCCGTCATCGCGGAGAAATCGCCGAATTTCGCCGAAAATCAGCGGAACGGCGTAGGTGGAAAATGCGCACCCGCGCCCCGTGTCGAATGTGTTTATCGCCTTCACGAGCCCCATTGTGCCGCACTCGACGAGGTCGCTCATATCGGCGCCCCGCCCCGAAAATCTCGCGGCTATGCTATACACGAGCGGATTGTTAAGACGTACGAGCTCCTCGCCCGCCTCGCCGTCCCCGCTCCTGTATCTCTCGATGAGCTCGGGATTTTTATCGTAGCCGCCGACCTTTACCACTTGCTTATTCATTATTCTCCCGCGGCTATGGCTTAAGAATTTTCCTCATAAGGACGGTCGTGCCCCGTCCAAGCCTCGACTTTACAGTTAGTCCGTCTGTAAAGCTCTCCATTACGAGAAAGCCCATACCGCACCTCTCGCCCGGCTCTCCCGTGGTGAACATCGGCGCGCGAGCGCGCTCGACGTCCTCAATGCCGCAGCCGTTGTCGGACACCTCAACGGTTATCTCGCGGCTATCGTAGAGCCTGACGGATATGTATATGTAGCAGTTCTCGGGGTCGGTGCGGTCGCGGTAGGCGTGAACTATGGCGTTGGTCACCGCCTCGCTCACCGCGCAGCGCAGGTCGCACAGCTCCTCAATAGTGGGGTTCTGCTCCGCGGCAAAGGCCGATATACAGGAGCGCGCCACGCTCTCGTTCACGCTCTTGGCTACGAGGCGAAGCTTCATCTCGTTGATAATTCTCTTCATTTTGTCTTCCTAACCTCCCGACACCGTCAGGTTTTTGATTTTTTCAATTCCGGCGAGCTTAACAAGCTTTAAAAGCTGGGGCGACAGGCCCGAAAGATGCACCCGCGCGCCGATGACACCCGCGCACTCGACACGTCCGAGTATAAGCGCGAGCCCCGAGCTGTCCATAAATCTGACCTCGGAGAAATCAAGCACGAGCACCTCGGGCTTAGTCATAAAAAGCTCACTGTCTATTTTCTCTCTCACCCGCTTTGCCGTATGGTGGTCGACCTCACA
Source organism: Clostridia bacterium (assembly GCA_017504605.1). Taxonomy (GTDB): domain Bacteria; phylum Bacillota; class Clostridia; order Oscillospirales; family CAG-272; genus UBA1740. The sequence goes on from JAFVQW010000001.1 coordinate 53,458, forward strand.
GCCTATTTTAGCCACGAGAGAGTTGTTGCGCGTGGTAAAGCATACCTCTTCTCTTTCCATTTTTCCCACTTCCCGAGGCGCACCGAGGCGCCTCTTTTTTACTTAACTCATATTTTAGCACGGGGGGCGCGCGAAGCTTGTCAAAACGCGCCTTGGTAAAAAGTTTTATTTTTTAATCAAGAAGATGCAGCTTTTTCGCTATATTTATCTTGACGGACTGCTTTTGCTCCTTATAGGTGGTCTCGGATACGCAGTCCACACGCGAATGTGCATAGCCTGTCCTCGTTCCTATCTCGTCAATGTATATCGGCGCGAGCCGCTCGCCAGCAATCTCTGCCGCGGCATCGGCCATATGAAGATTTATGTATTTGTACTCCATTCCGGTCCTCTCCGTGCAGGAGCCTCCCTGCATCGCCTCCTCCCGTCTCTCAAAATCACGGCATAGCGCTACCACGAGCGCATCAAGCGTTTCGGTATATCCCGTGTTCTGCCCTTTCATTATCCGAGTATCCTCCTTACCTCGTGTAGCTCGTCCGTCAAAAGTCCAAGGCTGTCCTCAAGCCGCCGAAGCCGCGAAAGAGCCTCGTGCGCACCGTCGACAAGCTCCTCGAGCCGAGAAATAAAGCTCTCGGGCTCTCCCGCGGCACATTCGGAAAGCATCTCGGTAAGAATATTCCGAACGTTGAGCCGCTCGCTCGTCCTTTCTATTTTTTTCTTTATTTCGCAAATGTCCCGAGCAATTTCCTCGGGAGAACGGTAGAGCCGAGGGGGTAAGCCCTCGTAGCTATCACAATTTACAAAAAACACTTTTTTCTATCCGTATCTGCGAGAGTGGCGTCGCTTCTACTTTTTTATCTCCTTTCTTTTATTTTTCTCGTTGCGTAGCAGGTTATTTTGGGGGCATAAAGTAACCTGTTGCGTGACTATTATAGCATAGATAAAGTCACCTGTCAAGTGATTTTTTCAAACTTTTTTCCTAAAAGCTATTGATTTTCGTCGCGCGGTGTGTTACAATAGCTTAAGAAAAAATGTCGAATTTTATCGCTTTAGGTGACTTTTTCTGCAAAACGTAAGGAGTATATAATAATATGAAGGCAACTAAGCTGCACGAGCTCCGCAAGGCACGCGGTCTCACCCTCTCCGAGCTTGCCCTTCGGGTAGGCACGAGTAAGCAAACGATACATCGCTACGAAAACGGAACTATTACGAATATACCGCCCGAGAAGGTAGAGGCGCTCGCCTACGCTCTCGCGGTGTCTCCCTCCGAGCTTATGGGCTGGGGCACGCCGTTTGACTACGAGAACGTGCGGGCGCTGTCTGTAAAGAGGCTCCCTCTTCTCGGCGAGATTGCCTGTGGCGAGCCGATTTATGCCGAGGCCGAATACGAGACCTATATCGCCGCCGACGAGCATCTTGATGCCGACTTCTGCCTTTTAGCACGCGGCGACTCTATGATAGGCGCGCGCATATACGACGGCGACACGGTCTACATTCGCTCGCAGGACAGCGTGGATAACGGCGAGATTGCGGCGGTAATCATAAACGACGAGGCAACGCTGAAGCGGGTGTATTTCTTCCCGAACGAGGCGAAGCTCGTCCTCTCCCCCGAGAACCCGCGTTACGCCCCACTCGTATATCTCGGCGAGGAGTTAAACTCGATAAAAATTCTCGGCAAGGCCGTCGCCTTCCAGAGCAAGATAGTGTAAAAAAGAGCCCGAAATTTCGGGCTCTTTGCACTTATCTGTGAAAAATCTTTTCTTTAATTTCTTTTATTCGCGCTTTGTTTTTTTCTATCTTTTTTTCTTTCTTCTTTTCTTTCTTCGTTTGTTTCATTTTTTCCGCTTCGATTTTAAGCGGTTCTCTGTACTCGTCATTTATTGAAATTTGTATGTCATCAACATCAAGAGCAAAGAAGTTGTGTGCTTTAACCAAAGGCTCCATATCCATATAAAACGCGCTTATTACAAAATTCTTCTTTGATTCTACAATCAACATTATTAATCTTACAAGTGTTTCCAAGCACCAGAAGACAAGTGTTAAAATAGCAATCATTACAGCGATTCCGTTCGCGTCTGCTCCCGCGACATAGATGGCATAAAGAGAAGAGGCAAGAGTTGCCCCTCTCATGCAATAGGTAAAAAGCTTATATGCTTTTTTCGCTGACATCTTTTCGTCTTTTTTTGCTGTTGAAAATTTAAATACCGTGTAGATTACATATGCAACAAGAAGCACCACGTTTACATATACTATTCCTACAGACATTATAAAAGCACATGCAAAATATGCCAGCATGAGAAAAGTAAAAATAACATCTAATATTCTTACCCATTTTTTTATTTCGCTCCAAAGCATCGACAAAGCGGCACACGTATATTTAAGCATATTTATCTCCTTTATTTTGAAAAGGCGCTCGAAAGAGCGCCTTTTACTTACCAGGGATTAAACTCCGAGCCGAGGAGCTTCAGGATAGCCTCAGTGTAGAAGTAATCACCGTAGATTATAGACTTATGCACGCCGCTCTTCTTCGGGTCGCCGTTTACGGGGTAAAGAACGGTGCCGTGCGTGAGCATCTCGTCGTGGTCGGGGTCGTAGTCCATGAAGCGCTCGTCCATAGCACGGAGAATATTGACGGCAGCGTTCATATACATACCGCCCTCGTGCTCGCCGACCGCCTTCGCAATCTCGATAAGACCGCACGCGGCGCACGCGCCCGCGGTGCTGTCGTAGTATACGGGCTCGGCGGGAGCGCGGAAGTCTACTCTCGGGAGCCAATCGTCACAGCAGTTGGCGATGAAGTAATGCGCTACGCGCTTCGCCGCGTTGAGATAGCGCTCCTCGCCCGTGTGTATATAGGAGAGGGCGAAGCCGTAGAGCGCCCACGCCTGACCGCGCGACCAGGAGGACTCGGCATTGTAGCCCTGACCGCCGTGGAAGCAGCGGGGCTCTCCGCTCTCTCTGTCGTGCTCGACGATGTGGATGACCGAGCCGTCCTCGCGCAGGTGGTCAAGCAGCGCCATATCGGCGTGTGCCATAGCAATCTGCTTAAATCTGTCGTCGCCAAGCTCGCGCGATGCCCAGTAAAGCAGCGGAATATTCATAAGGCAGTCGACAATCGACCAATCATCGTGAGGAGCGCCCCCGTTCCAGGCGCGGATAAAGCCGCCGTCGGGAACGTATCTCGAGAAGAGCACCGATGCACAGAAGAGATTTCTGCGCCGCGATGCCTTGTCACCGAGAATACGGTAGGCAACGCCCGAGAGAATATGCCACATAAAGCCGACGTCGTGATGAAGCTGCTCATACTGTGCAAGGCCCTCATCCATCTGGCGCTCTATCTCCCTACCCGTCTTGAGATATTCCTCATTCTTGGTATATTCGTAGAGCAGATAGTTAAGGCCGCCCCAGAAGCCCGCCGTCCACCAGGTAGGACGGGCAACGATATGACGGTGGTTCTCATCAACGCCGTCCACGATTTTATCGCGGGAGCGAAGAGTAACTGCCTGCATCTTCGTATCTATCTTTTCGAAGGTTTCTTCAATCCAAGCCTTGTTCTCGGCAAGAATCTGATTACAGTTTTTCATAGTCTTTACCTTTCAGTAAATTTAGGACAATTAGACAATTAATCGAGGGAATTTTGTGGAGAAACACAGGAGCGCGACCCGAAGGCGTAGAAAACTACGGCGAGTGGGAGCACTCATGCGTTTATACAAAAATTCGCCGATTAAGACGGCTGCTTGCCGAAGTAGGCCTGAATACCTCCGTCAACGTAGAGTATCTGTCCGTTGACAAAATCGGAGGCGGTTGACGCGAGGAAGACGGCGGGGCCGGCGAGGTCCTCGGGGTCGCCCCATCTGCCTGCGGGGGTCTTGGTATCGGTGATGAAGCTGTCGAAGGGATGCTTCGAGCCGTCTGCCTGAGGCTCGCGAAGGGGCGCGGTCTGAGGAGTAGCTATGTAGCCGGGGCCGATGCCGTTGCACTGAATGTTGTACTGACCGTACTCGGAGGCGATGTTTCTCGTGAGCATCTTAAGTCCGCCCTTAGCCGATGCGTATGCCGATACGGTCTCGCGACCGAACTCGCTCATCATCGAGCAGATGTTGATAATCTTACCGCTTCTCTGCTTAATCATCGAGGGAAGAACCGCCTTAGATACGATGAAGGGAGCGTTGAGGTCAACGTCGATTACCTGTCTGAACTCCTCAGCCTTCATATCAATCATAGGAATTCTCTTGATAATTCCCGCGTTGTTTACGAGAATGTCGATAACGCCGACGTTCTTCTCAATATCTGCTACCATATTCATAACTGCCGCCTCGTCGGTAACGTCGCATACGTAGCCGACAGCATCAATGCCGTCTGCGGCGTAGGATGCAAGACCGCGGTCAACGAACTCCTGCTTAATGTCGTTAAATACGATTTTAGCGCCTGCTCTCGCCATGCCCTTTGCAATAGCGTAGCCGATGCCGTAGGATGCGCCGGTAACGAGCGCAATCTTGCCCTCAAGGCTGAAATTCTCAGTGTAAGCCATTTTTGTTTTCTCCTATTTTAAATAAATTTTTTCTGATTAGCGAAGCTCTTTTGTCTCGATGTGGTCCATATCGGTGAACTCCTGGTTCTCACCGCACATAGCCCAGATGAACGAGTAGTTCTTCGTTCCGACGCCGGAGTGGATAGACCAAGAGGGCGAGATAACCGCCTCCTCGTTATGCATAATGATATGGCGGGTCTCCTTAGGCTCGCCCATCATATGGAATACCGCATCGTTCTGACCCATATCGAGGTAGAGATAGACCTCCATACGCCTGTCGTGGGTGTGGCAGGGCATGGTGTTCCAGTTCGAGCCCACGTCAAGCTGGGTAAGACCCATAGCGAGCTGACAGGACTTCATAACCTCGGGGTGTATGTACTGATTGATTACTCTCTTGTTGCAATCCTCAACCGAGCCGCAGGGCACCTTACGCGCCTTCGTAATATCAATCTTAACGGTGGGATACTCGGTATGCGCGGGGCAAGAGGTGATGTAGAACTTCGCAGGGTTGGTCTCGTCGAGGCTCTTAAAGCGAAGGTCACGGTGTCCCTTACCTACGTAGATACCGTCGCGGGGGTTCATCTCGTAGGTCTCACCGTCAACCGTGATAACGCCCGCACCGCCGATATTGATACAACCGAGCTCGCGGCGCTCAAGGAAGTAATCGGCTGCAAGCTCCTTACCCGCCTCAAGCTTAAGCTCAAGCTTAATCGGCATCATACCGATAACTATAATTCTGTCGGTATGGCTGTAAACCATTCTGATGTTGTCCTTGGTAAAGAGGTTTCCGATGTGGAACTCCTCTCTAAGTCTGTCTGTGGTGTAATATTTCACGTCCTTGGCATTAGCCGCATCTCTTACTTCCATTCCCTCATTCTCCTTTTTAATATAATTACCGTAAATTTCAATCTGTGTAAGTGCCGCAAAGGACAGCGAGCCGTCCTCAAGCCGCTGCTGCTTGAAGCCCGTAAGCTTAACGTATTCGGTCAGGCGGGGCTCAAACTCGGCCGTCTGTCCTTCGGCCGTGCCCTCGAGTGATACGTGCACGGCGGGGCCGTCGGAAAACTCAATATCCATCTCGCGCCAGAAGGTGTCGTGCGGGAAATCCGCGCGCAAAAACAGTGTTACGCGAGAGACCGAGACGGGTGTGCCGAAGTGTACCTCGTATTCGAGGTCCTCGCGCAGGCCGCCGCCCCACGAATGGTAGGGATAGCCGCCGTGAGAGCTGTTATCTATAACGCCGTCGATGGCGTTACGCTCGAAGAAGCTCGGGTCCTCACGCGTGACGAAGTTAGCCACGGCGTGCGGAAAATATTTAGCCACCTTATGTCTGTCGTGCGAGTTAAGAGAAATCTTACGCTCACCGTAAATCTCCGCCTCGCTCGGCTCACTGACACGCACCCTATGACTGTCGCCCGAGAAGGCGGTCGGTGCATAGCAGCATTTTCTCTCATAATCGAACGGAATGGCGAACTCAAACACGCCGTCGGGAAGATAGACTATCGACGGTGCGAGCGTCTCGTCAAGCTGAAGCGATAGAAACTCCGAGTAATCCACCTCGACTCTGTATCTGTCGCCGTGCTCGTACTCGCCCGAATAGCGCTCGTCTATCTCGGTGCCGTACGCCTTAAACTTCACTTCTCCGTTTTCATTCAGAAGCTTTAAGCTGATTATTTCAATCACCCCTTTTTTATGATAGCATATATTTTATTCAAAATCAACCGTTTTCAGAAAACAAAAGCGCCGAGAGCTCGTCTACCGTCTTAAGATAGTAGTCGCAGCGCTCTCTCATAAATTTCTCGATTTCGGGCACGTCGTAGGCCCAGCCCGCCGCGGCAAAATCAACACCCGCCGCACGTGCCATATCGAAGCCCGGCTTCAGGTCGTCGACGACGAGAAGCTCGCTCGGACGGAGCGAGTAGCGCTCCATTATATCGTGTAGAGCGTAGGGTGCGGGCTTACGAAGCTCGGGGGAGAGGTCCCAGCCGTAAATCACGTCGGGCGCGGGCAGCCCGCGGGTGCGGTAATCGCGCTCGATATAATGGCTGAAGGAGTGCGAGGTGACGGCGATGATACCGCCGCGCGCGCGGAAGGTGTGGAGTATTTCCGACATACCGGGATAGGGCTCGGGTATGTGCTCCCTCACAAAATCCTTCCAATACTGCTCCTCCTCGAGCATCTCGCTCTCGCTAAGACCTACCTCGTCGCGAAAAAGCGAGATTATCCCCGGGTGAAAGTTCTTTATAAAATAGTCCTCAAGGGTATAGTTATCCGCAATCTCGGGACGGTGCTCGCGAAGATATTTTACAAAGCAGGGGAAATGTATGGTCGCGGTGCTGTTAACCACGGTGTCGTCATGGTCGAGCACAAGACATTTATATTTCATTCTTTAAATCAAGACAGCTGACCCTCGGCAGCCGCACGGTGAGGTCGCTACACTCTACCGCAAGAGGCTTACCGCCCGTGAGGCTATCCCACTCGGCGGCACTGCCGCCGAAGGAAATCTCGGCGAGCGCATCACACCCGCCGAAGACGTCGCCGTCCTCAAGCTCCTTTATATTTTTCGGTATCGCTATTCTCCGAAGCGCCGAGCAGCCCGAAAAGGCATCGAGACCCACCGCCTCAACCCCGACGGGCAGGATAAGCGAGGCAAGAGAGGTGCAGCCGAGGAAGGCTCGGCGGCCTATCTTACGCAGCTTCTTTGGCATATCGACGGTAACGAGCGAGCGACAGCCCTCAAAGGTACTCTCGTCGATAAGCGCCATATTGCCCGAGAGCTTCACCGCCTCAAGCGAGAAGCAAAAGGCGAAGGCGGAGAACTCAACGAGCGCACAGCTGTCGGGCACGGTAACGTCGGTAAGGTTAAAGCAATATGCAAAGGCCGAGGGGCCGATGATATAAACCGCCTCGGAAAGACGAAGGCTCGAAAGAGAGGCACAGCCCTCGAAGGCTCCCTCTCCTATTCGCTTAACGCTATCGGGAAGATATACGCCGAGAAGCGAGGAGCAAAAGGCAAACGCCTCGTCCCCGATTTCCAAGAGCCCGTGCTCAAATACGACACGCCTCAGGCTCTTACAGCCCGAGAAGGCGGATGCCGAAATTTTTACAAGCGAGCGCGGAAGATATATCTCGGTAAGCGAGGTGAACTCGCTGAAGGCAAACTCGGCAATCTCCTCTATCCCCTCGGGGATACGGATAACGGCGTTGTCCGCGGTATCGGCATAATCACCGCGCGATACCGCGCGTATTTCGCTTTTCTCGTTCGGGGCAGTCATACCGTCACCCGAGCTTCTTAAGCGCCGCGAGGAGTGACTCGCGGGTCTCGAGATATTTGGCAAGCTTCTCGCGCTCGCCCGCTATAACCGCGGCTGGTGCCTTCGAGACGAAGCCCTCGTTCTTAAGCTTATTCTCTATGCGAGAAATCTCTCCCTCGTTCTTCTTAAGCTCGGCACCGAGGCGCTCGCGCTCCTTATCAAGGTCGATAACCTCGGCAAGAGGAATATACATATTTCCCGCATCGGTGGCAATCATCACCGCATCGTCGGCCTCGTAGCCATCGGTGAGGATTACCTCGCTCGCAGAGGCGAGCTTCTCAAGAATTTTCGCAGTCTTGCGGAAGGTGTCGGCGTACTTCGTAACGACGAAGAGCTTTGCCTTACGCGAGGGGGGTATATTCATCTCCGCACGGCGTGCTCTTATAGCACCGATGCAGGTGATAATTCTGTCAATATCGCGTCTCTCTGCCGAAAAGTCAAGAGAGGGGTTATAGGTAGGATAGTCGGAAATCATTATCGACTCGACCTCGTGAGGAAGCGCCTGATAGATTTCCTCGGTGATGAAGGGCATATAGGGGTGAAGCAGCTTCAGTATATTGGTAAGTGCCGTAACAAGCACGCGCTTCGCGGTAAGTGCGGCGGCACCGCCCTCGAATATACGGCTCTTCGCCATTTCTATATACCAGTCGCAGAAGGTCTCCCAGGTGAAGGAGTAAATCTCGGAAAGCGCAACGCCGACCTCGAAGGCATCAATATTCGCCGTAACGCTCTTGATAAGGTCGTTCAGGCGGGAGAGAAGCCACTTGTCCTCGGGGGCAAGGTCCTCTGCCGCGGGAGCCTTAAGAAGCTCGGCATCATCCTCGGTCAGGTTCATAAGCACGAAGCGCGAGGCGTTCCAGAGCTTATTTGCAAAGTTTCTCGCCGCCTCAATCTTCTCATCCGAGAAGCGCATATCGTTTCCGGGGGCGTTACCCGTCGCGAGAGCGTAGCGGAGAGCATCGGCGCCGTACTTATCGATAATTTCGAGCGGGTCGATGCCGTTTCCGAGAGACTTCGACATCTTCCTTCCCTTCGCATCTCTGACAAGTCCGTGGATAAATACAGTGTCAAAGGGGCGCTTGCCCGTGTGCTCAAGGCCCGAGAATATCATTCTCGATACCCAGAAGGTAATGATGTCGTAGCCGGTTACGAGCGTGCTCGTGGGATAGTATTTTTCAAGGTCCTCGGTCTTATCGGGCCAGCCCATGGTCGAGAAGGGCCAGAGAGCCGAGGAGAACCAGGTGTCAAGAACGTCCTCCTCCTGGCGTACGGGCGCGCCGCACTTGGGACAGGTGGTAATATCGGTCTTCGAGACCTCCATATGGCCGCACTCGTCGCAATAGAAGGCGGGAATTCTGTGTCCCCACCAGAGCTGACGGGAGATACACCAGTCGAGAATGTTATTCATCCAGTTGAAGTAGTTCTTCGAGAAGCGCTCGGGCACAAATCTTATCGAGCCGTCCTCTACCGCGCGGATTGCGGGCTCTGCGAGGGGCTTCATTTTTACGAACCACTGGTCGGAGGTGAGGGGCTCAACCGTCGTGCCGCAGCGGTAGCAGGTGCCGACGTTGTGCTCGTGGGGCTCGGTCTTAACGAGGTAGCCCTCGCTCTCAAGGTCGGCAACGAGAGCCCGACGGCACTCGTATCTGTCCATTCCCTCGTACTTGCCCGCATAGGAGTTCATAGTAGCGTCGTCGTTCATAACCTTAATCTGCTCGAGGCCGTGGCGCTGACCGACGAGGAAGTCGTTCGGGTCGTGCGCGGGGGTAATCTTAACGCAGCCCGTGCCGAAGCCAATCTCAACGTAGTCGTCGGCTATAACGGGAATTTCACGTCCGACAATGGGGAGAATAAGGGTCTTACCGATAAGATGCTTGGTATTCTCGTCCTCGGGGTTAACCGCAACGGCGGTGTCGCCGAACATCGTCTCGGGGCGCGTGGTGGCTATCTCGACGTAGCCGTCCTCGCCCTTTATGGGATACTTTATATGCCAGAAGCTGCCCGGCTGGTCCTTATACTCAACCTCGGCATCCGAGAGCGCGGTAAGGCAACGGGGGCACCAGTTGATAATTCTGTGTCCGCGGTAAATAAGTCCCTTGTTATAAAGGTTTACGAAAACCTCTCTTACGGCGCGGGAGCAGCCCTCGTCCATAGTGAAGCGCTCGCGGTCCCAGTCGCAGGACGAGCCGAGCTTCTTCAGCTGATTGATAATTCTGTCGCCGTACTGCTCCTTCCAGGCCCAAACGCGCTCGAGGAACTTATCACGGCCGAGGTCGTATCTCGTGAGACCCTCGTTCTTACGAAGGCTCTCCTCAACCTTAATCTGCGTGGCAATTCCCGCGTGGTCGGTGCCGGGCACCCAGAGCGTGGAGTAGCCCTGCATACGCCTCGTGCGGACGAGTATGTCCTGAAGCGTCTCATCGAGGGCGTGTCCCATATGAAGCTGACCCGTTACGTTCGGGGGCGGTATGACGATAGAGAACGCGGGTCCCTTAGCGTCACTTTTAGGCGAAAAGTATTTCTTCTCGCACCACTCGCCGTAAATTCTGTCCTCAAACTGTGAGGGGTCGTAATTTTTTGCAAGCTCTTTTCTCATTTTTATCCTCCAAAATTGTATACATAATAAAAAAGCCCGAGACGGTTTATCCTGACCGTCTCGGGGCGTAATTAACGCGGTACCACCCGATTTTCAGAGTGCACAGCACTCCCTCATCTCTCCCCATAACGCGGGGCGCGCCGAAGTCTAATAGGCCGAGGGCCGTTCTTTTCGGTGTAACACGGGCGACCTTCACGCGCCGACTGCAGAAGCTCTCACCTAACGCTTCCTCTCTTTGGCAGCAGCACACGCTACTCCTCCCGTGCCTCTCTTTCGAGAACGAATACATTTTAACATAAATATTTTGCTTTGTCAACCGAATTTATCAATTATATATGCTTTTAATTTCGGTTTTGAGCGTTGCGTAGGCCTCGTCAAGCAGTGCCTCGACGTCGAGCTTCGCGAGCTCGGCCATAACGCCCTCCCGCTTCGGCTGTGTCTTCGGGTGACGGGGAGTGAAGACGGTACAGCAGTCCTCATAGGGCAAAATAGCCGTATCAAAGGTGCCGTAGCGGCGAGCCTCTATAACTATCTCGTTCTTATCAAGGCCGATGCAGGGACGGAAGACGGGCATATCGACAACCGAGTCGGTGACCGAAATCGCCGCGAGGGTCTGCGAGGCAACCTGGCCGAGGCTCTCGCCCGTGATAAGCGCCGAGCACTTATATTCCCCGGCACAGCGCTCCGCGAGGCGCATCATAAACACGCGAAGCAAAAGCGTGAAATAGTCCTCGTCGCACCTGTCGCGAATTTCCTCCTGTATATGCGTTAAGGAAATGGTGTGCACGTACATCTTGCCAGTAAACTCGCACATTTCCTCGGCGAGGGTCATAACCTTCTCGAGCGCGCGCTCCGAGGTGTAGGGGAAGGACTCGAAGTGCAGTGCCTCTATCTCCATACCGCGCTTAGCCATCATACAGCCCGCGACAGGAGAATCGATACCGCCCGAGAGAAGAAGAAGTCCTCTGCCCGACGAGCGAGGCGGCAGACCGCCCGCACCCGACTCCTGTCCGCTTCTGACGTAGGCGTGCTCGTCGCGCACCTCGACCGTCACGGTGACGTCCGGGCTATGCACGTCAACGCGAAGCCCGCGTACAAGGCCGAGGATTACACCGCCGACCTCGCGCGAAATCTCGGGCGAGGTAAGAGGAAAGCGCTTGTCCGCACGCTTAGCGTCAACCTTAAAGGTACGCTTGCCAAGAAGCCTACTCGGCAGGTATTCCTTCACGGTTTTGATGATGCTCTCCATAGTCTTATCGCATACCGCCGCGCGGTTTACGCCGACGATACCGAATACGTGTCTTGCCGCAGAGTACATTCCCTCCATATCGCACTCGGCACTCTCGGGCTCTATAAACACGGTGCTCTGCTTTACGTAAATTTTAAAGACACCGTAGCGGCTCGCCCTGCGGCGCAGCTCCTTTATAAGAAGTGCCTCGAAGCTCTGTCTGTTAGCCCCCTTAAGCACTACCTCGCCAAACTTGCAAAGTATTACCTCGGGCAGCTTCGCACCGAAATTAAGCTCGCTTGTAAAGTCCATTTTATTATCCTCACTTTATTATTCCCAAAATGTATTCGCGCGCCGACTCGGGCTCGGGGAAAAAGCCGTATATCACGGCTCCGTGTCTCAAAATCACAAATCCGCCGCCGGGTGTCCCCGAGTGCGTAAGAAGCGACACGCGCCGCTCGCACGCCTCGTAAATCATAAGCCGCTCGCCCGGGCTCTCGGCACAAAGCACGCCGAGCTCGCCGACGTAGTCAAGGCGCGAGTGTATAAGGAGCGCCCACTCGCGGGGCTCCTCGCCCTGAAAATCCAGCATATCCGAAAGAAGTCCCGCGGGAGCATAGTGCTCCTCGCCCTCCTCGGCGCGGGAAAGGTAAATCCGCCCGCTCGGAAGACGGCCGTCCCGAAAAAGAGAAACGACCTCATAGGGCTCGACGGTTCGAGCCGAGCAGGAGAAAAGAAATATAACCGTTAACAAAATAAGCGCAGTCAGCCTTTTCATAAGTCCCCCAAAGCACAGAACTGCTTAATTTTATGCCGCGGGGGATAAATTATTCGCTAAGCTCGCCGCGAAGGTCCTTCTCCATAAGGCTCTTTATCTCGGACTTATCAAGCCCGAGGCTGAAAAGGTGATACAGCTTGGCAACCGCCGCCTCGGTGGTCATATCCTTACCGCTGACAGCACCCGCGCCCTTAAGGCTCGCGCTCGTCTCGTACGCGCCGAGAGTAACCGTGCCCGAGGGGCACTGCGAGCATACGGTGATAACCGAGCCCGCGGCAAAGGCCTTCCTGATAATAGGTAAAAGCTCGGTAGCGCCGCCGGGGATGTTGCCCGCGCCGAAGGTCTCGAGAACTATGCCCGAGAGGCGCTCGGTCATAATCTCCTCAAAGAGCCCGAACTGTATTCCCGGGAAAACCTTAAGAACGCCGATTGGAACCTCGGAAAAGGGATTGTAGGTAAGACCCTCGGTGCTCCTCTTAAGAAGCGCCGCACGGTTATACCTTATATCTATTCCGACCTCGGCAAGAGGCGGATAGTTCGGCGAATCGAAGGCGTGAAGCCCGTCCGAGCTCATCTTCTCGGCACGGTTGCCGCGTAAGAGCCGTCCACTGAAATAGAGGCACACCTCTCTGACAACCCCCTCTGCCGCAATAAGCACGGAGGTAATAAGGTTCTCCCGCCCGTCGCTCCTTATCTCCGAGAGAGGTATCTGGGAGCCGGTAAGCACAACGGGCTTATCGAGCCCGCCGAGAATAAATGAGAGCGCCGAGGCGGTGTAGGCCATGGTATCGGTGCCGTGAAGCACGACGAAGCCCGCATAGCGCTCGTAGTTTTCGTATATAACCTCGGCAATTTTGTTCCACTCTCTCACACTCATATTCGAGGAGTCAAGAAGCGGCGAGGTCTCGTAGAGCTCCCACGAGGGGAACTCGGGGCGCGCCATATCCTCGATTTCTCTGATAGCCTCGGCAAAGAAGCCCGGGGCGGGGGTGTAGCCCATCTCGGTATTCTTCATACCGATAGTGCCGCCCGTGTAGATAATAAGTACGCTTTTATTTACATTTTCAGCCATTATTCTTTGCCTCCCGTCTTTCCTTGTCTATATATCCCTGAAGAATAATCTCCGCCGAGAGAGTGTCGACGGCCTCGCGCCGCCTCTTTCCGTACGCGCCGCTCTCGCCGAGGTATCGGTACGCCACCATAGTAGACATACGCTCGTCGGAAAAGTCGATTTCGATATTGGTCTCCTCCTTAAGAAGCGCGGCAAAGGCACGAATTACCTCTACACGCCCCCCCTCCGTGCCGTCCATATTCTTCGGCAGACCGATTATTATTTTTTTACAGGAGCGAGCCTCTGCCTCTCGCGCAACGCGGCGGGCGGTGTTTCTCATTCCGCCCTCCTTCACCGTCGCGATACCGCTCGCAAGGGTTCCCGTGGGGTCACATTCGGCGAGCCCCGTGCGGACGTCGCCGTAGTCAACGCCGAGATATTTACCGTGACTGAAGTCCATTAAAGCTCTCCTTTTTCATAAACGAATATGTAGAAGTCCGCATCGGTCGTAAGCTCACCGAGTGAGAATAAGCGCTCCCTCTCGCGCTCGGTCGTCCTGTACGCGTAGGGTGTCATCATAAAGAGCTCGCGTGCGAGGACGGCGGACAGTGTCATCGAATAGGTCATTCTCTCGCGGTGAAGAAGCTTAAAGCCGCGAAGCGCATCATCCTCGGGCTCGTTCTTATAGGGGGTGTCGTATATCGCCGCCTTAAGCCCAAAGAGATGCTCCTCGGCGGGAAAGGCGATGATAAATTTCCCGCCCCCAGCGAGCGTGCGCCACACCTCGTCGGGCGCAAGCGGAGAAAAGAGGTTCATCACCGTATCGACCGACCCCGAGGCGATCGGCATCCTGTACGCGCTCGCGACGGCGACGGAAATATTTTTATTTCGCTTTGCCGCACGGCGTGCGGCATCCTTAGAAATATCGAAGGCCGAAACACGCGCCGAGGGGTCGCGCGCCGTAAGCGCCGTATAAACTATATCGGTATAATAGCCCTCGCCGCAGCCAACGTCGAGCACGAGCCCCGAGGGCACGGTGTACTCCGAGACGAGCTCGCCGACACGGCGAGCGAGGGGCTCGTAGGCCCCGCTCGAGAGAAACTCCCGCCGCGCGCGCACCATCTCGGCGTTATCGCCGTGCGTGCCCGCCCCCTGCCCGAGGAGCAGATTATAATATCCCTCCCTCGCTCGGTCGAAGCTGTGCCCGCGTGGGCACACGGCGGCGCCGCCGCTCTCGCGCAGCGCCTCTTGGCAAATAGGACAAATGAAAATCATATTACCTCATTTTGCTTTTTTAATTCATAAGTTGAATATGCCGAAGTTGAATATGCTGATTAGTAGAAAATTCGCAAGACAAGGCAAAGCGAGCGCGAAGCCCGACGGCGTAGTTACCTACGTCGAGGGCGACAAGTCGAAGCTTTAACGCAGTATTGCGGATTTTATACAATCAGCATGGCGTCGCCGAAGGAGAAGAAGCGATACTTATCCCTCACCGCCGTTTCATAGGCGGACATAATAAGCTCCTTGCCCGCGAGGGCGCTTACGAGCATTATTAGGGTGCTTTCGGGAAGGTGGAAGTTGGTTATGAGGGCATCCGTCGCTTTAAAGGTGTATGGGGGGTAGATGAAAATAGCGGTGCTGGCACTCATCGGCTTCACCGTACCGTCTTCATCCGAGGCGCTCTCGAGAGTGCGGCAGGCGGTGGTGCCGACGGCAATAATTCTGCCGCCCGCCTTACGCCTTCTGTTTATCTCGTCGGCCACCTCGGGGGTGACTATGAAGCGCTCGCTGTGCATAAGGTGCTCGTCTATTTTATCGACCTTAACGGGGCGGAAGGTGCCGAGACCGACGTGGAGAGTTACCTCACCGAAGCCGACCCCCTTAGCCTTGATTTTCTCTATCAGCTCGGGGGTGAAGTGAAGCCCCGCCGTGGGAGCCGCCGCCGAGCCCTCGGTTTTCGCATATACCGTCTGGTAGTCGCTCTTGTTCTCAAGCTTCTTCGTTATATAGGGCGGCAGAGGCATATTGCCGACCTCGTCGAGCACCTCGTATATGCTCGAGTAGCGCTCCCTGTCAAAGGAAAATTCAACTACGCGATTTCCACCCTCTACAATATCGGTAACCGTCGCGCTGAGAATGCCGCCGAAGTCGAAGCGCGCGCCGATTTTCGCCCGCTTACCCGGGCGGACGAGGGTCTGCCAGGCACCGCCCTCGACCATTTCAAGGAGCAAGAGCTCTATCGGCGAGCCGTTCTTCTCGCTCTTGCCGATAAGGCGCGCGGGTATGACCTTCGAGGAGTTAACGACGAGCATATCCTCGGGATTAAGATATTCTATTATATCGCGGAAGGTCCTGTGGGTCAGCTCTCCCGTCTCTTTATCCACAACCATAAGCCGACAGCCGTCGCGCTCCTCGCTCGGAGACTGCGCTATTAGCTCCTCGGGGAGCTCGTAGGAGAAATCCGAGGTTGTCAGATTTGTTTTGGGTCTGTCGTTTACTATATCGCAAGTGCGCTGCATGTCCGTACCTTTCTGTCACTAAAGCAGAAAAAAACATAAAATATATTAGTAACAGATATATTATAAACTAAACAAAAGCATTTTGCAAGGGAATTTCGGCAAAGATGAAAAAACAAGTGATATTCGAGGGGGTCGGGACGGCGCTCGTCACCCCATTTACTGACGGCAAAATAGATTATTCCTCTCTCGGTGGGCTCATCGATATTCAGCTCGAGGCGGGTATAGATGCGCTCGTTATCGGCGGCACGACCGCCGAGGCGGCAACGCTCTCGGACGAGGAGCGCTACGACCTCTTCCGCTATGCGAAGGACAGGATAGCGGGCAGGACGAGGCTGATATTCGGCACGGGGACGAACGATACCCGCCTCGCCGTGCGGCATACCGAGTTTGCCTCGTCACTCGGCTGCGACGGCGTGCTCCTCGTCACACCATACTATAACCGTGGCACGAGAGAGGGGATAATACGCCACTACCTCACACTCGCAGATGCCTCGGGCGTGCCCATTCTTCTTTACAACGTGCCCTCCCGCACGGGGGTTAATCTCGATACCGAAATTCTCGCACGGCTCGCCGAGTGCGAGAAAATAGTAGGTATAAAGGAGGCCTCGGACTCACTCGATCGGCTGACCTCCATAGCCGCACTCGGCGAGGAGCTGTGGCTCTACTCGGGCAACGACAGCCAGATATACCCCACCCTCGCGCTCGGCGGGCGCGGTGTTATCTCGGTCGTATCGAACCTATACCCGAGGGCGACCATGGAAATATGTAAGCTTTTCTTTGCAAAAAGAGAGGCCGAGAGCCTCGCGCTTCAGCAAAGAATGATGCCCGTGATAAATTCTCTCTTCCTCGAGACCAATCCCGCGCCGATTAAGTTCGCGCTCTCGGAGCGCGGCCTCTGCCGCCCCGATATGAGACTGCCCATGTGGCTGCCGACCGAGGCGTGTCAGAAAAGAGTTATCCGTGCTATTCGAGAATTCACAGAGGAATAACAAGAGCCCCGTGTCGCTAAATGCGCGACACGGGGCTCCGCCTTACCGTCAAATAAGCTTTATCGGATTTGAATTCATAATCTCTATATACATATCGTTGTCAAGGCGCATAAGCTGTGCCTGGAAGAAGGCCGTCACGGGCTGCTCGGTGAAGTAATGCCCCGCCTCGAGCATATTAATTCCCCGCTCTGCCGCCTCTGCCATAATATTGTAGCTTATTCTTCCGCTGACGAAGGTGTCGGCACCCGCGGCAAGCGCCGCCTCAACGTAGTCCTTACCGTCGCCGCCGACGACGGCAACGCGCTGAACGGGTATGCAGGCATCGGCAACCTTAACGCCGTCGCAATCAAGAAGCCCCTTGAGAAGGTAGGAGAAGTCCTCCATGGAAAGCTCCTCCTTAAGCGTGCCTATTCTGCCGAGAAGGCCCTCGCCGAAGGGCACCGCGTCCTTTATACCTATTATATCAGCGAGAATGTCGTTGACCCCGCCGCGCACCTTATCGGCGCGGGTATGTAGGGATATAACCGCAACCTCGCCCTGTATCAGCTTAATAACCTTCCTCGCGATATGGTTGTCCTCGGTCACCGAGGAAATCGGCCGGAATATAAGCGGGTGATGCGACACTATAAGGTCGAAGCCGTGCGAGACGGCGTAATCGACAATCTCCTCGGTTACGTCAAGCGTAACGAGAGCGCGCTCGACCTCGGCCGAGCCGTCGGATGCACACATAAGGCCGTCGTTGTCCCACTCCTCGCGCAGCTCCTCGGGAATTCTCGCGGTGAGCGCCTCGTATATCTGCTTAACCGTCATATTCTGTTCTCCCCTCAAGTCTTTTTTCAAGCTCTTTAAGTATAGTCTCGTCGCGCTCGGTATCCCTGCCGCCTGCCCGCCGACCCAGAATACGGCGCCGACACGCCACAGCGAGCGAGGAAAGATAGCCGAAATAGGCCCCGTTTTTATCGGTGACGGACGCCTCACGTCCGAGATAGGCCTCGGTCTCGGTAAGCGTGCGCCGCTCTCCCGTGTACTCCGCGACGACGGTGACGTAATACTTCCCCTGCGCCTCGGAATAGTCCTCAGCCATAACCGAGAAGCCCGCCGCACCAAGATAGGAGCGCAGCTCCCCCGCGCGTGTCATAGGCTGAAGAATAAGTCGCACGCCCCGCGTGCGGAGCCAGGGTGCGCGGTCGATTATATCGGCAATAAGCTCGCCGCCCATGCCGCAAACGGCAACATCTGTAATACCGAGCCCCGCGAGGCTAAGTGCCCCGTCGGTAAGGTGAAAATCTATTTTCTCCGACAGGCCCGCCGCCGCGGCGTTCTGCTCGGCACTGCAAAGGGGGCCCTCGTTAATATCCGAGCAAACAGCTCTCTCTATTCTCCCCTCGGAAAGTAAAAAGAGAGGCAGGTGAGCGTGATCGGTGCCTATATCGGCAAATATCGCTCCCTGCCTCACGAATTTTGCCGCTGAGCCAAGCCTCGCGTCAAGCACGGCTTACTTGCTTGCAAGAAAGTCGTTAAGCTTCTGAACCAGCTCGTCGGCGTTGGTGCCGTGAACGAGGCAGGCATCGGCAATCGACTCTCCGCGCGAGTGCGGGCAGCCGAGGCAGTGCATTCCTATCTCAAAGAAAAATCTCGCGGTCTCAACGTCAAAGTCGAGAACGTCGCCGATAAGGGTATCCTTAGTTACCTTCATTTTATAAACCTCTCAATTCGATTGTTTTCAACGAATTAAGTATAACACACACGGGTAAAAAAATCAATAGATATTTAAAACTTGCTATTTACTTTTATCGGCATTTGTGCTAAAATATGTATGTTAACACGGCGCGCCCGGGGCGTATCGGGCGACCTTAAATTTATTTGGGAGATTTCAGAATGATTGTTGCACTCGAGGAAGCAAAGAGAAAGCTCACAGAGCTGAGGGGCGTTCTTACCGAGCTCGGTAGCCAGCTCCGAATAGAAGAGGCACGCGAGAGAGCCTCCGACCTTGAGCGTGAGACTATGGTACAGGACTTCTGGGCCGATGCCGAGAAATCCTCTAAGAAGCTGCAGGAGATAAAGCAGCTTAAGGACAAGGTATCGGGCTACGAGGAGCTCACCGCGAGGCTCGAGGATGCGTATGCCCTCTGCGAGATGGCTATTGAGGCATCGGACGAGGACTCGGTTGAGGAGGTCCTCGGCGAAACGCAGTATATAGAGGAGGAGGCCGAGAAGAAGAGAATTGAGGTTCTTCTCTCCGGTCCCTACGACAAGAATAACGCGATAGTATCCTTCCACCCCGGAGCCGGCGGCACCGAGGCGCAGGACTGGGCATCTATGCTCTACCGTCTATACACCCGCTGGGGCGAGCGCCACGGCTTCAACGTGAAGCTCGTAGACTGGCTCGACGGCGACGAGGCGGGCATCAAGTCCGCGACCATTATGGTCGAGGGTCTGAACGCCTACGGATACCTCAAGAGCGAGAACGGCGTTCACCGTCTCGTTCGCGTATCCCCCTTCGATGCATCGGGCAGACGGCACACGTCGTTCTCCTCGGTCGAGGTTATGCCCGAGTTCGAGGACGATAATACCATAGTCCTTCGCGACGAGGACCTCGACATCACCGCACACCGCTCGAGCGGCGCGGGCGGTCAGCACATTAACAAGACCGACTCGGCTATCCGTATCGTCCATAAGCCCACGGGCATCGTCGTCGGCTGTCAGACCGAGAGAAGCCAGCTCCAGAACAAGGAGACGGCTCTCAAGATGCTTAAGGCGAAGCTTATGGAAATCAAGCTGCGCGAGAAGCTCGACAGGATAGAGGATATTCAGGGCAACAAGGCCAATATCGAGTGGGGCAGCCAGATACGAAGCTACGTGTTTATGCCCTACACGCTTGCAAAGGACACGAGAACCGGCTACGAGGACGGAAATATCGACGCGGTTATGGACGGCGAGATCGACGGCTTCATTAACGCATATCTTAAAATGATTTCTAAAAACGAGCAGTAATGCTCGGACAAAATTAAAGCGCAAATCAAAAAGCACCGAGGCGTTGTTTATTCACAGCACCTCGGTGTTTTGTTATTTTTCAGATATTTCTTTTACGCCCGGCGTTCGCGAACCGAATGAGAAGCACGAGACCGAGAAGCGCCGCCACGGCAAAGGCGTTGATACCCGTGACAACCAAAAGCGCGTTTTTCCAGCTCTCTACCGTGCTAAGAGCCTCGTTGTCGAGAATTACCGTAAGTATTTTAGGCGCAAGGCCGGAAGTAATTGAGGACGCCGCGTTTACCGCGGTGGTGTAGACACCCGAGTTTATTTTCGCTCTCATTCTGAACGAGGCTATCGAAAGAATGGTCGAGCGCCCTCCGTTAGACGCAGTGATAAACAGTATGAAAAGAAACAGAGAAAATATCACGCTCGTATCGTAGACGAACAGCAGTACGACGACCGATACAAGAGCTATCACGAAGAACACCGCAGATACCGCTATAAAGTTGCGGTGGCGCTCACAGGCGCGCACGGTCAAGGCAGGACCGAATACCGCAACTATAGGCGCAACAATCGTTAGTGCCTTAGAAACACCGTTGCTGTATCCGCCGATTTCCTTAATGTATATATCGAGGTTGTTTAAAACCATAAAATAAATCGAGGTCAGAACGAAGCCCATAATAACCGAGATTATGTAAAAGATGACAACGCGTCGACGAGTGTCAAGATGTATAAAATCGTTCTCCTCCTCGTCATCGACCTCCCTCTCACTTCCGTCGGCGAGCACGATACGGTGCATTTCAATCTCGCGCGGGTAGCGGGTGACGGTAGTAACCGAGACGAAAAAGAGCACTACCGAGCCTATCACGATAACGCCCATAAGAGCAAACGGGGTGCGCCAATCCTCGCCGAAGAGGGCGGCTATTCCGTACGCCAAGGCAGAGGCAACCGCAGGAGCCGAGGTCATTAGCGTGTTCGCCGTTGGCAACAGTCGCGCCGGGAGATATCGGCTTAAAATCTTAATGAGTCCTCCCCATATTCCCGCCTGCAAAAAGCCGTTCGCGGCGTATATGAGATAGTGCTGTACGATAGTGTCGGTCATAGCGGTGAAAATCGAAAGAACACCGGCTACGCCGAGAGTAACCGTCAAAAACCACTTTGTATTAATCTTATCAACGAAGAAAATCAGCAATACCTGCATTATAGCGTAGGTATAAAAGAAATACTCGGTCGTTGACGCAAGGTCGGACAAATTACCGAAGCTGCCGAGAGAGAGGAGCGTCGTCTTCTCCGCGGTGTAAAGATTTCTCGTAAGCGTTATCGCGATATACATAAAAACGCTCGAGAAAATCAAAAGAAAGTATGCGAAGCGCCTACCCGTATGCGTTTTTTTCAATTCTGCCATTTTAATCCGCCCCCAGCAAAGAAATAATATCTGCCAGCCTTTCCGTTTTTATCTTCTTTTTATTCCCCTTGACCGTCAGGGTCAAGTTGCTTACGGTGAAAATCTCGCCTGCCGCACGCGACAGAGCCTCCGGGGTAACGGCATCGTAGGCCGCCACACGCTCCTCGAGCGAGGAGTAGCCGAGGTCGAGGATATGATTGTCGTAGGCGAGCGTGAAGTTAAGCTCGCGCGGGTCGTCAAGGAGCATAGCCGCGTTCTTCACAAACCCCGCCTTCATACAGCGCTCGGGGGCCGGGGGATTTCTCTTCAGGTCGCGAAGAATCTCCACCACGGTTTCAAGAGCGAGCTCGAGCTTCGCCTCGCGTATCTCAAAGGAAAAGCCGAATACACCAATATTCTTATACCTCTCCACCGAGCCCGAGATGTCGTAGAGCAGGCCCTGCCTCTCCGAGAGCTCGATAAACATACGCGAGCTGTAGCCGCCGAAAAGGTGCTCGTAAAGAAGGTCGCACTCGGGAACGCTCACGCGGCTCATATCAATATCGAAGCTAAGCTTAACCTTGGTGAAGTCGGCGTTCTTTATCAGCACGCTCCCCCCTCTTTTACCGAATTTATCGGGCACGGGTGCGATATTGGTATGAGGCTCACCGAAGGACAGGGGCGTGTGGCCCACCGCGCTTGCGAGAGTGTCGAGGTCATCCTCGGTAAAGGCGCCCGTGAGGTAGAAAAACAAATTCTCGGGGATAAAGGTACGGCGGCGAAAGTCCTCAAGCGAGCGTGCGCTTATTTTCGACACCTCGCCGAGCGTTCCCGTAATCGGGCGTGCGAGCGTAGTACCAGAGTACACCTCTCTCGCGGCAATTGCGGCGAGCGACGACGCCTCGTCAAGCTCGCGTATCTCGGCCTTAATCCTGCCGCGCTCGGCATCTATCTCGTCGCGCGAGAGAACAATCGGCGAAAAGAGGTGTGCCATAATTCTGGCAGCCGTAGGCAGGCTCTCAGGCGAGCCCGAGACGTAAAACTGCACCATCTCGCCAAAGGTCGAGGCGTTAAACTCTATTCCCTCTCTGTCAAGAAGCGCGTAGAGCTCGCCACCCATAAGCTTATTTATATTTCTTATCGCAATATGCTCGAAAAAATGCGTGATACCGCTCTCGCCCTCGCGCTCGTACATACTGCCCGCGCGTAAAAAAAGCGAGAGAAAGAAGCTGTGCGTACCGTCCGCGCGGTAGCTGAACAGCTCTATTCCGTTAGGTAAAATTCTTTTTTTCTCCACAATACGCACCTCCCCTTTACTTGTCGAGAACATTTTAGCATAAAGAAATTCAAATTTCAAGCATTACGCAAATATTGATTGACAACAAATTACAAATATAATATAATAGATGTGAATTTTGTCAAGGCGGGGGTGAAAAAATGCTTTCCGAGAGTTTTTTTATAAGAATGAAGAGTATTCTCGGCTCGGAATACGACGACTTTGTCGCCGAGCTCGAAAAGGCACCCGTGCGCGCCGTGCGCGTTAATAAAATCAAATCGGAGACCGACACCGTCGTCGGCTCCCCGCGCCTCGCACTCTCCCCCCTTTCCTACACCGACAGCGGATTTATACTCGAAAACGATATACAGATAGGCAACACGCCCGAGCACCACGCGGGTATGATTTACGTTCAGGACCCCGGCGCTATGGCGACGGTGAACGCGCTCGATATAGAGAGCGGGTGGTGGGTCGCCGACCTTTGCGCCGCACCGGGCGGCAAATCGACGCAGCTCGCGGAGAAAATCGGCCCGTCTGGCTTTCTCCTTGCGAACGAGTTCGTGCCGAAGCGGGCGAAAATCCTCGTCTCCAACCTCGAGAGGCTCGGTGTCACAAACGCGCTCGTTACCTCACTCGACACGGGCGAGCTGCCCGCTATGTTCCCCGAGGTATTCGACCTCGTGCTTACCGATGCCCCCTGCTCGGGCGAGGGTATGCTCCGCAAATACGACGCCGCGAGCGAGGAGTGGAGCGAGGAGAACGTCGCCCTCTCGGCAAAGAGGCAGAGCGAAATTCTCGATAACGCCGCACGCCTCGTACGCCGCGGCGGCTATCTGCTCTATTCCACCTGCACCTATTCCGAGGAGGAAAACGAGGAGCAGATTACCCGTTTCTTAGACAGACACGGCGATTTTGAAATTATACCCGTAAGAGAGAAGCTCGTCGGAGTTACGAGCGACGGTCTCGCGGGTGACGGCAGGCCCGAAGCAATCAAGCACACGCGCAGGTTCTATCCTCACAAATCGCGCGGCGAGGGACAGTATATCGCTCTTATGCGCCGCGCGGGCGACGGCGAGCGAGGCAAGATAGCCTTCCGCGACTGTGCAAGGGCGCTTCCGCGCGACAAGGCGAGCGCGGTCGAGGCATTCTTCAAGGACAGCCTTACGGATATCCCCCGCGGCAGGCTTGCCGAGGTGGGAGAGAATTTGGTTTTAATCACGCACCCATCGCCAATTCCCCGCCACTCGGTGTTTATGTCGGGAATTCTCGTCGGCGAGGTAAGGCACGGTATTCTTCACCCCTCGCATCAGCTCGCCTCGGCACTCGGAAGGTGCTTCAAGCGACAGGTAGAGCTCTCGGGCTCCGAGGAGCTATATAAAAAATACCTCGGCGGCGAGGAAATCCCCGACCCACAGGGAATAGATAACGGCTGGTGCGCAATTCTTTTTTGCGGTGCGCCGCTCGGCCTCGGTAAGATTTCGGGCGGGGTTATTAAAAACCACTACCCGAAGGGGCTTCGTACAAAAAATACTGTTTGATTATTAAATTTAAGGAGATATAAAAATGAGTAAAATTCTTGCAAGGGTGGGCACGCTCACCGTAACGGAGGACGACGTAAACGAGCTTCTTATGAACCTCGGTCAGAGAGCACAGGCCTACAATACCCCCGAGGGCAGACGTGCGCTTCTCACACAGATTATCAACAACAAGCTCTTCCTTCTTGATGCGAAGAGAAATCTTCTCGAGGCAGAGCCCGAGTTCAAGGCAGAGCTCGCGAAGCTTCGCGAGAACCTTCTCGCGGGCTACGCACAGGACAAGGTTATCTCGGCCGTAACCGTCAGCGACAAGGAGATTGCCGAGTATTACGAGGCTAATAAGGAGCGCTTCGCCTCGGGCGAGAGCGTAAACGCGAGCCATATTCTCGTTGACAGCGAGGAGGGGGCTCTCGAAATCCTTGCTAAAATCAATGCGGGCGAGACCACCTTCGAGGATGCGGCACGCGAGTATTCCTCCTGCCCCTCCAAGGAGTCGGGCGGAAATCTCGGCGACTTCACGAGAGGACAGATGGTTCCCGAGTTTGACAGCGCCGTTTTCCAGATGCAGGTCGGCGAGGTCACCGCTACCCCCGTTAAGACCCAGTTCGGCTATCATCTTATAAAGCTCAACTCTAAAAAGGAAAGCAGCATCGCTCCCCTTGAGGAGATTAAAAACGAGCTCTCGGGCGCGCTCTTGAACGAGAAAAGGCGTGCAGCATACGAGAGCCGCGTTAATCAGCTTAAAATTCTCTACCCCGTGGACCTGCTCTGATGAATGACGAGAGCGGGCTTTTAGCCAAGCGCTTTCTCGAGCTCTCGCATAAGAGCGGCTCGGGCGGGTACTATCTTTTTTCCGACTTTCTCGGGCTTGCCGAGCTCTCGGTGCTCGAGGGGGTAAGAGGACGGCTTTACTCCCCCGTCACGCTCTTCGGCGGGGCGGAGGGCGCCGAGCGTGTAATCGCCGCCTTCGGCGACGAGGAAGAGATTGGCTATCCGCCGCCCTTCCCTATCGTCTGTATCAAGGCGGAGCCAAAATCGGCTCGCTTTGCCGAGAGGCTCACGCACCGCGATTTTTTAGGTGCGCTTATGAACCTCGGCATCGAGCGCGATACCCTCGGAGATATTATTATCCGCGAGAGCGTCGGTTATATATTCGCAAGTGAAAAAATCGCACCCTTTATCCTCTCCTCGCTCGCACGGGTGAGGAATACCGATATGACTCTCTCGGTTTGCGAGAGCCTTCCCGAGGGGGCGCTCTACACCACCGAGCGCATCACTATACAGATTTCCTCGGAGAGGCTCGATGCGATAATTGCACGCGCCTTTCACCTCTCGCGCGAGGCGGCGCAGGCCTACTTCGGGCGCAAGCTCGTGTTCGTCGACGGCAGACTCTGTGAGAGCCCCTCACACTCGCCCCGCGAGGGACAGACCGTGAGCGTGCGCGGCCTCGGCCGGCTCGTCTGGCACGGCTCGGTCGGGCTTACGAAAAAGGGTAAACTAAACTGTACGCTTGACTTATATAAATAAAAGAACAAGGCAACCTCGCGGTTGCCTTGTTCTTTTATTTCAAGTCTTCTATGATGATGTCCGAATGCCTATCCCAGCTGTAGCCTCCGCGATAGTCGGAGCCGACGGGCGTGTGAATTTTGAAGTCTGCCCGCTCGTTGCCGAAGCTACCCTTCGCCGGCGGGGTTATATTCTCACGCACGGGGATAAGTATATCGAGCCGTCTTAAATTCTCGGCTCCCCTCGCCATACCGTTCTCAAGCCGCTCGATATTGGCATCGGCGGGGATAATCAGCACCTCGAGAGCAGAGCCCGAGAAGGCTCCCGCGGCAATCGAGCGCACCTTAATTCCGTCGGCGCCGAGAGGCACGGTGAGCGTAGTTTGACTCCTTCCCTCCTCGGTGAGGCCGACTATAACGAGGGCACCCCACTCGTCCTTCTCGTAGGTGAAGTATTTGGCGTTTTCGTCGGTGCCGAGGTAGGCGTTATCGGCACCGGGAAGAGCCGGCGCCTCGGGCTCCTCGCGCGGGACGACACCCTCGGGTATCGTGTGCGCAAGCTTAATATCTCGGGCGAGGCGCATAGTGCGCACCGTAACACCCGTGTCGTTTAAATGAAAGTTCGTGTCGTAGAAGTAGCCTGCCTCAAGGATATAGTTATCAATGTCACTGATGAACTCGCAGTCGATATTATCCTTAAGCAGCCCCACGAGCGCATCGGTATCGGCACCCGCGGCAACTCCCATCTCGTTTATCGGGCAGAATGAGAAATAAACCGAGGCTCCGCGCCGCTCGGCGTAGCGGATATACCTATTAAGATAATCGGCAAACTCGAAAAACGCATCGCCGTAGCAGGCGGGGTCAAGCTTCACCGAATTTTCGGTATCGGCGTAGCCGTGCATAATATTCTCGGGGCGGGGGTATTCAATATCTCCGTATTCGTTAAAGCTCGATGAGCTGTACACGCCCTCGGGGCTCGGCTTCGTTTCGGGGTGTCTCATATACCCAAGCTTATCCTTTGCGAAGCCCCACATATTGCCGAAAAGCTTAAAGAGGTCGCCCGCGGGGAGACTGCCGAGAAGCTCGGGCGAGCCGTCCGCCGCCATAAGCGTATTCTCGGCACTGAAAAAGAGCGACAGTGTCTCGGGGTCGAGCTCGGGCGCCAATACGATAACGTCACCCTCGCGTATCTCGGGGCGCGAGAGGTCGAGCATAAGCTTCGTTCCGAGTGCGGCGTATAGGCCGAAATTCACCACGGGCATACCCGTGTATTCCTCAAGAAGCGCGCTGTCGAGGCCAAACGCCACCGACGAGCCGCCGACGACTATTATCCTATTCCCGTCGGTATTTTTCAGCCTCTCGACCTTATCGTCAAGAGCGCCGACGAAGGAATTGTCATACTGGGCGGGTGAGAGAAGCGCAAAGAGGCTAATCGAGATAATCGGTAAAAGTATAAGAATTACCGAGAGGAGCGAGAGAATTATAATTTTCGTTTTCTTCATTTTCCCACCCCCTTAAAACCTGAAGTATATGAAGGCGCTCTCCATACCGCGTGAGAGAAGGAGCGCCCAAGCCGCAATAACGACCCATATATAATTGACGAATACCCCGTGGCGAAGAGGCGAGCTCTCTGCCCCGTCGCTCGCAGGGAGCATACGGTCGAGCATAAAGAGAATGGCGAGGGTAAGAGCCAGGCTCGCTATGCCGACGGGGTCGAGCCCCATCTCTGAGAGTGCCGCACCGATGGCACCCCACCCAACGAAAAGGCGGGAGAGGAGAGTTGTCGCATCGGAGAGCGAGCCCGCGCGGAAGAACACCCAGGCAATACAGACGAGAATAAAGGTAAGCGTGCGGCGCACCGCCGTGACGGCGGGGGCCGTCGGGCTCTTACCGAGCCGCTCGACGAGGCGGTTTCTCGCGGGGAGCGTGAGCGTGCCGAGCACCTGATATACGCCGTGGAGCGCACCCCATACGACGAAGGTCCAGGCCGCACCGTGCCACAGGCCCGACACGAGAAATACTACCATTATGTTAAAGGCGTAGCGCGGCTTTGACACACGGTTGCCGCCGAGGGGTATGTAGAGATAGTCGCGGAACCAGGTCGAGAGCGAGATGTGCCAGCGCGACCAGAATTCCTTGACGGTGGTAGCAAGATAGGGGTGGTTGAAGTTCTTCATCAGGCGTATGCCCATAATCCTCGCCGCACCCGTCGCAATATCGGTATAGCCCGAGAAGTCGCAGTATATCTGTACGGCAAAGAGCGCCGTCGCGAGCACGACCATAGGGCCGGTCGCTCCCTCGGGAGAGGAGTACACCGCAGTTACGTATATCGAGAGTATATCGGCAACGCAAATCTTCTTGAAGAAGCCGAGGAGCATAATCTCGCCGCCGCGGATAAAATTCTCACGGGTGGGCCTATGCGCCTCACGAAGCTGGGGAATGAGGTTGCCGGGGCGCTCAATGGGTCCCGCAACAAGCTGGGGGAAGAAGGAGACGAAGAGCGCGTAAAAGAAGAAGTTCTTTTCGCACACGACCTTGCCGCGATAAACGTCGATAACGTAGGAAAGCGTTTGGAAGGTGTAGAAGGAAATTCCGACGGGGAGAATCAAATTAAGCGACACGGGGTCGGCGCTGACACCGAAAAGGCCGAGTGCCGCAAAGACGCTCTCCGAGAGAAAATCGAAGTATTTATAGAAGAAGAGCACTCCGAGAGATACGGTGAGGGTAAGCGCAAGGAAGAGCTTACGGACCGCGGGGCGCCGCGAGCGCTCAATAACACCCGCCGAGAGCCAGGAGACGAGGGTCGTGCCGAAAATAAGCAGCACGAGCTCGGGCTGGGTGTACATATAGAAGAAATAGCTCGCGATAAGGAGCATAACCCACTTGCTCGCCCGAGGGAGAATATAGTAAAGGAGAGCAACTACGGGATAAAAAATTAAAAATTCAAAGGAGTTAAAGGTCACGTGCCCGCCCTCCTCGAGAAGATATAGGCGGCAAGCGTGTAGCAAAATCCAACGAAGAGCAGTGACAAAAGCACCCACTCAAGCTCCCCGCCCGCGAGAAAGAGCATCACGAGCATGGGGATATGCAGCACCGCCGAGAGCGCCTTCATAAGCCGCCCGCCGCGAAGGACGAATACTCCGAGTGCCGCGAAAAGCGAGCACAAAAGGAGCAGTGCGATATATACGTAAAAATATACGCTCCGAAAATCCATATTAATCCTCCGGGGTAAAGGTTACGTCGGGCAGGCCGCTCGTGCCCTCGAATATACAGCCGTCAAAGCCCACGCCGAGCTCGGTAAAGCCCAAAATATCCTCCTCCGAGATTCCGAGAATCGCGGCAAGGTCAAGATAGATGCGGTAGGTGCGATAGGCTCTGCCGATATCATTTAAGTGGAAGGCGTTATCGTAGAAATATTTGTGGGCGAATATTGCGCTCACGGCTTTGCCGAGCGTACCGTCGAAGTCGAAGGTGTCCAATATGAGCGCATCGTACGCCGAAATCCATTCAAGGCTCCGAGCAGCATCGACGAGCTTATCGGCATCGACGGGGCAGAAGGCGAAATAGACGAGCGCTCCGCTCGATTTCGCGCTCGCTATGGCGCGGTTCATATTACTCCTAAAATCCTCGTCGGTAAAGGAGCACCAGGTTATATTTTCGGGGTCGGTGTAGTCCTTATTCTGCTCCTGAAAATTCGCATCGTCCCACGTTCCCTCGTGCTTTGACTTTATACGCTCGTTGAGAGTTATATAATAGACGTCATCGTACTTACTCGAGAGCCCGCCGCGGTCGCTCGCTAAGAAGTCGCCGTATTTATTCATCGCGCTCACCTCGCAGATGCTCTCGTAGGTGGTGGGGCTCGCCTTATATCTGTAGCTTTGGTTGTAATCGGTAAAGGCGCCGAAGAAATTGGTATACTCTGTCATATCGATATAGCGGTAGAGATTAACCATTCCCTCCATATCGCGAAGCGTCTTCCAATAGAGCTCGCGCTCGCCGAACATATAGGAGCTGTTCTCGGGCGCGTAGAGAATTATATCGCCCTCGTGTGCAAAATGCTTCATAGCCTCAAGGTAAATGAAGCCGTGGGTTGTCCTCGTCGTGCCGAAGTTTATCACTCGGTAGTCGTCAAGGAGCGCCTCAAGATACTCGGTGCCAAGTCCCTGATAAACCGACGAGCCACCTATAACTATAACTCGGTTCTCGTCAGCCGATGCCATAAGGCGCGAGAGCTTCGCGGCGAAGAAGCCAAAGCTCTTAGTGTGGCGGGGTGCGAGGGTCGCGTTTACGAAAATATCGGTAAGACCCGAGGCAGACACCGCATCGAGCGCCGCATTACTCATACTGTACATGCTGTCGGGGAAGTACATTCTTCTTAGGCTCTCGCAGCCGACGAAGGCGCCGTCCTCGACGGTATGGATAAATCTGTTCAAAATCACCGTTTCGAAGTCGCAACCGACAAAGGCTCCCGCACCTATCGCGATAACCGTCCTGCCGTTTATCTTCTCGGGGATTGTAAGAATGCTATCCGAACCCGTGTAGCCGACGATTTTAAGTCCGCTCTCGACCCAGTGCGGTGCATACTCCTCGGTCGCGGGCCGCTCAATGCTCACCTTTTCGGTCACAAAGAGAGAATGCTCGGTATCGGGGCTCCATATACAGTAGAGGGTCGGAGTTTTATCGTCCACGGGCTTAAGAGAAATCTTCGAGCCGAGGCTATAGCCCTCACCCGTGCCGTCGGGGCGCGTGTTGTATTCCGTGAGAACGTAGCCCTCGCGGGTGAAGCTGCCGTCGTCGTAGAAGAGCGAGCCGCACTCTATATACGAGAGATACTTCGCCGAATAGGTGACGGTAACCTCGTCGCCCTTCACCGATACCGTGCTGTAGCTATTGCCCGAAATATTGGTGCTCTCCGTATTAACACTGCCGCCGTTGAGATTATATATCAGCTTATTGCTGTCCTGATAGACGGAATAGAGGTTATACGCACCGTTTTTATCGGTAACGTCCTCGGTGAGACGGAAGGTGAAAATCCTCTCGCGAGAGACGTACTCCCCGCGCACGCGCCAGCCGACGAAGGCTCGGCTCATATCCTTCGCCTCAACGGTGATAAGAGTTCCCGCGGGAATTTCAAGGCTTGGTACGACACTGCTCGTGTCGAGATTTGAGCCGCGGTTGAAGATAAACTTCAGCATTTTAGAGGGGTCTACGTCGCTCTTCTCGGCAACTATATCCACCATAGTATTTTTCGTGACGGCGGGAACGGTAACCGTGCCGCTGAGCTGGTCGAAGGTGGCTCCGCCGACCGAGGAGAATATATACCCCTCGTCAAAGGCAACCGAAAAGGAGGCGCTCTCGCCCTCACGGACGTACACGGGGTTCTCGCTTAAAACTCGCACGCCCTCGCCATAGGAGAGCATAACCTTATATTCGGCGGGCTCCTCACCCTTACAGGATACGAGGGTCAGGGCCGCTAAAGCGAAAGCAAAAAGCAAGAGCAACACTCGCATTCCCTTTTTCATAAGCACCTCCGTGTTTTTTTGAATAAATGTAAATAATTGTTTTCTTTTTTAAAGTAAAAACAGACACGCCCCTACTCGTAGTCAAGATACGCGCTGCCCGCTATCTCGATAAACTCAGCCTCGTAATCGGAGAAAACCACGCTCTCGGTAACGAAGGTAACGACGAAATAGGCATAGCGCGTTCTGTAAAACGAGGTGAGATAGGAATAAGGTATCTCCTCGCCCTCCTCGTAAACGATATAGGGAGCGTCGCCCGAGAATTTAATCTCGCACTCGCTCTTCCCTATCCTGTTTTTATAGTATTTTGCAAACCCCTCGGGCGAATATGTCTCGACGATGCCGTCGTCTATCGCCGCCTGGAAGGAGAGGCGTATAATTCCTATAACCGCGACGCCGTCGCTGTAGGCGGCATCGAAGGTGTCCTCGGTATTCTTCTCCCGGTAGGTGTCGGGAATTTCAAGGCCGAGCTCGAGATAGCCGCGCTTATCCCTACAGGCCGAGAGCATAACAAGCGAGGAAAAAATCAGAAAAAATGAGATTATCCTCTTAATCATTGAAGCACCTCGGATATAAGCTCGGCGGGCTCGGAAATAACTCTGTCAGCCCCCGCCGCCGCGAGCTCGTCCTCGGTACGGAAGCCCCAGAGCACGCCGACCGCGAGCGCGGCCCCCATATTCTTCGCCGTCAGAATATCAACCGAGGTGTCGCCTATGAAGGCAACCTCGGTGGGCGAAGCGCCCATTTCCCCCGCGAGCGAGAGCGCCGCGGTGGGCTCGGGCTTAAGCGGTACACCCTCCCTCGCGCCGAGAACGAAATCGAACTCACCGTCAAAGAAGCGCTCTATCACCTGAACGGTAGCCGAGTGCGGCTTGTTCGAGAGAACGCCGAGGCGAATTCCCGCGCGGCGAAGCTCGGCCACCGTCTCGGTAATACCGGGATATACCCGAGTGAGGTGGTAGGGGTCGGAGTCGTACGCCGCCGAATATTTCCTCAGCACGCGTTCGGCGTAATCCGTATCGGTTATTCCGCGCGAGGCAAGAGCGCGGCGTATGAGCAGTCGCGCGCCGTCACCAACGAATATTTTACACTCCTGCTCCGTAATGGGCTCGACACCCTCTCCGACAAGCGTGAGGTTTACGTAATAGGTTATAGTCGAAATGGTATCAAGCAGTGTCCCGTCAAGGTCGAAAATACACGCTTTTATCATATTTTACTCCATTAAAGGCCGACCGTGATCGGTTTTTTCTTTGTTTTGTCACATTTTAAAGCCTTTTCAGCTTTGCAAAGGTTGCCATCAGCTTCTTCGTCTGACCGTTATCGAAGCTGACCTCGTAGAGCACGTCGCCGCCCATATCGCGCGCCGAGACTATCCTGCCCGTGCCGAAGGTGGCGTGCACAACGCGCGCCCCGACGGGAAGCCGCTCCACGCCGAAGCTCGCCGCACCGCTGCGCTTAGCAGTCGAAATCTCGGGCGCACGGCGAAGCTCGGTATAGCCGCTCCGCGGCGCACTGTCGGTGCGGTACGCGCTCCTCGATGCGCTATAGCCGTCTCTGCTATAGCCGCGAGGCATATCGCGGTAAATAAGCTCGTCGGGCAGCTCGCATCTGACGAACGAGGACAGTGTCCCGTACATCGTTCGGCCGTACATCATACGGTTCTTCGCATAGGTAATGAAAAGCCGCTCCTTTGCCCTCGTTATCGCAACGTAGGCGAGGCGGCGCTCCTCTGCGAGCTCTGCCTTATCCATACGGTTCTGCTCCGAGGGGAAGATGCCGTCCTCCATTCCCGCGAGGAATACCACGGGGAATTCAAGGCCCTTCGCCGAGTGGACGGTCATAAGCACCACCGCATCGGCCGTGTCGTCGTATTTATCAACGTCGCTGACGAGTGAGATTTCCTCAAGGAAGCCGAAGAGCGTGGGCTCCTCCTCGAGCTCCTCCATTCGCCGCTCGTATTCCACGGCGGCCGATATAAGCTCGTTTATATTTTCTATCTTGGTCTCGCCCTCGAAGCCCTCTGCGACGAGCATTTCGCGGTAGCCCGTACGCTCGAAGAGCTCTCCTATTATGGCCGAGGGCATTTTCTCGTTCTCGCGTATTCCCTCGATAACCGAGACGAACTCACGAAGCCTGTCTGCGCTGCGCGCGAGAACGGGGTACTCGTCCACGCGCTCCATTACGGTATACATAGAGAGCCCCATCGAGTTTCCTATCGCCTCGATTGCCTCAACCGTCGCCGCGCCTATCTTACGCTTCGGCTCGTTTATAATTCTCTTAAGGCGCAGGTTGTCGCCCGTAGATGCAACGACCGAGAGATAGGCAATCATATCCTTAATCTCCTTGCGGTCGTAGAAGCGCATATCGCCTATAACGCGATAGGGTATTCCGCTCTTTGAGAAGGCCGACTGAAGCGAGCGCCCGAGCGCGTTTACGCGGTAGAGCACGGCAAAATCCGAATATCTACGCCCCGCGGCCACCTCTGATACTATTTTCGACACTATGTATCTGCCCTCGTCGTTCTGGTCGGCACTCTCTCTTACGGTAATCTTCTCACCTGCGCCCTTCTTCGACCAGAGCTTCTTCTCGTGTCTGTTATCATTATTATTAATAACCGCGTTCGCCGCGGCAAGTATGTTACCCGTCGAGCGATAATTCTGCTCGAGCTTGATAACCGTGGCATCGGGGTAGAGCTTATCAAAATTAAGTATGTTCTCCACCGTCGCGCCTCGGAAGCGGTATATGCTCTGGTCGTCGTCGCCGACTACCATTATATTCCTCGTGCCGTCGGAGAGCAGCTTCGTAAGCACGAACTGAGCATAGTTCGTGTCCTGATACTCGTCGACGAGCACGTATTTGAATTTTCTTTGATAATACTCGCGAACCTCGGTGTCGCTCTCGAGAAGCTCAACCGTCTTCATTATTATATCGTCGAAGTCTACGGCGTTATTCTGCATAAGCTTCTTCTGATATAATTCGTATATTCTCTTTATATCGCGGCTGCGCGGGTCGCTCGAAATACTGTAATCCTCGGCCGAGACAAGCTCGTCCTTAGCCATACTGATAGCGCCCGCAACCGCCTTCGGCGCGAGCCGCTTCTCGTCAATCTCGAGCTCCTCCATGCACTGAGTGATAAGGCGCTTCGAGTCGTCGGTGTCGTAGATTGAAAAGGCCTCTCTGTAGCCGAGCCTGTCTCCGTATTTACGGAGTATGCGCACGCATACCGAGTGGAAGGTTCCCGCCCATATGCTTTCTGCTACCGACTTATCGGAGAAGGCGCGCTCGAGCCTGTCCTTTATCTCCCGTGCGGCCTTGTTCGTAAAGGTGATAGCGAGCACGCTCCAGGGCGAGACGGGCTCCGAGGCGAGGTCGGACAAAATGCCCTCGAGGTCCTCGGGCTGAAGAGCCGTCGCCGAGCGGAGCGCGTTAACCGCATCGGGATTTATCCCCTCGGGGAGCGTATCGTCAAAGTATGCATTTCCGTATTTTATGAGAAAGACTATTCTGTTAACGAGCACCGTGGTTTTCCCGCTTCCCGCACCCGCAAGCACGAGGAGCGGGCCGTTAACGGTGAAAACCGCCCGTCTTTGCTCGGGATTTAAGCGAGCACTGTACAGCTTGTCAAAAAGCTGCCTCTTTACAGCCGAAAATTCTGTCAATATATCCATTTTTACCTGCTTTTATCTGTGTTTTTGGGTGCTTTTGGCGCTATTCGTAATTTTTGCGAGCAAATTCGTCTCAAATTTGACATATTACATTTCAGAGCGCCCCGCGTTTTGTTCGCGGAATATTTTTTTCGTCCTCTCGTTTTCTTTCTTTTTCCCCATTCGGACATTTTTTCCTCTTAAGTTTTCCACATTTGAAATGTTAGAAATGTTGAAAACTTTTTGTCGAAAAAGGACGGCGGAATAAGGGTTTGGCGGGTGAACAAGCCCAATTTGACAAGTTTTCAACATTTTTTGTGTTGATAGTGTGGATTAGGCCGTCTGATGTCAAAAGTTCCACTTTTCCGTTTTTTGAATGAAAAATTGCACTTTCACGAAATTCGGGCTTTTATTTCGAGTTTTTTCGACTTCATCACTTCTGCCCGAGGTTTTGTCCCTCTCGCGTTCGGTAAAATTACGAAGTTTTACCACAAAAAGCAATTTTTATTCATTTTGGTCGGAATTTTTAGGTTTTTTCGGATAAAGTCAAGCGCGACAAGGGAAAAGCCGCCCTCGGCGCTCGGATTTACCGCTTTTTTCTCTTTGCGGGCGCCGATTTGGCGCGCGGCAGAGGAGCTCGGTGAGCCGTCCCCCGCTTCTTACCCGCCGCGGCACTGCCGCCACTCTTGCCTTTCGCGGTATTCTTTCTTTTTCCGTCCTTCCTATACTCGCCGTGTCCGTCCTTGCCAAAGGCCGCACGAACGAGACAGTCGGGAGAATTTCCTATCAGGTCCTCCCTGCCCGCGAGCTTAAGAGCCTCTCTTACAAGGTTTGCGTTCTCGGGGCGCGAGAACTGAAGCAGCGCACGCTGAAGCTGCTTCTCGCGGTAGTCGGTGGTGACGTATACCTCCTTGCCCGTCATCGGGTGGATGCCCGTATAATACATTACCGTCGATATCGTGCCCGGGGTGGGATAGAAGTCCTGCACCTGCTCGGGCGAGTAGCCCCATTTCTTAAGCCAGAGTGCCATATCCACGGCATCCTTCATAGTCGTACCGGGGTGGCTCGACATAAGGTAGGGCACGAGGTACTGCTCGAGCCCCGCCTCGCGGCTGATTTCAAAGAAGCGGCGCTTGAAGGCCTCGAAGACCTCGATAGACGGCTTACCCATCATAGCGAGTGCGCCCGCCGAGCAGTGCTCCGGCGCAACCTTCAGCTGACCCGAGACGTGGTGTGTGACGAGCTGACGGAAGAAGTCCTCGTTCTCGTCAAGCATAAGATAATCAAATCTTACTCCCGAGCGCACGAATACGCGCTTTACGCGCGGAATTTTTTCTATCTCCGAGAGTATCTCGGCATACTCGGTGTGGTCAACGCGCAAATTCTTGCACGGGGTGGGTGCGAGGCACTTCTTAGACGGACATACTCCGTCCCGACACTGCTTCTCGCAGGCGGGCTCGCGGAAGTTCGCGGTAGGGCCGCCGACGTCGTTTATGTAGCCCTTGAAGTCGGGCAGCTCGCTTATCAGCCTCGCCTCGGCAAGAACGCTCTCACGGCTGCGCGAGCGCACCTCGCGCCCCTGGTGGAAGGCGATAGCGCAGAAGTTACAGGCTCCAAAGCAGCCCCTGTTATGTGTAATTGAGAATTTAACCTCGGTTATAGCAGGCACGCCGCCGAGCGGCTCGTAATCGGGGTGATAATCCCGCGCGTAGGGCAAGGAGTAAACGCGGTCGAGCTCCTCGCGCGTGAGCGGGGGCATAGGCGGATTTTGCACGAGCATCTTGTCGCCGTAGTACTCGATTATCGCCCGTCCTCTTACCGAGTCGGTATTCTTATACTGCACCGCAAAGGCGCGGGCATATGCCCGCTTGTCACTCTTAAGCTCGTCGAAGTCGCCGTTCTCTATAGCCTCGAAGTGAACGGCCTCACCGCGCCTCGCAAGCCATACCGTGCCGCGCACGTCGCGTATCTTTTTAATCGGCACGCCGCGGTCGAGAAGGCGTGCGATGCGCACGAGAATATTCTCGCCCATTCCGTAGGCGAGAAGGTCGGCGCGGGAGTCAACGAGTATGCTCCTACGCACCCTGTCCTCCCAATAGTCGTAGTGGGCAAAGCGGCGAAGCGAGGCCTCAAGCCCGCCGATTACGATAGGCACGTCGCCGTAGGCCTCTCTTATTCTGTTACAGTAAACTATAACCGCGCGGTCGGGTCTGTTACCCATTTTACCGCCAGGGGAATAGTAGTCGTAGGAGCGGCGCTTCTTCGACACCGTGTAGTGCGCAACCATAGAATCAATATTACCCGAGCTTACAAGAAAGCCGAGGCGCGGACGCCCAAAGCGGCGAAATGCCTCGGCACTCTTATAATCGGGCTGAGAGAGAATGGCAACGCGGAACCCCTCGGCCTCAAGCACGCGGGATATTATCGAAACGCCAAAGGACGGGTGGTCCACGTAGGCATCACCCGTCACGTATACGAAATCAACCTCTGCCCAGCCCCTCGCTCTTACGTCGGCGGGTGTCAGGGGCAAAAAGTCCTCTCTCTGTCGCATAAAAACTCCTATATCAAAGCGTGAGGTCGGAAAGCGAGACCTCGGTCTGCGTGCCGTCCTGCATATTGCGAAGCTGTGCAAGGCCCGCATCGAGCTCGCTCTCGCCTACGATAAGCGTATATTTTGCACCTATCTTGTTGGCGTATTTCATCTGTGCCTTAAGGCTCCTGCCAACCGTGTCACATTCCACGTACTTGCCCGCGCGGCGAAGTCGCTCCGCGGCACCGAGTGCGTATATGGCGGCACGCTCGCCAAGAGGAGCAATATAGAGCTCGGGGGTGTTGCGCCCGAGGTCGGCAAGCCCGGCCTCACGCATAGCGAGTATAACCCTCGTTATACCCATACCGAAGCCGATGCCCGAGAGCGCCGGGCCGCCGAGAGACTCGACGAGGCCGTCGTATCTGCCGCCGCCGCATACCGTGGACTGTGCCCCGATGCCCTCGGCGATAAACTCGAACACCGCACCCGTGTAGTAATCAAGACCGCGCACAATGCGCGAGTCAATCTCGTATTCTATGCCCATCTCGTCAAGAGCCGAGAGAAGCAGCTTAAACTTATCCGAGCACGCGGTGCAAAGGTGGTTAACCGTGCGCGGCGCCTTGTCGGCAATAGCCGAGCAAATGGGGCTCTTGCAGTCAAGAAGCCTCAGCGGGTTCTTGACAAGTCGGGTGCGGCAGGTATCGCAAAGCTCCTCCCTGTGCCCCTCGAAGTAGTTAACGAGCGCCTCGCGGTATGCGGGACGGCAGTCATTACAGCCTATCGAATTAATATGCAGCCTCACGTTGGTAAGCCCGAGGCGGCGAAGCACCGATGCGGCAAGCGCGATTGCGGTAGCATCGGCGGCGGGGCTGTCCGAGCCGAAGGCCTCGGTGCCGAACTGGAAGAACTCGCGGCTGCGGCCCGCCTGAGGCTTCTCGTGGCGGAAGCAGGAAATGATGTAGTAATATTTGAGCGGCATCGGGTCGGAGTATTTTCCGTTCTCGATAATCGCGCGCACGACGGAGGCCGTGCCCTCGGGACGAAGCGAAATGGAGCGGTCCTCGTCTCTGTCGACGAAGGTGTACATCTCCTTCTGCACGACGTCGGTCGTGTCGCCCACACCGCGCACGAAAAGCTCGGTGTTCTCAAAGGTGGGCGTGCGGATTTCGCCGTAGCCGTACTTCTCCGCCTCCTCACGCATTATTCCCTCTATGTGTCTGAACAGTGCCGCCTCGTCGGGCAGAATGTCCATAGTTCCCTTAATCTTCTGTATCACCGTTAAAGTCCTCCTTATGTGCTATATCCAAAAGCTCGCCGAGGCGTTCCTCGTCGCCGAGCCAAAAAAGCATTCCCACGACGGCCTCGAAGCCCGTCGCAGTGCGGTAGTCCGCGCCCGAGGCGTGCTTAGGCCGATTGAGATGCTGTGAGTTATACGCGCGCCTGAAAACCTCGCGCTCGTCCTCGAGCAAGAGGTCGGAAATTCTCTCGTACATTCTGGCCTGTCTCTGTGCCGTCACGTATTCGAGCGCCGCGAGGTTCAAATCCTTCGAGCGCGTGAGCCCGCGCGCGACGAGCATTCGCCTTACGTACAGCGAGTGCCGTGCATCGCCGAGATAGGCAAGAGCCATAACCGACGGCAGTGCCGCTCCGTTTATTTTTTCGTGCATTCGCCGCTCCTTAATATCCGTATTTCTTGTGAATTTTCCTGATTTCTTCGTCAATCTCGGCTATACGAACGTCAATTTCAGCCTTCTTTTCCTCGGCAAACGGCAGGAAGTGGTAATAGGTTTCAATATACTCGGTGCGGAAGGCCCTCGCATCCTCGGGAGTCATAATTTTGATAACCCCGAGGCCGACACCCTCGGCAAGACGGCGCGCCATAGCGTTAACGCTCGCCGTATGCTCCTTCCTCGTCGGAATAAACCTGTCGTGCTGGAGCCTGTCCTCGCCGATGCCTACGGTGTACATATAGTATCCGCCGGTATTCGTTACTCCGTTAAGCATACTGCTCGCATTTCCCGTATCGTTCCAGCCTATCATACCGGGATGCCACACTCCCTCTCCCGCGGTCGTCTCTACGTAGGGAAGTCCGCCGGCGCCTCTGTGAGCCGCAACGGTTATACCGAAGCCAAGCAGTACCGTATCAAGCGAGAGGTCGTACACATTATCGAAGAGTATAGTTCTCGGAAATTCGATGCCGAGCCCGTCGAGCAGCTCTCTCATCTCACCGAGCCAAAGATAAAGCTCGACGGCGAGAAGCTCGGTGTCCTCGGTCTTGCTCTCAAAAAGAAGCGCGGTATCCCAGCCGAGCGAGGCTATCTCGCGGTATCTCTCAAGGCTTATCTTTCCCTCAAGCCCCGGAAGCTCGTTCTTCGAAAGGCAGAGCGTGCCCGGCAGCTCTCTCGAGTTAAACGCCTGAAAGAAGGTCTCGAGAAAGAGCTCGTCTAAGTCAAGAAGCGTAACGCCGACGGCGGCCGAGCAGCCGAGGCTCTCAATCAGCCGTCTGTCAATATCATTCTTTTCAATCACCAGGGAAGCCTTCTCCGCGCGAAGCGGGTAGAGCTCGGTCTCAAGCTTTACGGCAAACGCCTTATCGCTTGCCTCCTTCTCCCTGATTTTTACGACGAATACGCAAAGAAAGGCGGCAATCAGAAGGATTGCTGCCCATACAGTTATCAGCGCTATCAGTTTTTTTCGGCTCATATCATACCGCCTGCATTAGTGTTGTGTAATCTGTACCCAAGACATTGCGTAATTATTTATCTATTTTATTATAAAATATTTTCTTCCCTTTGTCAAGGCGTTTCGCACAGCTTCAAAAGAGTTGTGAGTTTTTTTATTAAATACTTGAAATTGCCTTTAATTGATGATATAATTAAAAGGACAGCATAGCCGAAAAGAGGACGGAGGAAAAAATGGAAGGCTTTGACTATATAAAGACAAATCTCCGTCAATTGAAGGAGGAGATCAGCGAGCTTGCCGTAAGGCACGGAGAAGAGGTTACCCTCGTCGCCGTGACTAAGAGCGGCACCGACGAGGAGCTTCTCGCTCTCGCCTCGCTCGGCATCACCGACATAGGAGAGAACAGACCGCAAGAGCTTCGGCGCCGCGGCGAGCTGCTCGCTCTTTCGGGGCTTACGCCGAACCTTCACGAAATCGGAAATCTTCAAAAGAACAAGGTTAGACTGATAATCGACAGGGTGTCGCTTATACACTCGCTCGACAGTCTGTCCTTAGCCGAGGAGATAGACCGACGCGCAAAAGGCGCGAACCGCTGCGTTCCCGTGCTCATCGAAATCAACAGTGCCGCCGAGGCGAACAAGGGCGGTATTCTGCCGAGCGAGGCAGAGGGCTTCCTGAAGGAGCTTCGCCGCTTTAGCGGAATTTCGGTGAGAGGTCTTATGACGATGGGACCCGTGTGCGATAATCCCGAGGATATACGCCCGTATTTCAGGCTGACCGCGGGGCTTTACAAGGAATTAAAATCAAAATACGGCTTTGCGGGGCCGGGCGTGCTCTCTATGGGTATGAGCGACAGCTACCGTGTCGCGATAGAGGAGGGCTCGACGCTCGTTCGCGTGGGTCGAAGACTGTTTGAAAAAGGAAAGGAGAAATAAAAAATGTTCGAGAAGCTGACTAAAAAATTCAGAGGTGCCGAGGACACTGAGGATATTACCTTCAAGCCCTGGGGCGCGGATATAAAGGAGGAGGCAGAGGCTCCCGCAGAGCCGAAGGAGACAGAGGCTCCGAGGGAGGAGACTAAGTCCTCGGGCGTTGAGCTTAAGGTTATGCGCCCCGAGTCCTACGACGAGGTCGGCAGCGTTGCAGACAACCTTCTTGACGGCTGCACCGTCGTTCTCAACGTTGAGGCGCTCGACCGCACCGCCATTCTCCGTATGCTTGACTTCCTCAACGGAGTTACCTATTGCAGCGACGGCGAGATAAAGAAGGTTGCACAGAACACCTTCATAATCACCCCTCACAGCCGTGTAGACATCTCCGATATGTAATACCGCCCGTCAGACACGGGCAAAAAGCGAAACGGTGAGAAAGGACTTCCCCTCACCGTTCGTCTTTACTTAGAGGTGTTTTAAAAAAATCACTACCGAAAAGAGAATTACCGTGTTTATTCTTTACCTTTTGGCAAAGCTCGTCGAGATTACGCTGTCGCTCGTCTCGCTGACGATGATTTTGCGTATGCTCCTGCCGCTGTTCGGTATGGACGAGGACAATAAATTTTATATTCTCTGCTGCTTCGTTTCCGAGCCCTTCGTGGTTCCCTTCAGATTTATTCTCGCGAAGCTGAATATCGGGCAGGACTCCCCGCTCGACTTTTCCTTTATGCTCGCATATCTCGTTATTTGCTTAGTACGACTGTTTCTACCCGTAATTTAAACCGAGGAGCAAAATGAAAATCAAGGATTTGTATAAAAAGAGGCGTCCCGCCGAGCTTGTCCTCTATACCGCCATTATCGTTATCGGTATAGTGCTCGACCAGCTGACGAAGCTGCTCGCCGTGAAGTATTTAGCCCCCGTGGGCTCGGTACCGCTCTGGCAGGACGTGCTTCATCTTACCTACGTTGAAAATCCCGGCGCCGCGTTCGGTATGCTTGCCGGCGCGCCCTGGGTATTTAATACCATTTCTATAATTGCCACCGTGGCAATTTCCCTTTATCTTTATCTCGGTCACGCCGAGAGCCCGCTTTACGCCGTGGCGCTCTCGATGATCGTCTCGGGCGGCATCGGCAACCTTATCGACCGCCTCTCGCTCGGCTATGTGGTCGACTTTATCGACTTTACTCTTATCGATTTCGCCGTGTTCAACGGCGCCGACTCCTTCGTCTGTGTCGGCGCGGGGCTTCTCATTCTCGCCCTCGTGCTCGATATAATAAAGGAGTGGAAGGCGGGTAAAAAATGACCTTTACCGCAGATGCCGCCGCCGTTGGCGTGCGGCTCGACAGCTATATTGCCTCGCTCACCGAGCTGTCGCGCAGTGCCGCGGCGAGACTTATCGAGAGCGGCGACGTGCTCGTATCGGGCAGGGTCGAGAGCAAGAAATATCTTATAAAAGAGGGCGACCGTGTCGAGATTACGCTCCCCGAGGCGGAGGAGTACGAGGCGGAGCCCGAGAACATTCCCCTCTCGGTTATATACGAGGACGGGGATATTATAGTAATCAACAAGCCGAAGGGTATGGTCGTGCACCCCGCTCCCGGAAACTACAGCGGAACGCTCGTCAACGCCCTTCTCTACCACTGCCGCGGCTCGCTCTCGGGCATCGGCGGCGTTATGCGCCCCGGCATCGTACACAGAATTGATAAGGACACCTCGGGCCTTCTCGTCGTTGCGAAGAACGATATGGCGCACAGGGCTCTATCTTCGGAGCTCTCCCACCACGGTATAGTTCGCGAATATCACGCCTTGGCCCTCGGCGGCTTCTCTTGCGACGGCGGGACAATATCACTCCCGATAGGCAGGCAC
Source organism: Clostridia bacterium (assembly GCA_017504605.1). Lineage (GTDB taxonomy): Bacteria > Bacillota > Clostridia > Oscillospirales > CAG-272 > UBA1740. The sequence goes on from JAFVQW010000001.1 coordinate 96,311, forward strand.
CCGAAGGACCGTAAGCGTATGGCGGTGCACCCCGCGGGCTCGCCCACGGCAAAGGAGGCAATAACGCACTACGAGGTCGCAGAGCGCCTCCCCGGTGTCACCTACCTGAGGCTTCGGCTCGAGACCGGCAGAACCCACCAGATAAGAGTGCATATGTCGCACCTCGGCCACCCGCTTCTCTTCGACGAGGTATACGGCGGGGGCAAGACGCAGTTTGAAAAGCGACACGCGAGGCGCTTCTTTGGCCAGACGCTCCACGCGGCAAGGCTCTCTCTTACGCACCCGAGAACGCAGGAGCGTATGGAATTCGAGTGTCCTCTGCCCGAATATTTTACCGAGCTGTTAGAGCTTCTAAGACAAAAAAATTAGGGACTGCTTCATTTGAGGCATACCCCAAAAAGAGCGAAGATTCCGTAAAAACACGGTTTCTTCGCTCTGTTTTTTTGCCTTGTGATTTTTTAAGGTTGAAATTCTACGAATTTCTCCTTTTTTATGCTCTTTTTGTATCGCCGTTTCCTCGCTCGATGTACCCTCGTACACCTCACGCTCGGAGAACGACGATTTCTGCTCTAAATCAAGCAGCCCCTGTTGTTTTATAATACCTTTGATAAGAATTCACGAAGGCGGGCATTCTTCGGACTGCCGAAGACCTCGTCGGGTCTGCCCTCCTCGGCGATTTTTCCGCCGTCGACGAAGATAATTCTGTCGGCGACCTCGCGGGCAAAGCCCATCTCGTGAGTGACTATAACCATCGTCATACCGTCCCCCGCGAGCGACTTCATAAGGTCAAGCACCTCGCCGACCATCTCGGGGTCGAGAGCCGAGGTGGGCTCGTCGAAAAGGAGCACGTCGGGGTCCATCGCGAGGGCGCGGATTATCGCAACACGCTGCTTCTGTCCTCCCGAGAGCTTCGAGGGGTACTCGTCGCGCTTGTCCTCAAGGCCTATGCGGCGCAGAAGCTCGAGCGCGCGTGCCTCGGCCTCGGCCCGTGTCTTAAGCCCGAGCTGTACCGGCACGAGAGTAAGGTTCTCTATAACCGTCTTATTGTTAAACAGGTTGAAATGCTGGAATACCATTCCCATTTTACGCCGCGCGAGATTGATGTCAATCGCATTCTGCTCTGCAAGGCGGCGGTATTCACGCCTGTACTCCCCGCCCTCGAAGCGGCCGAGAAGGCGACCGTCCGTAATCTCACTGATTACAGTCTTATCGGAGCCGCCCGCCGCTATCCTTTTCTTATAGGTAGCCGAGAGGCGTATAAGCTCGGGGTGAAGGTAGGGGTCGAGCCCCGAGAGAAGCGAGCCGTTAACCCAAATCTCGCCACGGGTAGGCACCTCGAGCAGATTAAGACAGCGTAAGAGCGTGCTCTTACCGCTTCCCGACGGGCCTATTATGGCGACACGCTCGCCGTCCTTTATATCACAGGAAATGCCGTTCAAAACCGACAGCTTTCCAAAGCTCTTATATATATTCTTAACGCTTATCACTTGCCCGAAGCCTCTTTTCTATTAATTTTATTGCGAATACCATAATATAAACTATGGCAAGATAGAAGCAGCCGACGATAAGTCCGCTGGCAAGGAAATTCGGCACCTTCGTAAATACCGTATTCGATGCGGCGTTAAGGTCAAAGGTCAGAGTGCCGACCGTCGCGCCTACCATACTGATAATAGAGGTCTCCTTAAGAAGCGCAATCATCTCGTTACCGATAGCGGGAATGATGTTCTTAATCGCCTGCGGCATTATAATATTTATCATCGCACGGTTCCAGGTAAAGCCGAGAGCGCGAGCCGCCTCCATCTGTCCGACGTCGACAGAGGAGATACCCGCACGAATGTTCTCCGACACGTACGCGCCCGAGTTAATTCCGAAGGTTATAATCGCGGCGTAGGGCTTGAAGCCCGGAATTGCAAACACCGCAAATACCATAATAAAGAGCTGAAGCGCCACGGGCGTGCCGCGAAATACGGTGGTGTAGAGATTGCAGATTATGGCGGGAATCTTCATATATTTATTATTCTCCGCGGAAATCTTCACAATCGCCACCACAAAGCCGAGCACGAGTCCGATAGCCGCCGCAACCACGGTCAGAACGAGGGTGTTCAAGAAGCCCTCGAATACATAACCGATAAGCTCGGGGGTGGTTAGAATTTTCTTTATATCCTCAAATAGCATTTTTCCTTATTACTCCAAATAGGCTATCCCGCCTATGTGCGCGGGATAGCCCAAGATTGCTTTTATTGTGGCTTAGTCAAGGCCGAGGTGCTTATTAACAAGCGCCTGAATGCCCTCCTCGCCAAGCTCGGTGAGAACCTCGTTGATAGCATCGAGCAGCTCCTGCTGACCGGGAGTTACGCAGATTGCGTAAACGTCGATAGCGGCCTCGTCTGCCTCACCTTCGCCACCCTGGTAGTAAAGGGGAGCGCAAGCATATCCGTCCTTGCCCGCGATAAGCTGCTTAGCGGGAAGCTCGTCGATGATGAGCACGTCGGAGTTAAGTCCAACGTCGGATACGGCAGTGGAAAGCGAGGAGAAGTCAACCTTCGACGCGCCGGTGTTGTAAATAGTGCCGCCCTCAGCAAGCTCGTCGCCAAGGAAGAGGTCAGCGGTGGTACCGGTCTGAACCGCAATCTTCTTGCCCGCGAGGCTGTCCCAGTAAACGCCGGTAACCTCGTCGGTGGTGGTGCTCTCGTAGCTTGCAGCCGCATCGGTCTTGTAGATTACGTAGAGCTTAGCGGTGTAGTACTCGTTAGAGAACCAAACCTTCTCTGCACGCTCGGGGTTCTTCGAGATGCCCGCAGCACCTACGTTGGTAAGCTGACCCGCCGAAACGGCATCGATAATCGAGTTGAAGTTAACGCTCTCGAAGACAACCTTCTTACCGAGCTTCTCTCCAACCTTGTTCATAATGTCAACGTCAACGCCGACAATAGAGCCGCCGTCTACGTACTCGAAGGGAGCGAAGCCCGCCTCGGTGTATACGACAAGCGTTTCCTTCTTGCAGGACGTAAAGGCAAATACCGATATAAGCATAAGCGCCGCCACAAGAACAAGCGAAATAATCTTTTTCATTTTGTTTTCCTCTTTTCAAATTTGATTTTGTTTTTCGACTGTGCCACTTATTATACACCGCAAAATCGGTGTTGTCAAGGGGTTTTTGATAAAAAATTCATTTTTTTCGAATTTTTATTCCAAGTCGCTAAATATATACACCATTTATGCGAAAATAAAATGCATAATTGCATAAATATTCGCATAAATAACCAAAAATCGCTACTCGCCGCGCATATATTGACTTTAGAGCGGCAAAATGATACAATATACTCATTAATATAAACCACTTGATACGGAGAAAAAATGATAAGCATATCTGTACAGGATATATCGCTGTCCTTTGGCACCGACGTAATTTTAAAGGACGTCTCCTTCGCCCTCGAGGACGGAGACCGTCTCGGAATTATCGGCGTCAACGGCGCGGGTAAGACCTCGCTCTTCCGCATTATCTCGGGAGAGTACTCCGCCGATGCGGGTCAGGTCTTTATTCAGCGCGGGCACAGGGTGGGTCTGCTCGAGCAGAACCCGAAGCTCGACGCCCTGCCCGAGGGGCTGACCTGCCTCGAATATATGTATACCGCCTTCCCCGAGCTTTTATGCCTTGAGGAGAAAATATCGGCGCTCGAGTGCGAGATTGCGGGGGCCGAGGGCAAAGAGACACTCACCCTCGCCGAGAGGCTCGCCGAGCTTAATCGGCTCTTTGCCGAGGGCGGCGGGCTCGAGTTCCGCTCGCGCTGCCGCGGTATGCTCCTACGCCTCGGCTTTAGCGACGAGATAATAAACAGAAAAATAAGCACGCTCTCGGGCGGTCAGTATACCCGCCTCGCGCTCGCGCGGCTTCTCGCCACAGAGCCCGATATTCTTATGCTCGACGAGCCGACGAACCACCTCGATATTGATGCGCTCGAGTGGCTCGAGGGCTTCCTCGCCACCTACAAGAAGACGGTTATTATCATCTCACACGACAGATACTTCCTCGACAGAACGACGAGCAAGACGCTCCGAATACAGAACTCTCGCGCGAGGCTCTTCCACGGCTCCTACACCGCCTGCCTCGAGCAGCAGGAGGCCGAGGCCGCCTCTCTTGAAAAGAGGTATAAGGAGCAGCAAAAGGTAATTGCCAAAATCCGCGCGAATATAGAATTTCAGCGCCGCTGCAACCGCGAGCACAACTTCGTCACAATTCGCTCGAAGGAGAAGCAGCTCGCGAGAATGGAGCTCGTGGAGCGGGCGGAGCGGGCGCCGCGGGATATCCGAATGTCCTTCTCGGCCGAGGAGGCGACGGCAAACGACGTAATATCGGTGAAGGAGCTCTCCTTCTCATACGGGAGCCTGCCGCTTATATTGGGGCTCTCCTTCCTCGTCAGGCGAGGCGAGCGCGTAATGGTGCTCGGGCCTAACGGCTGCGGAAAATCCACCCTTATGAAGCTTATAAATCTATCGCTTACCCCCACGCGCGGTAAAATAACGCACGGATATAACGTAAAGGTAGGCTACTACGACCAGGAGATGCGCGGACTGTCCGAGGACAAGACCGTATTCTCCGAGCTTCACGACGAGTACCCCGAGAAGCGGGAGCTCGAAATCCGCTCGACCCTCGCCCTCTTTCTCTTCGGCGAGGATGATATAGAGAAGCCCGTCTCCACCCTCTCGGGCGGCGAGCGTGCGCGGCTCACTCTTGCAAAGCTGATACTTAAAAAGGTAAATCTTCTTATAATGGACGAACCGACGAACCACCTCGACATTGGCTCGGCCGAGGCGCTCGAGAACGCGCTCTTAGCCTTCCCCGGCACTATAATCGCCGTATCGCACGACAGATATTTCATCAACCGCATAGCGACGAGAATAATAGAGCTCGACCCCACTCGCGAGGGTGGCAGGCTCGATTACGAGCTTGGCGAGAGCGACGAGGCCTTCACCGAATATATGCGCCTGCGCGCCGAGAGGCGTGCCGCGGCGAAGGAGAGCGCACGGCCGCGCTCGGCAGACGGCCGCGCCGAATACGAGGAGAAGAAGCGCGAGAATGCGAAGCGCCGCAGTGAGGAGCGCGCCCTCGAGCGTGCGCGTACGCGCACGGCGGAGCTTGAGGGAGAGCTCGAGCGCCTAAACGAGGAGCTCTTCGGCGAGGCGGCGACCGACTATATGCGTGCCGCCGAGATAGAAAGGCGCAAGGGCGAGATAGAGGAGGAGCTGCTCTCCCTTTACGAGCTTATTCTCTGAAAAACGACTTAATAATTCCCGGGTGCACAGAGCGGATTTTTTCCACTCTGTGCATTTTTTACATTTTTGCCGCCCGAGGGGGCGGCTTTTTTTGTCAGCCCTCTTTACTTACAAAAGCCGCCCCGTGCTCTATAATTGTAGGTGTCGGGAGGCCCCCGAGTGGCAAAAGGGGACAGGCTACGCACCCGACGGAATGAGGAGAAAATGAAAAAAAGGGTAAGGTACAAAAGCGATTTGCCGCGGCTTATGTATACCTATTTTATCGGCTACTCCGAGGGGGGCGCACCGAGCTTTGACAAATTTGCGCGGAGCATCGGTCTTACCCTATCGGAGCTTGAGGAGTTCAAATCACACAGCGAGTTTCTTCGCGCCTGGCGGGAATGCAGCGAAATCCGAAGAGATTATCTTATTGACACAGCGCTGGCAAAGCGGGCAGATGCCTCTCTCGTGAAATTCCTTCTCACAGCCGAGTACGGTATGCGTGAGCCCGTGGCAGCCGAGGAAAGCACTGTCTCGGTGACGGTCGAGGTTGTGGAATGAAGCTGCACCTCACCGTAACTAAAAAGCAAAAGCAGTTTATCGACGCCACCGAGAGCGAGGTGCTCTTCGGCGGGGCGGCGGGCGGGGGAAAGTCCTACGGACAGATTGTGGACGCGCTTCTCTTTGCGCTGAAATATCCGAGGTCGAAGCAGCTCGTTCTGCGACGCACCTTCGCCGAGCTCGATAAATCACTTATACGCTCGGTGCTCTCGCTCTATCCGCGAGAAATCTTTTCCTTTAATTCCTCCTCACATTCGGGCAAATTCAAAAACGGCTCCTGTATAGACTTCGGCTACTGTGCCGCGGAGAACGACGTATATCAGTATCAAAGTGCGGAATACGACGTCGTCCGCTTCGACGAGCTGACACACTTCACCGAGGCGCAGTACGTCTATCTCATTTCGCGAGTGAGAGGGGCCAACGGATACCCGAAGCAAATCAAATCCTCGACCAACCCCGGCGGCGTGGGGCACTCCTGGGTGAAGTCGAGGTTCGTCGACCCCGCAGAGCGTGGCGTGGGCTTCGTCGGGGGCGACGGAATGAGGCGGATTTTTATCCCCTCTCTTCTCTCGGACAACGGCTTCCTAAAAAGAGGCGACCCCGATTACGAAAAACGCCTCTTGGCTCTTCCCGAGCGGGAGAAGAAGGCACTGCTCTACGGTGACTGGAACATTTTTGAGGGACAGTATTTCACCGAGTTTTCAAGAGAGCGCCACGTTATCCCGCCCTTCGAAATTCCGCCCTCGTGGCGAAAATACCGAACGCTCGATTACGGACTCGACCGCCTCGCGGTTCTCTGGATAGCGGTCGCCCCCGACGGTACGTCCTACGTATACAGAGAGCTGTGCGAGTCGAATCTTTCAATCAGCGCCGCCGCGCGTGCCATAGGCGAGCACACGCCGAGGGGAGAGGATATTTACGCCACCCTCGCGCCGCCCGACCTATGGTCGCGCTCGCAGGAGACGGGCAGGACGAAGGCGGGGATTTTTTCCGAGCACGGAATTAACTTCACTAAAACCTCGAACGACAGAGAGACGGGGTGGCTGTCGGTAAAGGAGCTGCTCTCCGACAGTGAGGGGCGGCCGAGGCTTAAAATCTTCTCGCAGTGCACCGAGATTATTAAATGCCTGCCCGCGCTCTCGATTGACAGAATACGCCCCACCGACTGCGCGACAGAGCCCCACGAAATCACACACGCCCCCGATGCTTTGCGCGGCTTTGCGATATTTTATACGAGGCCGAATTCACCCGTATGCGAGGTGAAGCGGCAAATCTGGACACCCGATATGTGGGAGGACTACCGCACGGCAGACGAGGAGGGCAAAAAATACCTAAAAGCTAAATACGGAGAACCAAAGTGAAAATTGAATATAAAGCGGAAAGAGAGCGCCTCGATTTCTTCAGGGCGCTCTACGCCGATGCACTCTCGGCATACGCCGAGGAGCTCACGTCTCTTGAAAGATGCATGAAGCAGTATCGCGGCACCGATGAAATCGACGGCTCCGACACACGCGCCATCACCGTAAGAAATATCACCTACGAAATAGTGGAGAGCCAGGTGCTCTCGGATATTCCCATGCCGAAGGCCGACCCCGCGTCGTACAGTGTACGGCGCTCGCGTAACGCCGAGAGCATAGAGCGGCTCTGCCGCTCGCTCCGAGACAGGCTCCCCTTCGAGGAGTTTAACGACATCGACGAGCGATACACCTACATATACGGCGGCAGCGTGTGGTATGCAGAGTGGGACAACTCCACCGAATACGACGGAGAGGTCGGCGGCGTGCGCGTTCACTGCATCTCGCCGAGAGACTTCCTCCCGCAGCCCGGAATTCACAAAATCGAGGATATGGAGTACTGCTTCCTGCGCTTCACCACCACTCGCGGGGAGCTCTCGCGTAAATACGGTGTGGACGGTGAGGAGGCGGCGCTCGCCGACCTCGAATACGAGTGGGGCGGTGAGGGAGATGCGGTCACGCTCACCCTCTGCTTCTACCGCGACGAGGACGGAGACATCGGAAGATTTATCTTCTCGGGCGAGCTTACTCTCTCGGATATGCCGAAGTACTATATGCGAAAGGGCAGAGTCTGCTCTGTATGCGGCTCCGAGGCGGGGCTCTGCTCCTGCGTCGGCGCACACACGCTGACGAAGAACCTCACCTACGAGCTTATTCCCGAGGATATTATCCTCGGCGACGGCGCTACCCTGCCCGCCGACGCCCCAAGCCTTGACGGCGATAAAATCAAAATGGGGCGCTCGAGAATTCCCTATTACGTGCCCCGCTCCTTCCCTATAGTAATAAGGAAGAACACCTCGGGAGAAAAGAGCCTCTTCGGTCAGTCCGACTGCGACTACATACGCCCCGAGCAGCAGGCAATCAACAAAATCGAGTCGAGAATACTCGCGAAGCTGCTCCGCTCGGGAATTACACCTATAATGCCCGAGGATGCGAGCGTTACTCTCAACAACTCGGTCTTCGGCCAGGTGATAAAAATGAAGCCCGGGGAGAGCGCCGCACAGTACGGAACCGTCGACACGACCCCCGACATCTCGCAGGACATCGCCGAGGCCGAGCGCCTCTACGACCACGCGAAAAGAATAATCGGTATATCCGATGCCTACCAGGGAGTGGACACCCACAAAAGCGAGTCGGGCTATGCAAGACAGCTCAGGATTTCGCAGGCGAGCGGCCGACTTGAATCGAAGAAGCGAATGAAGCACACCGCCTACGCCGCGCTCGACAAAATTATATTCGGGCTCTATCTTGCCTTTGCCGACGAGCCGAGAAAGCTCGCCTACCGCGATGCCTTCGGCACCGTACACCCGACGGAATTCAACCGCTACGACTTTATCGAATACGACCTATACCGCGGAGAATTCTTCTACGACGACGGCTATCTGTTCTCGGTCGACCAGAACGGCGGCGCGGAGTACCAAAGAGAGGCGCTCTGGGAGAGAAATCTCGAAAATCTCAAGGCCGGCACGCTCGGTAACCCCGAGAGCCCCGCAACGCTTCTTCGCTACTGGCAGAGCCAGGAGCGCGCACATTACCCCTACGCAAGGGAGAACGTCGAGTACTTCTCCCGTGCGCTCGAGGAGAAAGGAGTGGATATAAGCTATGAAGAGAACGAATTCAAGCCTTGAGGACTTCCTCGAGAAGTATCTGAAGAATAAGTCTCTCTACGAGGGCGCCGACAGCTATGAGAGCTACGTCAGGAAAAATGCCAAAAATCCGCGCACGGTATACGCCTCGGCTCTGCCCGAGCTCTATTCGAGCCGCGCGCGCTCGAGGGGTGGCTACGGCTCGAGCGCCGAGAGGCTTGCCGAGGCGGGCCTCTTCGGCAGCGGCTATCAGGAGCACCTCGAGCGCGCCGCCGAGAGAGAGCATAACGAGAGGCTCGACGAGCTCGAGCGGGATATGCGCGAGAGCGAGGACACCCTTCTCGGCGGCTACACCGCCTATCTCGATAAATACAAGTCGAGCCAGGAAAAGCTCTCGAAGAGCGTCAGCGACAAGATAGTTAGCACGGGCATTTTAAGCGAGGAGCGCGCCTACGAATACGCGAAGGAGGCGGGCCTCTCCGCCGAGCGTGCGCGGTCGGTGGCCGAGAGAGCCTCGCGCAGTGCAAAGGACAAGCTTATGCGCCGCATAATGCTCGAAATCCCCTATATGCAAATGGACGGAGAGGGCGCGCGGCTTTATGCGCTCAGCCTCGGTCTTGACAGCAATTACGCCGAGCGCGCAAGGGAATACGCCGAGAGCCTGAGAGAGCACTACGACACCGTAGGCTCGTCCTATCTCGAGTATCTTGCAAGCAAGGGAAACCAATACTGATTTTTTGAAAGGAACTAAAAAATGAAGGATTACAAAAACCGCGACAAGAGTGCCCCCTATCGCACCAACAAGGGCGGCAAAATCTCCGCCCCCGTGGCACAGACCAACGAGCCGAGGTGCACCTCGGTCAAGGGTAAGGGCGACCTCAGAGGTGGCAAATGATGACTGATAAGACCGTTATCGAAAGCGAAGAGACCGAGAGGAGCGAAGCAGAGAGTGCCGCCGAGGTAAGCACCGACGGCGCACCCGAGGCCGAGAAGGAGACCGAGGGGGCCCCCGAAGAGAGCCCCGAGGAGAGCCCCGCCCCCATCGACTACGAGAGCGTAATCAAGGAGGATATCGCCCTTCTTCGGCGAACCTTCCCCGAGCTCTCGGGCATCTCCGATATAACCGAGCTCGAGAACCCCTTAAGATACGCCGCTCTGCGCGACCTCGGCCTTACACCCGCCGAGGCCTATCTCGCCACCGAGAGGGGGCGTAGGGCCGACACCCGCTCGCACCTTTTCGGTGCGGTGCCGAGAGGAGCGAGCAGTCCCTCGGGCTCTATGAGCCAGAAGGAGCTCGAGGGTGCACGCGAGATTTTCTCGGGAATGTCGGACGCCGACATTCAGAAGCTCTACCGCAAGGTTACGCTTTAAAAGAAAGGAGAACGAAATGTTCAAGTTAGCTAAAATTTTAAACTCCGCATCCAACGTGGTAGAGCCCTGCCGTATGCCGAGGGGAAAGGGCGCGAGCTACAGGCTCGGCTCACTCGCTCTCTTAAAATCGGGCGCTCTCGAAAATGCCGCGGCAACCGAGACCCCGACCTTCGTCATCGGTGAAAGCCTCACCGATGAGGCGGCCTCCACCGTGCTCTGCTACCCCATAAGCCCCGATATGATTTTCGAGGCCGTATGCAGCGGGGACCCCACGTCTCTCGTGCCCGGCGCGCGCGTTACGCTGAATATCGTTGACGGCTCCGCCGTCGGCGTTACCGCGAGCACCTCGGGGGGCGTGTGCGAAATCTTCAACCTCGGCGGCGCCAAAAACGTCGGCGACGCCGTATTCGTCAGAATAGTTTAATAAAAAGGAGAGTAAAAAATGATAATTTATTCCAAGTCCCAGGGACTTAACAACGCCGCCATAGGCAAGCTCGAAACGCCTATCAAAATGGTAATCGAGCACGAGAGCGACCTTCTCACAAAGAGGGGCGGCGTGTGCGACTGGCTCTTTAACGTCGAGAAGAGCGGCAAGTTCGGCGAGACCATAATCGGTCAGAACGAGTTTGACGTATTCAGAGCGGCAGAGGAGGGCGCGGGCGCCGAGAACGACACCATAAGCGAGACCTACCGCAAATTCATCGAGCACATTCAGTTTATGAAGGAGTTCACCATCACCGCCGAGATGATGGAGGATGCGAACTACGGCGTGGCACAGGATGCCAAGCGCCGTGCCGAGAACTTCACGCGTGCATACTACAAGACTATGCACAAGATATGCGAGTACGCACTTGCAAACGGTACACAAACCGACGGCACCTTCGCCAAGGCGACCCTCGACCTCACCGCCCCCGACGGCCTTCCCCTCTTCTCGGATTCTCACAAGTGGGGCGGCGGCAGCGGCAATACCGGCACGCAGTCCAACTACTTCTACGGCGACATCTTCAAGAGCGGAACGGGCAGTGCGAGAGTTGCCTCGACTGCGGCCTTTGAGGAGGCGCTCGGCGAGCTCGCCGTCAAGATGAGAAATCAGAAGGACGAGAACGGCGAGGTGCTCGGCTACACGGCTGACACCATCATTCTCCCCGGCAACAGACCCATAGCCGAGACCATTGTCAAGAAGGTATGCGGCTCCGAGGGCAGCCTTGGCGGCAGTCTCAACGACATCAACCTTCAGTTTGGCAACTGGAGCATAGTAATTATGCCCACCTGGCAGACCGAGGACGACAGAGTGATGATAATGTCGAGCGAGGCTAATAAGAACCTCTCGGGTAATATGTTCTTCAACCGCGTGCCTCTGACCGTTACGAGCTGGGTGGACAACCACACCGGCAACTACATTTGGAACGGCAGATGCCGCTTCGGCGTCGGCTTCGGCAACTATAAGCACATTATGCTTGCCGTTGACTCCGAGAGCGCGGTTAGCGGCGCTTCCGCGATGTAAACAAACAATTACACGGAGGGCTTTGCATTGACACTTAACGAATTGCAAAGAGAGGTTATGCACCTCGGCTTTGAAACACAAATTGAGGACACCGAGGCTCTTATCTCGGCAACCTCGCTCGCGCTCGGGCTGCTCTATACCGACAGGCCCGTAAAGAAGCGGCTCGAGCTCGCGGTGTGCCCCATAACGCCCCTATCCCGTGTCGAGAAAATAAGCCTTTCGGGAGGGGAAGAGGTAACTCTTCCCCTTTCGGGGCTTGCCTTTGCACTCGAGGTCTCGGGCTCGGGTAGGGTTGTCACCTTCGACGGCAAAATGAAAAAGGAGACCGAGCTTGATACCGAGCACTCCCTGCTTCGCGGCAGGCTGTTCACAGAGGGAGAAATTACCCTTTATGCAAAGGGGCAGCTCACGGTATTCAATCTCGTTTGCTACCGCGAGAGCCTCGACGAGAAGGACATTCCGCCCTTCTCGGTGACAAGGAGCATCAGCCTTTGCGATGCGGCGGAGGATTTTGCGGCGGCGCTCGCCCTGCCCCGCGATAGCTCGGGCCGCGAGATACCGGGAGCGGCGATTATCGGTGACACTCTCACTCTTCCCTCTGACTTCTTCGGCACCCTCTCGCTCCCCTATCGCGCACGCCCGCCGAAAAGAGAGGAGATTGCAAGAGGCGAGGAGCTTGCCGCCGACCCCGAGGCCGAGCATCTTCTGCCGCTCCTTACCGCTTCCTTCCTCTGGCTTGACGACGATGATGAAAAGGCACGGTATTATATGTCGCTCTATCGCGATGCCCAAAGCACTATGCGCCGCTACGGCACGCACGCCGCCGCGGCGGAATATAAGACCGTGGACGGGTGGGCGTGATGGCAGTAAAGGGTTACGGAAGCAACACCGAATACACCCGCTCCTACCGCGGCTTCTCGGGCGTTATGCTCGGGGGCGGCAGCGTATCGAGCGGCAGGCTTGCCGAGGCGGTAAATATGTACCGCGACTACGACGGCGAGGGACAGAGCGTAATCGAGAGCGTGCCCGGCTACCGCCGCCTCTTTTCGGTCGGGGAGAGAATAAACGCTATCTATCTTTTCAAGACCTTCGAGGCGGGGGAGCTTCTCCTTATCCACGCGGGAGGCTCGCTCTACAGGTCTAAAATATACTCAAAGGACCTGCCCGAGAAAATAGGCGAGATTTCCGACACGAGGAGCACGGGCTTTCCCTTCGGTGACTTCTTTTATATTCTTGACGGAAGTAAGATACTAAGGATTTCCCCCGCGGGAGAGGTACACGAGGTAGGCAGTGAGGGAGCCCCCGCCTACGTGCCCACGCTCTATCTGAACGGCTCGCCCTACGAGACGAGAAATCTCTTGACCGACAGCTTTATCGAGAAATACGAGGGCTACGATGCCGCGTCGTTAGCATACGGCACGCCCGAGCTTACCTACAGAATTACCGACCGCGACCTGTCTCTGTGCGAGGTCTCGGGAGTGGCCGAGGGCTTCACGGGCGCTATCTATGTGCCGGGCAGCGTAATTATCGGCGGCAGGCGCTATACCGTCGCTAAGATAGGAAACTATGCCTTTAGGGACAACCTAAATATCACAGACGTTATTATCGGCGAGGGGGTAGAGGTCATAGGCAGACAGGCCTTCACCCGAGCAACCGCTCTAAAGCGTGCAGTTATCGCAGGCAGTGTACACGAAATTCAGTACGGCGCCTTCCACGGCTGCTCGGTAATGAACGAGCTCTTCGTCGGCGCGGGAATGAAGACTGTCGGAGAGGAGGCTATTACCTCCTGCTACTCGCTCGATAGCGTTTTCTTCGGCGGTGACGAGCGCGCCTTCTCCGAGATTTCGGGCTCCGAGCATCTGTCGATAAAGGAAATAGCCTACGACACGCACTATACCGCAGTGCGTATAGAGCTCCCGCTTCACGCCGATGCAATATCGGTGGAGCGGCTCACCGTTGGAGATGCTGATACCGAATTCGAGACGGTATACGATGCCGACCGAGTGAAAAGCATTATTCTCGATATAGACACACCCGAGGAAATAAACAACAAAGCGCTTGCCGTATACGGCACCGAGCGTCCGCTCTACAGCTCCTTCTCGGCCTCCGCCACGGACAGCGAGGACGGGAAAATACGCGGCACCGATGCAATCCTACACTGCCGCACGGCCGAGCTCTTCGACGGGCGTGTATTCCTAACGGGTAACGATGCGCTCTCGAACACCGTCTTCTTCTCGGCAAGAGACAAGAGCGGAAGAAGCACTCCGCTATACTTCGGCGCGCTGAACTACTTTAACGACGGCGTGGGAAAATATCCCGTAACGGCCCTGCTCTCCGTGCGCGACACGCTCGCAGTCTTCAAGTCGGGGGACGACGGCTCGGGAAGCATATTCTACCACACCCCCGCCGACACGGGTGACGACCTTATGCCGAGAATATATCCCGTATCCTCGGTACACTCGGGGCTTTGCGCCCTTGGGGGAGCCTGCAACTTCCTCGACGACCCCGTATTTCTCTCGGTGCTCGGTCTCTCGGCGCTCGAGAGGCAGCCGATAAGCCTCGAGCGGAGCATCGCGGTACGCTCTCATAATGTAAACCTTGATTTACTTAAAGAGGACTTGAGCTCTGCCTCGCTCGTTGAATGGCTGGGGTATCTTTGTATAGGCGTCGGGGGCAATATTTATCTTGCCGACTCGCGCAGCACCTTCCTACACGAGACGGGCAGCCGTGAGTACGAATGGTTCGTTATGAAGGGGGTAGGCACCTATAGCGATGCCGCGCGCGGCTTCCGCTTTGACAGCAGCTCACCCCGCGAGGACGTGCTCGTTCACGAGCTGGCCGAGAGCGTGTGTCGGGGAACGGTTTTTTCGACGAGCGATGAATTAGGCAGCTACAGCTTCTGTGTGATAGACGGACAGCGCTATGCGGTCTACCCGACAGGCGAGAGCGTGGGCGGAGATTTTTATCCCGCGAGAACGCTCTTCAGCGACGGACGGCTTCTCCTTTTCGGTAACGACCGCGGAGACGTGTGTATTTTCAATAACGACATGCGCGGAGTTGCGCCCGAGAGAATAAGCACCAAGGCCGACTTTGACGAAAAGAGCTATAAGGCGAGAATGGGCAGCAGAATTCACCCCGACTTCTATTCCTTCGACGGACACGCTCCGACCTACCTTATCAAAACCGCCTTCGACGACTGCAATATTCCCCACCTCGCAAAGAGTACGGTAAAGCACTCGCTCGTAATCAAGTGTAAAAGCTACACGGGTACCCACGTCAGCCTCTCTGTAGGCACCGACAGGCGCGGATTTACCGAGCCTCTTTATCTGCCGGGCGGAGAGCTCGATTTCGACCAGCTTGATTTTTCCTCCCTTACCTTCTTCTTCGGAGACTACTTCTCGCTCCCCGTCAATGAAAAGGAAAAGAATTGGGTCGAAAAGCAAATCGCGATATCCTCCGACGGCTTCGCCTCGCCGATAGGAATTTACTCGATAACCTACCGCTACACGGTTAAGGGCAAGATTAAGCGGAGCTGATTAAAAAAGAAAGGAAAGAAAAATGAATATTCAACCTATTTCGGACAGTGAAATATCGGCACTGAAGGTGTCATCACTGCCCACAAGGCCTACCGCCCCCGCCGCCTTCGGCGGGCGCGGCTATACCGCGAGCGAGATGAAGGCGGCGTTTGATATGCTCCCGCTTTTCATAATCGAGCGCCTGAACGCGCTCATCGCCTATTTAAAATCCGAGCCCGACGACTACTCCGTCGCAAGGGATATTCTGACGGGCCTCTCGGAGGGGCACACGCTCTACGACCTCTTCGGCGAAATCCGCGAGGGCTCGCTCGGTGACAGGCTCTCGGTGCTCGGCGAGGCACTGCCCTCGGCCCTCACGGATATAAGGCTCGAGCTCGCGGACCTCGACAAAAAAATCGAGTCGGCCTCGGGAGAAATCGACAATCTTTTGCTCGATGCCGGCGGCCCCGCCGATATGCTCGAGATAGAGGAAGGGGGGAGTGAGGAATGAAATGCTTAATGCAGCAGCTCCGCGGAACGAGTGACGAATGGCAACAGAACGACAGAGTTATTCCCGCGGGTACCATTGCCCTTCTTGACGACGGTGACGGCCGCTTCTCGGTAAAGATAGGAGACGGCGAGAGAGCCTTCTCGGCCCTGCCCTTCCTCGGCTCGAGGGTTAAGAGCACGAGTGAGGTAAACATTCTGCTCGAGCGAGCAGACGACGTTCGGTACGGAGTAATGACCGAAATTAACGTATCCTTCCCCGACCCGATAGAGGAGGATTATTACGCTACGCTCTGCTTCGACACGAACGACGAGGGAACTATGCTTTCGGTTCCCGAAGAGGTGCGCTGCGCGGGCAGCTCCTGCTACTCGGGCTACTTCTATCCCGACTTCAACTGTCACTATACCCTCGTATTCTGGTACGACGGGGCTATTCAGTGCACGGTGAGGGGCGTGTACCATGAATAGGCGTATTCTCAGTGCGGTTTTAAGCAGTGTCGATAAGGCCCCCACCTCCTCGACGGGTCTCGGCATCGTTACCTACACCGCCGAGGACGGCGGCTCACTGCGTAGCGTAACGGTTATCGGCAATACGGTGGCGAGCGTTAGTAACCCCGTATACCCCACCGTTGCCACGTATACGCACGCGGGCGACCCCGTTACCCTCGACGACGGCACGACGGGCTACCGCTTCAACCTGAGAATTCACGGCGCGAACTTCCTCGATGCCGACGAGTTTCTCAGAATATGCCGCATACTGCGCCCCGATATGATAGCAGATGAGGACGAGGAATTCTTCTACCTCAATTGCCCCGCGGCAACCGAGCCCATCGACCTTGTGACCAATTCCTACGTTGCGCTCGCAAAGACACAGTACACCTTCCGCGCGGGCGCCATAGCCGAGGGCAGAGTTATCGGCGGTGTCTTTAACTTCAATCTTCAGATGTCGCACGTGGAGAGCTCGAGAATCTACTCCTACAAGGCCTCGGGTGCCACCGAGGGAGTTAACCATATAGCGGTCGTGGGCCTGCCCTACGACACCCCGCGAGCACTTCAGTACGTATATTCCAACAAGATTATGCCGATAATCGCCTTTGAGAAGAAGAGCTTCGGCATATTCCAGGGATACAATCCAACAGTGCTCGAGAGCGTGGAGAAATACCGCGGCATAAGCGCCGAGCTTATTCTCAGCGAGCCCCTGCGCTCGTTTAAGGGGGCCTCGGAAACGGTTGCCGACGAATACTCGCTCGGCACGGGCAAAATTGTTCGCTACGTACGCGAGATGCAGCTCGACCGCCGCGTATACCTCTACCTTATGACCTATAAGGAAACGCGGATTTATTACGCCGTAATAAAGAGCGAGCCCGCCGTGGCAAGCGGCCCCGCCGCCGCGAGCTGCCTCAAGAGCGTGAGGAACCTCGACGCGCTCGTCGGAACGACCTACAGCTGCTGTGTGAGCAGCAGCGGCTGGCACTTCTATTTCACGCTCTCCGACGACTACACCACGGCGGACGAGGCTATGGATTTCATCACCGCGCATCCGATAACCGCCTTCTATAAGAGAGCAACGCCCGTATATGAGGATGCAAAGAGGGTGGCGCCGGTGTCCTACCGCGGCGAGGTCAACGTAGAGGCGGCCTCGGTAAACCGCCCCTACGTCAAGGCAGAATATATCCAACCATAAAGCAAGGAAAGGAAAAAAGAAATGTACGCAAAATTAAACGAAGACGGCACGCTTTCCACAATCTCGGGGCGGCTTATTAAGGTCGCGGGCAGAGCCATAACCAACCCAACGCCCGAGCTCCTTCGGGCATCGGGGTATAAGCCGCTCGTCCCCGACGAGCCGCCCGAAATTCCCGGCGAGGTGCATAACGCATACTACGAGGAAACCGAAGACGAGATAAGGCTCGTTTTCGAGAAGGAGGAGCAGTGACGGTATTAAATTACACGGTATCGGACGGCTACGGAGAGATAAGCTCCTTCGTCGGCGGCGGTGGCCGCGCGGTATTTAAAATAGACGGTGCGGCGGGCGGCGTGCTCCACGTCGGGCGGCTCTGTGCCCCGATTATCGACGGGCGCTGTGAGATAAATCTCAGCAAGCTCCCCGACGGCGACTACACCCCGATAATATCCGTAAAATCGAGGGGCATAGAGCTCGAGGGGATACGCAAGTTCGGCAGAGAGCTTCTCCCCCTGCCCACCTCTGAAAAAACGCTAAGACGGCTGATTAGCCGTGTGGCAAAATTAGAGGACAGGCTCGGCCGTGCCGAGGCGGAAATCGCCGCGCTTTCCGAAAAAATCGCGCGCGGCTTAACGTTCTGAAAGAAAGGAAACAACAAGTGAAAAGAAACAAGAAAACTCTACTGATAAGCATTTTAATCATCGCTCTTCTGTGCCTTTTCTCCGCCTCGGCCTACGCCGCCGAGGAGGAGAGCCCGGAGAGCGTGACGGGGGCGGCAGAAGCCGAGGAGAGCCCCTTCTCGGTTATCTTCGAGGCCGTCAGCGAATACGCAACGGAAATATTCTGTGCCCTCTCCTTTATCGGCTCTCTTATTCTCTCCTTCGCATATAAAAAGGGGCTGTTGCCACTCTTACGCGGAGCCCTGACGAGCCTCGGCGGCACGGTTGGCAAGCTAAGCGAGAACGTCGAGAGCGAGAGCGAGAAGAATAAGGAGCTCTGCCTCGCGCTCAGCTCGGGCCTCGAGCGTGCCGAGAGTGTCATCGAAAGGACGGACGAGGGAATGAAAAAAATCGCCGAGCGCCTCGATGCGCTTAGCGAGGATGCGGGCGAGCGGGAGCGCTTCAACACCGTTATGCGGGAGCAGGTAGAGCTGCTCTACGACGTCTTTATGTCCTCGTCTCTTCCTCAGTACAAGAAGGACGAAATAGGCGAGCGTGTCGCAAAAATGAGAATGGAGCTTTCGGAAAATGAAGCGGCAGACAAAGAGTAAGAGCCTCGCCCTTCGCGCTCTCGGTATGCTTCTTTGCACCCTTCCTCCCGCCCTGGCGACCGTCAGCTTCTTTCCCCTCTGGATGTCAAGAGGAAGTGAGAGCGTGCTCTCGGGCTTTACCGTGCTCCTGCTTGCAATATGCGCGCTACCTCTTTGGCGCGCCCTGAAAAGGCTTCTCTCCTCGCCGAGCATACATACCGTGTGGCTTATTTTCTTTCTGTGCTTTCTCCTGCTCTCGAAAATTGCAGACGAGATGACGGTTATAGGCTTCGTCGGCTTTATATCGAGCTCGCTCGGCGCGATTTGCTTTCATTTCGCGCGGCGCGGGGAAGATAGCGAGGGGGCGGAATGAAAAACGACTTTGAGGCCTCACTCATCAAGAGCGGCGAGATAATTAAGCGCGGCGCAGGGACCCTGCTCGAAAACCTCGGCAAGATAATCGCGCTCCTGACGGCCATTATTGCCGCTCTCGTAATATTTACCGAGATAAGCTTCTCGGGCTTCGGCACCGAGCGCGTAACCACGACCCTCTTCGTCATTCTCGGCGCATCCTACATAATCTACTTTTCTCTTGAGGATGCGGGCGAGCGTGCGGCAAGGTCGTCGGAGAGCTATATAGCTGTGAGCGAGGAGTACCGCTCGCGGCGCGAGAAAATACGCGGCGAGGATATAGAGGAGCTACGTGCCTTTTGCTCGGAATATACCGAGCGGGAGCTCGAATACAGGCGGCGCGAATTCCTTTTCGCACACGGCCTCGGCCCCGGGGGCTACTCCGAGTATCTCTCGGGTAAGGACTGTCGGCGCAGCGAGCGGCGCATATATAAGCGGGCGCGGGCCCTGCGCCCCGTGCCCCTGACCCCCGCGGCACTTCTCTCCGACGAGCGCGGGGGCGGAAGGAGCGAGCTTCGCTCGCCCGAGGGGGATAAGCTCCTGCGCTTCACCCTGCGCCTAATTCCGACCACGCTCTGTATGATTTTCACGGTGTCGGTGGCTCTTAATCTGCGCGACGGGCTGACTGCCGAGAGCATTATCGAGGGTGTCCTTAAGCTCTCAACTCTGCCGCTTGCGGCATATAAGGGCTACACGGGCGGCTGGGGCTACGTAAGCGGGCCTCTCTCGGACTGGCAGAGGACCCGTGCCGATATTCTCGATGCATTTCTGGGGAGAAAATGTAAACAAGAGCTTACACCCGTATTTTTATCCTCCGAAACTTGATTTTAGTATAAAGCTGTGCTATAATGATTATAGCTTACAAGGCGTGATTTTTTGAAAGGAGGGGCGGGTATGAGATACGACGGCCAAAGAGGAAAGATACTTATAGGCTTATCCGAGCTTGTCAGCTGTGCGAGGCGCAGGATTTCTCCCACTCTCCCCTTCGAGGAGGACGAGCCCGCCGTCAAAGCCGACGCTTACGAGGTCGGCGAGCCTATCGAATACTGCTTCGAGGCGGGCGGCTACGAGTTTTGTCTTAGCGCCCGCGTCGATGCTCGCGGCTCGGAGCTTTACCTCACCCGCGATATTGACACCTCGCCCTCCCGACCCTCGCGCGCGGCGCTCGCAGAGCTCCGCGGCGAGGCCTTCGTGCTCGCTAAGGCGTACGCCGAGCTCCACTCGCTCCCCGAGCTGACCCTCATCATCACCCTCGTAAACCGTAAGACGGCGGAGGAGGCCGAGCGGCGAGAGAGCGTCTCGCGCGCCGCTCTCGATAAATTCTTCGAGCGCTGTCGCGTGTCGGTCGGAATTTACGCACGCCCCGAGGCAGAGCGCGTAACGCGCCGCCTTCCCTCTCTTGCACGCCTTAAATTTCCCTACCGTAATATGCGCGACGGACAGGGCGAATTTATCCGCGCCGCATACAGAAATATAGCGAGAGGCACGACGCTTATCGCGACGGCCCCCACGGGCACGGGTAAGACGGTCTCGGCCCTCTTCCCCGCTCTTCGCGCGCTCGGCGACGGGCATATTGACAAGGTGTTCTATCTGACCCCGAAGACCACGACCGCCGAGGCGGCGAGGGAGTGCCTGACGACTATAGGCGAGGGAGCCGAGCTGCGCGCCGTTATGCTCCGTGCGAAGGAGCGCACCTGCCGCCGCGGGCTCCTCTGCCGCGATACGAGAGATGCCTGCGAGAATTCCAAATGCAACAAGCTCGCCGAGGCGGTAATCGAGCTTTACGATATGCAAAAAACGGTAATTGACGGTATCGATATAGCGCTCGTGGCCGAGCGCTATAGGACCTGCCCCTACGAGCTCTCGCTCGCATACTCCGAGATTGCCGACGTTGTTATCTGCGACGTCAACTATCTTTTCGACCCCGTGGTATATCTGCGCCGCTTCTTCACCGAGGGGGGCAGGTACGCCTTCCTCGTCGACGAGGCGCACAATCTGCCCGAGCGGGCGCGTGAAATTTATTCGGCGGAAATCTCCACCTCGGAGATTATCTCGCTCGCGGAAAATCCGCTCATAACCGAGCACTCGCCGCTTATTATGCGGCTTTATAAGAGCGCCGAGGCTATCGACCGCATAATATCGCCGCATCTTTCGGACGGTATGCGCACCTCCCCCGAGGGGAGAAGAAGCTCCTTCGCACATCTTTCGGAGCCGCCCCCCGAGCTATACGAAATATTCTCCTCGCTCACCGAGGCGCTCGATGCCGAGCTTCTCTCTATCCTGATTTCCCCCGACGCAGAAAAGTACGCGAGGGCGCGTGCCGTGCGCGAGCTTTTATACAAGGTCAAGCGCTTCGAGGCTACGCTTTTAGCCTTCGACGATGCCTACAAGATGTTCCTCTACTTCGACGAGGGAGATATAAAGATAAAGCTGCTCTGCATCGATACGGGAAAGGAAATTGCGCGGCGCGTTGAGCTCGGGCACGGAGCGGTTTTCTTCTCCGCCACCCTCTCCCCCGCCGACTATTATAAATCGACACTCGGTGCCGACAGCTCGGCCGAGCTTCTCGTCCTGCCCTCCCCCTTTGCCCCCGAGCAGCTCTCGGTGGCGATAATGGACAAGATAAGCACCCGCTATTCCGAGCGCGAAAGAACGCTCGGCGCGGTCTCGCGCGTGATTGCCGCCACCCTGTCGGCGAAGCGCGGAAATTATATGGTATTCTGCCCCTCCTTCGAATACGCAGAGGCGCTCGCCGCCGACTTCTCGCGTAAATACCCGAAGCTTGGCGTGCTCCTTCAGCGGCGCGGAATGAGCGGTAAGGAAAGAGAGGACTTCCTCGATGCCTTTCGCAGCCACTCGCCGCAGTATCTTATCGGCTTTTGCGTTATGGGCGGTATATATTCCGAGGGCGTGGACCTCGTCGGCGACAGCCTGATAGGCGCCATAGTAGTCGGAATAGGCATGCCCGCACTCTCGAACGAGCGCGAGGCAATCTCTGAGTATTACAACGAAAGATATGACGAGGGCAGGCTCTTCGCCTACGTATACCCCGGAATGAACCGCGTGCTCCAGGCGGCGGGCCGAGTGATACGCCGCGAGGACGACAGAGGCGTTATCGTGCTCATCGACGACCGCTTCGACGACCCCGTGTATAAAAAAATCATTCCCGACCTTTGGCGTGGAATGAACTTCGTTGATGATGCGAAGGACCTCAAGCTTATACTTGAGGATTTCTGGCGGCAATAAAATTAAGAAAAGGAAGAGACTTTAAGGCCTCTTCCTTTTTGTTTTAAGTTATACCGTTAATATTTTTCAATTAAAGCAAGCGTCAGGGCAAGCGACGAGCGCACCGCGAGCGGCAAAAAGCTCTGGTAGTCCATCGAGGCCTCGCCGTCGGCGCTGTCGGATATTGCGCGTATCACGGCGAAGGGCGTGTCGTTTACGTAGGCCACCTGCGCTATGGCCGCGCCCTCCATTTCGCACGCCGAGGCCGAGAAATCGGAGAGGATACGCCGCTTCTCCTTTGCCGAGGCAACGAAGCGGTCACCCGAGGCAATCCTGCCCGAGATAGCGTGTATCCCCTGCTCCGCGGCAGCCGCCTCAAGTATTTTCACCGCGCGCGCATCGGTATCGAAATAAATCTTATTTATTCCCGACACGAGCCCCTTCGGGTCGCCGAGGGGTGAGGTGTCCATATCGTGCTGAACGAGGCTCGTGGCAATTACCACGTCCCCCGTGTTAAGACACTTATCGAGCGCTCCACCGACACCCGTGTTAACTATAAGAGAGGGAGCGTAGCCTATTATCATAGCCTCGGCGGCGAGGGCGGCGAAAACCTTACCCACACCCGAGCGGCATACGACAACCCTCTTTCCAAAGAGCCCTCCCGTATGAAGCTCGACGCTGCCGAGCCTCTCGCACCCGTGCTCCGAGAGCATCGAGATAAGGCCCGCGACCTCGTCCTCAAGTGCGCCTATTATTCCTATGTCAGCTCTGTTTTCCATACTACACCTCGTACTTAAAGTCGTTTTCCCGAGAGCGAAGCACCGATAAATAGCGGCGGCACTCCTCCTTAGCCGAAGAAAGCGATAGGTTTTTATAATTGCCGCACTCGCGCCGCAAAGCACCCGGCATATCGCCCGTGTGGGCAATTATTTTCTCAAGCGTATCGATAACCGTCGCGAGAACCTCCTCATTCTTCGCATCCCTGACGAGGAGATAGAAGCCCGTCTGACAGCCCATAGGCCCGAAATAAATCACACGCTCCCCAATGTCCGAGCTCCTGACGTAGGTCGCAAAGAGATGCTCAACCGAGTGCATAGTGAGATTATCCATATAATCCCCCGCGTTGGGCACGCGGGTGCGCAGGTCGTAGGTGGTAACGTCGCCGTCGATACGCGACAGGTATATTCCCTCGCTGATTTTGTCGTGGTCTACCGTAAACGAGGCGATTTTTTGCACTTGTCCCATTTTTATCTCCATATTTTAGGAGCGAGAGCACGACGTGCGCTCTCGCTCGCTTTAAATTCAGAATGCGATTTTTTCTCTGATGTAGGCCTTTACCTCGGTAAGAGGAATTCTGACCTGCTCCATAGTGTCTCTGTCACGAACGGTTACGCAGCCGTCGTTCTCGGTATCGAAGTCGTAGGTGATGCAGAAGGGTGTACCAATCTCGTCCTCACGGCGGTATCTCTTACCGATAGAGCCGGTCTCGTCGAAGTCAACCGCAAACTCCTTCGCCAAGTCGTCGTAGAGCTCGAGCGCCGCCTCGGAGAGCTTCTTCGAGAGCGGGAGCACCGCGCACTTAACGGGTGCGAGAGCGGGGTGAAGATGAAGAACGACACGCACGTCGCCGCCCTCAAGCTCCTCCTCATCGTATGCATCAACAAGGAAGGCCAGAGCAACTCTGTCGGCTCCGAGCGAGGGCTCGATAACGTAAGGAATATAATGCTCGCCGCTCTCCTGGTCGAAGTAGGTCATATCCTTGCCCGAGTGGGTCTGGTGCTGACCGAGGTCGTAATCGGTTCTGTCGGCAACGCCCCAAAGCTCGCCCCAGCCGAACGGGAAGAAAAACTCGAAGTCGGTCGTAGCCTTGGAATAGAAGCAAAGCTCCTCGGGGTCGTGGTCGCGAAGGCGAAGGTTCTCCTCGCGCATACCGAGGTCAAGAAGCCACTTGTGGCAGTAGTTCTTCCAATATGCAAACCACTCGAGGTCTGTGCCGGGCTTGCAGAAGAACTCAAGCTCCATCTGCTCGAACTCGCGGGTACGGAATACGAAGTTACCGGGGGTAATCTCGTTTCTGAAGGACTTACCTATCTGCGCAACGCCAAAGGGGAGCTTACGTCTCGCCGCACGCTGAACCGAGGGGAAGTTTACGAAGATGCCCTGTGCCGTCTCGGGACGGAGATATACCGTATTGGTATTGTCCTCGGTAACGCCGATGAAGGTCTTGAACATAAGGTTGAATTTCTTTATATCGGTAAAGTCTTTTCCGCCGCAGTCGGGGCAGACAATTCCCTTTTTCTTTATAAAGTCGGCCATCTCGGAGAAGGACCAGCCCGCGGGATTGTCGTCGGTGCCGTTTTGGAAGGCGTATTCCTCTATAAGCTTATCGGCTCTGTGGCGCGCCTTACAGCCCTTACAGTCCATAAGGGGGTCGGAGAATCCGCCCACGTGTCCCGAGGCAACCCAAGCCTCAGGGTTCATTATAATAGCCGAATCAAGTCCGACGTTGTAGCGCGACTCCTGCACGAATTTCTTCCACCACGCGCGCTTTACGTTATTCTTGAACTCTACGCCGAGGGGGCCGTAGTCCCAAGAGTTAGAAAGTCCGCCGTAGATTTCCGAGCCGGGAAAGATAAATCCGCGGTTCTTGCAAAGAGCGACGATTTTGTCCATTGTTTTGCGGTTGTTTTCCATTTTGCACTCCATATTGTAAATAATTATTTATATTTTCTCAGTGAATTTAGCGGTAATTATGCCGTCCTTATGCGACACGGGTAGCGCGAAGAACATATCCCCGACCGAAATCGGCGGCACCTCGGCCCGCACCTCGCAGAACTCGTCGGAGTGAGCGAGGGCAACCCCGCCCAAAACCCGCTCGGCGATACATCGCAGGGGCTCGCCACGCGCAACTATATCCGAAAGAACGCCGTCGCGCACCGAGGCTACAAGCGAGATAAGCTCGCGGCTCCTCTCGTGCTTCTCGGCCTCGTCCACCTGACCCTCGTAATATGCCGCGGGCGTGCCCTCTCGGCGCGAGTAGGCGAAGACGTGTGCATCAAGAAAGCGAACGCGACGCACGAAGTCGCAGGTCACGGCAAACTCCTCGCGGGTCTCACCGGGGAAGCCGACCATAAGGTCTGCCGTGAACTGTGAGCTTGGCATATATTCCTTTATACGAAGGATATTCTCGTACGCCCTCTCGGCGGTATATCTGCGCTTCATTCGGCGAAGCACCGCCGTCGAGCCGCTCTGGAGCGATAGGTGAAAGTGCGGCACGAGAATTTTCGTCCCCGCCACCTTCTCTATAAACTCCCGCCCGACGAGCTCGGGAGCGAGCGAGCCGAGCCTAAGGCGCTCGCACGAGCCCCTCTTATCAAGCTCGAGCACGAGGTCGGCAAGAGTATATTTTTCTTCGAAATCTGCTCCGTAGGAGCCGGTTTCTATTCCCGTTAAAACTATCTCGCGAGTACCGCGGCGGTATAGGCTCTCAACCTCGCGTATTACCTCGTCCCTCGGCTTCGAGCGTACGGGGCCGCGCGCGGCGGATATGGCGCAATAGGTGCACTTAGCCTCACAGCCGTCCTCTATCTTAACGTAGGCGCGCGTTCTCGGCGCGCTCTCTATATGCATAGGCTCAAAGGGGGTGCCCGAGAGGTCGGAGACCGAAATCTCGGTCCGCCCGCGAGCGGCGGAAAGAACCCTGTCAACCACCGACAGCTTGTCCGCCGTGCCGAGAATTATATCAACGCCCTCTATCTGTGCGACCTCGCTCGGCGCGCGCTGAGTGTAGCAGCCGACGACGGCTACGACGGCGGCGGGGTTCTTTGAAATCGCCCGCCTTATTATCTGCCGCGACTTGCGGTCGCTCTCGGCGGTAACCGTGCAGGTATTTATAACGTAGGCGTCGCATACCTCGGAAAACGGGCGCACCTTGACACCGCGGCGGGAAAACTCCTCGCCGATAGCCGAGCTCTCGTACTGGGACACCTTACAGCCGAGGGTGTAGATGCCAACCGACCTTACTCCCACTCTTGCGCCTCCCATTCTTTACTATCTATATATTTTAACAGAAATACACCCTCTTGTCAAGGGCTCGCGCGCGATTATATCGCGCGTAAGCGGCGGCTCGGCACATTTTGCTTTGCAGACCCTTTATTTTACCGACGCCACCGATTAATTTTAAAAATAACTCTTGACTTTTTAGTTTATTTAGTTTATAATATAACTTGCGTTAATATGAATACGCAAAAAAGCAGATGTTAATTTAATGAAGGAGGTGCTATTATGAAGAGAACATATCAGCCTAAGAAGAGACAGAGAAACAAAGAGCATGGCTTCAGAAAGAGAATGGCAACCGCTAACGGCAGAAAAGTTCTTAAGAGAAGACGCGCCAAGGGAAGAGCTCGCCTCACCTATTAATGCCGAATTGATTTCGCACGGCACAGGTCACGCACCGTGACATACAAAACCTCCGATAAATCGCTCGTTTTGCGGAATTTATCGGGGTTTTTGTTTAGGTGGCCCACTTCCCGTCGCAGACGGAGATTTTTATGAAGTTTAAAGCAATATGTGAAAACCATTTGTTTTCAAAGGCGTATTCAAAGGGTAAAAGAGCAGTGACATCGGCTCTTGCCGTATACGTCCTTCCCGACTACGCTGCTAAGCGTTTGGCGAAGGCGCACCCGCAAAAAATCAAGGTCAACCGCATTGGCCTTACCGTATCGAAGACCCTCGGCGGCGCTGTGGTCAGAAGCCGCACGAGACGAATTTTACGAGAGGGACTTCGGGCGGTGGAAAAGGACAGACCGCTGAAGCGCGGCTTCCTCATCGTTATTGCCGCGCGCAGTCGCGCGACGAAACTCAAAAGCGGCGATATTAAAAAATATCTTCACGCCGCATTTACCGAGCTCGGTATGTACGAGGAATAATGAAGCACGTAATGATTTGGCTCATACGCCTCTATCAAAAATATATCTCACCGCTGAAACGACCCTGTTGCAGGTTCACTCCGACCTGCTCCGCCTATGCCCTCGAGGCATTTCAGAAACGTGGCTTTTTCATCGGCTTTGCTCTTACCGTATGGCGTATTCTGCGCTGTAATCCCTTCTGCCGCGGCGGATACGACCCCGTACCCGAAAAAAGAGCGAGGCGCAAAAACAGGATAGCGGACACAGATGCCGAGCAAATAAAAGAAAAGGATTAACTGAAAAATGTTAGATTGGCTTTACCGTGCATTAGGTGCTATGCTCTCGTTCTTCGACAGCATAACCACGAGCTACGCGATAGCTCTTATATTCTATGCACTCATATTCAAGATAGTATTTCTTCCCTTCTCCATAAAGCAGCAGAAGAACCAGATAAAAATGGCGAAGCTCACTCCGAAGATTGAGCTTATCCGCGCTAAGTACAAGGGCAGAACCGACCAGGTCTCTATGCAGAAGCAGCAGCAGGAGATTATGGACTTCCAGCAGAAGGAGGGCTACAACCCGATGTCGGGCTGTCTTCCCCTGCTTATCCAGCTCCCCATAATTATGCTTCTTTACACCGTTATTCAGAACCCCCTCTCCTATATCGCGAAAACCTCGGACGCGTTTGACGCATACAACGCCAACTACAAGAACGAGGAATGGACCGACACTAATATTCCAACAGCCTTCAACAGCTACTTCAAGGATATAGTAGTCGAGGAGGTAAAGGACGAGGACGGACAAGTAATCGACTACAACTACACCCGTGAAATCACTCAGAAGGACGTGGTCGCCGCGCTCAAAAACAAATACAAGAACGAGGGCGAGGACGTCAGCAAAATCACCGAGATTGAGCTTATAAACAGAATATACGAGGAAGGCGACAGCGGCGTTGAGGAGCTGGGTCTCGACCCCTCGACCATACCTAACTTTAAGTTCCTCGGCGTTAACCTTGCTAATACGCCAAGCTTCAAGCCGCTTAATCTGCTCGTGCTTATTCCCATTCTTGCGGCGGTGTCCTCCTGGCTCTCCATGTGGCTCACCCGTAAGATGAACAATACCGGCATGCAGTCGGCTCAGGACGCGCAGGCTCAGGCCTCTATGAAGATGATGGACCTCGTTATGCCCCTTATGACGCTCTTTATCGCGTTCAACTTCTCGGGCATGCTCGGTCTTTACTGGATATTCCAGTCGCTTCTCGGACTTTTGCAGTCCTTCATTCTCTCGAAGGCTATGCCTCTTCCCAAGTACACCGAGGAGGAGCTCCGCGAGATGAAGCGCCAGCAGAAGGAGGCCGAGAAGTCCTACAGACAAATGGCTAAGGGACAGCCGAAATACAAGTCGCTCCACTATATTGACGAGGACGACTACGACGAGCTCCCAGAAATCAAGAGCGAGGGCAAATCCACCCGCGCAATCAGCAGTGACGTACCCGAAATTAAAGACTGACATATAAAGAGGAAATAATAATGATTAAAGAAATAATTGCCACCGGCCGCGACGTTGCCGAGGCTAAGGAAAATGCGAGAGCGGCGCTCGGTGTGGGCGAGCTCGACGACGTGAGCTTCGAGGTGCTTCATCTCGGCAGCCGCGGTATTTTAGGTATTATCGGCGTTAAGCCCGCTCAGGTAAAGGCTTATATTGAAATTCCCGACGAGAAGAAGCCCCGTCACGACAGACGCCGTGAGAAGCCCGCTCGCCGCGAGAACAATGCAGAGGCTCCCGCAGCCGAGAATGCACCCGCGACAGAGGGCGGAGAGGCGAAGCCTAAAAGCAAGAGAAAGAGAAACCGCCACAAGAAGAGAAGCGATGCTCCCGAGCTTCATAATCTCACCGAGTCCAAGCCGAAGAGCCGCGTTATCCCCGAGGCAGAGCTCAACTTCGAGCGCCGCGAGGTATCCGTCGGCGAGGATATGTCCTTTGACTTTATCAATACCGTTATCGCCGACATCGGACTTGATGCGGTAGCAGAGCTTTATACCTGCGACGACGGCACGAGAAGAATTACCATTAAGGGTAACGATGCCTCGGTGCTTATCGGTCACCACGGCGACACGCTCGATGCTCTTCAGTACCTTGCAAACCTTGCAAGCGCGAGAAAGAACGTCAACGGCGAGAGGGATAAGAGCCGCGTTACTCTCGACATCGAGGGCTACAGAGCAAAGAGAGAGCAGACCCTCCGCGCACTCGCACGCAGAATGGCGCAGAAGGCGCTTCGCAACAGAAGAAGCGTTATGCTCGAGCCTATGAGCGCATACGAGAGAAGAATTATTCACTCCGAAATTCAGGGCATCGAGGGCGTTTCCACGAACTCGATTGGCTCGGACAATAACCGTAAAATAGTTATCTTCCTCACCGACAAGAAGCCGAGCGAGCTCTTCGAGGAGACTAAGACCCCTCTTGCAGAGGAGTTCAAGCCCGACGAGGATGACGTAACCGCATCCGTCGGTGCCATAGACGTATCCGTTCCCACCGACCTCGATGACGACAGAGCGGCAGAGACGGTAACCGTTGAGGCAACTCATCCCGCCGACGACGATATTTTCGGCGCCGAGGGTGACTGCGACGACGAGGATATTAAGTAAATGCTCGGCAGCATAATTGCCGCAATCTCAACCCCACCCGGAAAGGGTGGGGTTGCGGTTATCCGCGTATCGGGCGAGGGTGCGCTTGAGCTTTCGGCGAGGGTTTTCCACCCCGCATCAAAAAGAGCACTCTTGGAATACCCGCCGCGCACCGCGATATACGGCTTTGTCAAGGACGGCGACGAAATCCTTGACGACTGTATCCTGACTGCCTTCCCCGCCCCCGCCTCGTATACGGGCGAGGACACCTTCGAGCTCTCATGCCACGGCGGTATTCTTTTGACGAGGACGGTCCTCGAGCTGCTCTTTAAAGAGGGGGCGGTGCCCGCGGAGGCGGGCGAATTTACCCGCCGCGCCTTTATAAACGGAAAGCTCACGCTCACCGAGGCCGAGGCGATAGGAACGCTGCTCGATGCTACGAGCCGTGAGCAGCTCCGCCTCGCGGGCGGGGAGCAGCGCGCGCTTTTACGCGGCGAGCTCGAAAAAATACGTAATATTCTGACAGAGGTATTAAGCTCCACCCTCGCGCGCATCGACTATCCCGACGAGGACCTCGGCGAGTATAGCGATGCCGAGTGCCTCGAGGCTCTGTCCTCGGCGAGGGCTATAATATCCCGCCTGACCGACACCTATCGCACCGGGCGGGCAATTATGGAAGGAATTGACACGGTTATCGTGGGAAAGCCGAACGTAGGTAAGAGCACGCTCTATAACCTCATCGTCGGCGAGGACGCCGCGATAGTAACCGACGTTCCCGGCACAACGCGCGATGCACTCGTGCGGAGCACATCACTCGGGCGCGTGACGCTACGCCTCACCGACACCGCGGGCATACGCGGCGGCGAGGGGCTCGACCGCGTCGAGAAAATAGGCATCGAGCGCTCGCTCGAGAGGCTTCGCACCGCCGAGCTTGTAATCCATGTTCTCGAGAGCTCGGGTATATCCGACGAGGATAAGAGCATTATAGAGCTTCTTTCGGAAAGCCCCGCGGCTAAGCTTTGTGTAATCAACAAATGCGACACGGGTACACCCGTGCCGTATGAAATACCCGCAGTATTTGACAAGGTTCTCGAAATATCCGCCGAGGTAAGGCCCGCCGAGGCGCTCACGGCGCTCGAGGGGGCCGTGGAGGAGCTTTTCATAGACGAGAGGCTCTCGCCACGCCACGATGCTATGGTCGCGAGCGCGAGACAGCAGGCGGCGCTCCTTCGCGCCCGTGATATGCTCGAGCGGGCGATAGAGGCCCTCTGTCTGGGAATGCCCGCCGATGCCGTATCGTCGGACATAGAGCTTGCGCTCGGTGCGGCGCTTGAGCTCGACGGACGGGCGGTGTCGGAGGAGATTACCTCGCGTATCTTCTCACGGTTCTGCGTCGGTAAATAGGCTCTCTCCGATAAGGCTTATTCCCTTCTCCCTGCCCCTGCTTACCGTAAGACCGAGGGCTATGCAGAGAAGGCAGAGACCGAGAATTCCTATAATTCGCTTCATATATTCTCCTTTCGGGTACTCTTTTTAAGTAGTTTGCCACGGAGAAAACGAAATATTATTCTTTTTGGGATTTTTATGGAAACGAAAAGATTTTCTAAAAACGACAACGGATTTATATGTAAAAACTGCGGCAAAGAGGTGCTGCCGCTCGGCTACACCTCGAGAAATCACTGCCCCTTTTGCCTTTTCTCGCTCCACGTTGATATAAACCCCGGCGACAGAGCGAACGAATGCGGCGGGCTTCTGCGCCCCGTGCGTGCCATTCCCGATGCGAGGCGCGGATATATCATAATCCACCGCTGCGATAGGTGCGGCGCCGAGGTGCGCAACCGTGCCGCGCACGAGGCTAAGGTACAGCCCGACGATACCGATTTGATTATCAAGCTGACCGCGGGCAGCTCAATATAAAAACAGCCGATTTTGCGAAATGCAAAATCGGCTCTTTTTTTACCATATTTTAATTAATATCAAGAACGCCCCTACAAGCGTTGCCGCTCCGATAATTACAGAAAGCAGAGTGCTCTTGTTAAATTCGGTTTTAAATTTTCCCGCTGGGACGAGCTTCGCAAGCCTGAGCGCGCTGATAAGCGGCTTATATAGAAGCATAGTCAGCGCCGAATTGAGAAGCGTCTTCGCAAAATTGAAGGGTAAAAGAATACCCGGCAGCATTTTTATAACAATCTCGCGCGAGACACCCGAGTAAAGCGGAACGATAATCGGGTTAAGAAGAAGCATAACCGCAGTGGTAAGCCCCACAGAGACGGCAAGGCCGAGAACGGCACTGCCAAAGCTCCTCTTATACCTATATATAAGAGAGGCGGTGAGCGAGAAGACGCTCGAGGACACGAAATTCATAAGAAAGCCCCAGGGGCCCGTGGTGCTGAAGGTTATAAACTCCAAAAAGGCAACGACGAGCGAAATCGCGGGTGCCACCGCGGGGCCGAATATAAACGATGCGATAGCGATAACCGCATCCTTGACGTCGGGTGTGAGGAAGCCCTGAACCCTCGGAATAAATTGACAGAGATATGCAACGGCGAAGGCGAGAGAGGCGAACATCGCCGCGCCCGCTATCTCTCTTGTGCCGAAGCGTTTTTTATTATCCATAGTATTCTCCCAAAAATAAAAAGCTCACAGAAATCGGGGCTCTGTGAGAATGGGAAATATATTCCATAAATGCGTGCCAAACGGCTCTCATAAACTTAACATATTTCTTTTCCCATCCGGACTTTACCGTCGGTTGAGGAATTGCACCTCATCGGGAGCCGTGCGGCTCTTCGCAGACTATACTGCCGGCTTGGATTTTCACCAACCCCAAAGAAACTGTTTATTAATTTTTGGCTGTTACGGGTTTCCCCGTAACAGCCATTTTTTATTTTGAAGCTAATTCAAAATTACTCGGTGATCTCAGCAACGACGCCGGAACCAACGGTTCTACCACCCTCACGGATAGCGAAACGGAGACCCTTCTCGCATGCGATGGGAGTGATGAGCTCAACGTTCATGTTAACGTTGTCGCCGGGACGGCACATCTCAACGTCAGCAGGAAGGTTGATAACGCCGGTAACGTCGGTGGTTCTGAAGTAGAACTGAGGTCTGTAACCGGTGAAGAAGGGCTTCGAACGGCCGCCCTCTTTCTCGGTAATAACGTAAACCTGACCAAGGAACTTGGTGTGAGGCTGGATGGAGCCG